>CADBXK010000002.1 GCA_902798695.1 Oscillospiraceae bacterium
TTTTTGCCAATAGTTAAAAAGTATGGTTTTAACTTTTCATATGACGATCTTCGGGAATATAAGCATAGTTTGACTCCTCAAAGTGGTGAAGAATTAGATCATGATTTTTTGGATCAAGTTGCTGGCGGTGCAGGAAAAAATACATGCATAATTATGGGCGTTGGTGTTGGAGGTACTCGTGATAAAGATGGTAAGATTAAATCTTTTTGTTTTGGTATGGGAATTGGTGCTGATTTTTAATTAATTGTTGTAGGTTAACACTAAATATTGTATGTTTTATAAATTAAATTTAGAAGGTTGTTGGTTATGGCTAAGAAAGATGTTGAGTTGTTTTTTGAAGAAGTAAACAAAAACGAAACTTTGAAAAAAACTAGAAAAAGCAGAAGCAGGAATGACTAATCTTAAAGAAGACGAATTAGAAACTTTCTTCAATGAGAATTTATATTCGATAGTTAAAAAATATGGCTTTGATTTTTCATACGCTGATCTCCGTGAATATAAACATGGTTTGAATCATCAAAGTGGTGAAGAATTAGATGATTTTTTAGACCAGGTTGCTGGAGGATTCTCAATAAGTTTTGGTTGGGGTGAAAAGAGAGATAAAAATGGTAAACTCAAGAAACTTTGTCACGTGTTCAGGGTATCTAAATAGCTGTTTTTATCATTTGATTAATATATTATTTATAAAAAACTAACCAGTGTCTTTTTATTAGCTGGTTAGTTTTTTACGTTAGAAATGTTGATATTGATTTAAATTTTTAATAATGGTAATACTTATGATGGGTGGTGGAATTGAATTTAAAAATTGTTTTTATTTCGTTTATTGTATCATTTATTGCTTTATTAACATTAGGATTTTTGCTAATTGGTAGTTTAATGAATGACGGTGTAATTGAAAATAAGCGTGCAGGATTAAACTTTATCATTCCTCATGAACAAGATATAAATTTGTTGATTACTGTTTGTGATGAAAAGCCTAACCCAGCAGATATTTATATTTTGCTTAGAGTATCTGCATGTGATAATATAGTGTGTATTACCAATATTCCTAAAACAACTTATACAATGGTTGATTTTAAGCGTGGAAATTTGCAGGAGCTTTTTGATTGGGGAGGTATTAATTGTGTTAAAGAAGCAATTGAAAATATAACAGATATTGAAATTGACCGAACTATTCAATTAGACAACGATGATTTAAAAGAAATTATACAGTATTTGAGTGAAATTAATATTGATAATGATTTGATAGATGAAAAGTTTCCTGAAGCAAAATTTGTAGACGGAGATTGTTTTTGTGAGTTATTAAGAAAAGATCCTGTAAATTCAATGGTTTCTTTAAAAAATTATTTTAATCCTAATTTGGATCTTTCTGGTTTTTTTGATGAAATGGATAGTGTTTGCAATATGTCTGTGTCTAAATATGATTTTGAAATTAGAAAAATGGGTTTTCAGCAGATGATTTTTGATTCAAATTGTGGGTTGGTTTTGCCTAGCGTTGAATTTGAAAATATACATGGGTATGATAGATTAACCGATGAAAGTAAAATAAAATTATCTGAAGTTTTTGAAAAAACAAATTCTATTAAATAATATTTTTTTAAGAGTTGTACATTTGTGTGCAACTTTTTTTTGTTATTGACTATTAGTGGGAGGGATGTTAAAAAGGAGGAGAATTTTCTGAAAGAAAAAGAATTATTATTTTGTAGATATTATTACATTTTACAAAACGCTAAAGAAGCGGCTATTAAAGCAGGATATTCTAGATTGATTGCTGAGAAAACTGCACAGAAGCTTTTGGTTAGAGAAGATATTAAAGAGTGTTTGGAAAAAATGAAAAGTGGTTTTAAAAAAGATCAGATTTTTAATTTGACTATTACTGCTTTAAAGAGAATTATTTTTTATCGACCAAATGATGTTTTGGTTTTAGCGTTGAAATCACAAGAATTAAGTGAAAAACAGATTGAAAATTTGGATCTGTTTCAAATTTCTGAAATAAAAAAATTGAAAGATGGTGGTTTTGAGTTTAAATTCGCTGATAGGGTTAAGGCTATAGATTCTTTGATATCTTTGATTGATAAAATAGGTGATGATTCTGATGTTAATGATTTTCTTAAGGCTTTAAGTTCAACTGCTGAAGATGGTGAGGACTTTGGCGATCAAATTTAAAAATTTTTCAAACAAACAGAAATTAGTGCTTACTTGGTGGAATAATGAAAATTATAAAAATTATGATGCTATTATTTGTGATGGGGCAGTTAGATCTGGTAAGACTGTTTGTATGTCTTTATCTTTCGTCTTTTGGGCTTTTTCACAATTTAATAATCAGTGTTTTGCAATTTGTGGGAAAACTATTTCTTCAATTAAACGAAATGTCATTTTTCTACTTATAGATAGTCTGAAATCTATTGGCTTTGATTGTAAACATAAATTATCGGCTAATTATATGGATGTCTGTTTTAAAAATAGAAAAAATCGGTTTTATTTTTTTGGGGGACGAGACGAGAAAAGTGCTTCTTTAATCCAAGGTATGACTCTTGCTGGTGTTATGCTTGATGAAGTGGCTTTGATGCCAAGATCTTTTGTTGAACAAGCAATTGCAAGATGTTCTATTAATAAATCGAAATTTTGGTTTAATTGTAATCCGGAACACCCTTTTCATTGGTTTTATAAAGAATATATTAAAAAGGCTGAAGAAAAAAATTTTTTGTATTTACATTTTACTATGCAAGATAATCCTTCGTTATCTCCTGGTGTTAGAAAACGCTATGAAACATTATATACTGGAGCGTTTTATAACCGTTTTGTTAAAGGTGTTTGGACAGCTACATATGGACAAGTATACCCTATATTTTCATTAAAACAACATGTTGTTAAATTCCTTCCCGATCATTTTGATAGATATGTTGTTTCTGGAGATTATGGAATTATAAATCCTACTTCATTTGGCCTTTGGGGAAGATCTGATGGTGTTTGGTATAGAATTAAAGAATATTATTATGACTCAAAAATTAATGGGGTTCACCGAACAGATGAAGAGTATTATGGTGAATTGAAAAAATTAATTGCAGGTTTTCCTGTTGAAATTATTGTTGTAGACCCCTCAGCTTCCAGTTTTATAGAGTGTATTCGCAGACATGGGGAATTTGATGTTGTTAGAGCCAAAAATGATGTTATATCTGGAATAAATTTTGTTACGGAAGCTCTTAATTCTAATAAAATTTTATTTCATGAAAGTTGTGAAAATACTATTAGAGAGTTTTTTCTATATAGCTGGAATGAAAAGGGACATGGAGATTGTGTAAAAAAAGAAAATGATCATGCAATGGATGATATGCGCTATTTTGTAAGTACAATTATTAATGAAACAGTAGATGATGGCTTTTTTGTTTTATCTACAAAGAGAAATGATTAACTTAAAATTTTTTTATATTAAAAAGGAGGGATGTTTTGGCATGGCACTATTTAAACGTAGAAACAAAAATAAAAATTGCTCGCCTGTTGTTGTTCAAACAAGATCAAACAATAATTTTTCAACAAGTTCTATTTTGGGTTATAGCGGAATAAATGAACCTGCTATTAATCTATATAAATCTATGAGGAATTCTATTCCCATAATTGATGCGGCTTTTGGAAAAATTGAAAGGCTGATTGGAGGGTTTACGTTTTTCTGTGATAATGAAAAAGCAGAGAGATTTTTGAATGATTTTAGCTACAATATTAAAGTTGGAGCCAGCAGAACAGGACTTGAACATTTTATTTGTACATATTTAGACAGCCTTTTAATGTTTGGAAACGCTGTTGGGGAAATTGTATTTGATGATAATTGGAATATAACAGCTCTATATAATGCTAATATATCTGATGTTGTTTTGATGAGTGGAAATGATCCGCTCGACTTAAAAATTTGCAGAAAAAATGGTTTTGACTCTCCAATTGAACCAACATATCCTGAACGAATTTTATTTACTGCTTTGAATCCGGTGCCTGGAGAGGTTGGTGGACAGAGTGTTTTAAATAGTTTACCTTTCGTTACCAATATTTTAAATAAAATATATGGTGCTATGGGTGAAAATTTTGATCGTGTTGGTAATGTTAGATTTGCGGTTACATATAAACCTGGAGAAAATGGTGTAGATCAAGTTTATGCAAAAGAACGAGCTGAAACAATTGCTAGAGAATGGTCTGATGGAATGGCCGCTAGCAAAAGAGGGGACATAAGAGATTTTGTGGCTGTTGGTGATGTTGATATAAAGGTTATTGGAGCAGATAATCAAATAATTGATTATGAAATTCCGGCAAAACAGATGGTTGAGCAAATTGTTTCGAAATTGTCTATTCCACCTTTTATGTTAGGTCTTAGTTGGTCTACTACAGAAAGAATGAGTGAACAACAAGCTGAGATTCTTTCGAGTGAGTTGGCTTATTACAGACGTCTTTTAAATCCAATCATTTTGAAAATTGCAACGACTGCGCTTAGAGTTAATGGCTATTCAGACAGACCTAAAATTAAATGGGATGTTTTGAATTTTAATGACCAAATTCAAGCAGCCAAAACCAGATTATATAATGCGCAAGCTGAAAAAATTGAACTTGAAAACGGCAGAGAACCTCAGCCTGTTTTAGTGGATTTGAGTGAACAGGTTGTTGCGCAATAAAAAATTACTAAAGTTAGGAGGATTTTATTTTGAAACAAATTATAAAGTCAGTTGATATTAATCCGCAAGATATTGATTTAATTAACAAATATACTAGACGAGAAATGAAACCAGAGGAAATTTTTACATTTTCAGTTATTCTTTGTGATAACGAGATTGATAGAGAAGGAGAATCTTTTACAACCGATTCGCTTCAAAAATTATCTGAGTTGTTTTTAGGTAAAACTGGAATTTTTGATCATAATCCTACTATAAAAAATCAAACAGCTCGAATTTTTCAAACTAGTGTTGAACCAACCGGCGAAACAACTTCGTTTGGTGAACAAAAATTCGTTTTAAAAGCAAAAGCGTATATGGTTAGAAGTGAGCGCTGTAAAGATTTGATTATGGAAATTGATGCTGGAATAATTAAAGAAGTTAGTGTTGGTTGTAGAGTGTTAAAAAAATCATGTTCTATATGTGGAGCAGAATATGATGGATGTTGTGGACACGAAATTGGTCAGAGCTATGATGGAAAAACATGCTACGTTATGCTTGTAGACCCAATTGATGCATATGAATGGTCTTTTGTGGCTGTTCCGGCTCAAGTTGGAGCAGGTGTTGTTAAGGGATTTGAGTATAATAATCAGCTAGAAAAGCAAGCTCAGATAGGCAGGCGTCATTTGCAAAAACTGAGAGGAGAAGTTGTTAAGCTTAGCTTTTTAAATCAATTTATGGTTAATAATGATGCTTTTGCTGGTTTAGTTTCTAAAATGAACATAGATGAGCTAGAAGCCTTTAAATGTGAGTTTTCTAAGGCACTTAATTTGAAAAGTGCTAAACCACAATTATTAAGTGAAGAAAAAATGAATCAGACTAATAGTCAATTTGTTATATAAAATTTGTTATTTATTTAGGAGGAATATTTATTATGAATTATGAGTCAATAAAAATAGAAAAGGGTATGTATAATAGACCTAACAAAAGTTTTATAGAGGTTTTGGAGGAGTTAGATCCTACTGAAAATTATCGTGGAACATCTTTAGAAAAATTAGATGCGTTTCAAAGACAGCTAAAACGTTTTGATATTAAAGTTAAAGGTGCTAATTCAGATAGGGTTCAAAAATTTTATCAGACATCTGAGTCTGCTGCGTTGTTTCCAGAATTTCTTTCGAGAGCTGTAAACAGTGGAATGGAAGAAACTAATATTTTGAATGACGTTGTTGCTACTAAAACTAAGATAGACAGCTTGGATTACAGAAGTATCTGTTCAGATCCAACTAATGAAGAAAAACGCATGGAAAAGGTTAAAGAAGGAGCTGAGATTCCTGAAACTAAGATTAATGTGAAAAATCATCTAATTAAATTGAATAAGAGAGGACGCTCTATATCAGCTAGTTATGAGGCAATACAATTTCAAAAATTGGATATTTTTGGAGTTACTTTAAAACAAATTGGATCATATTTGGCGACAACACTTTTGGAGGATGCTATTAATGTGATAATTAATGGTGATGGTGAAAAGAATGCTGCTGAACAGATAAATGTTGAAAAGACAGGCGAAATATCATATTTGGATTTTTTGAAACTTTGGAGTAAATTTGGAACATATCAAATGAATACTATTTTAGTTGCTCCTGATGTTATGCTCAAAATTTTAGCAATTAAAGAATTTCAAAATCCAATGACAGGGTTAAATTTCCAAGGAACAGGTGTTTTAAGTAATCCTCTTGGTGCAAAATTGATTAAATCTTCTGCAGTTCCAGAAGGAAAAGTAATAGCATTAGATAGAAGATTTGCTTTGGAACAGGTTGTTGCAAGAGATGTTAGTGTTGAAGCTGATAAATTAATAGACAAACAGATAAATAGGGCTACAATAACAACAATTACAGGATTTGCTAAAATATTTAAAGATGCATCTTTTGTTCTTAATGTTAATGGTAAATAGATAGTTATGGTGGTTGAATTTTAGAATATATAAATTTTATAGAAGCAGTAAGAAAAGCGTATGTGTCTTGCTGCTTTATATATAAAAAGGAGTTATAAATGGATGTAAATAAAGTATTAGATGCTTTTTTTGATATGGCAAATATATCTGAAAGTGAAAAGTCTAAATATTTACCTATGGCAAACGTTGCAATCAATCAGGTTGAAGCTAGGTGCAAAAAAAATATTAATGAAAAAGATATTCCTGTTTTAACAATGCTTTGTGCTGCCATGATTAATTTGTGGACTAGTTTATCTAAGTCTAACAGTGATCCTACTGGTAGATTTTCAGGTAATGGATATTCTATATCTAAGGATTCCAAGAAGCAAATTGAAATTGCAAATTGCTTATTTGATAGATGGCGTGTTGAAGCAGCACATCTTTTAATTGATGAAGGTTTTGCTTTTTTCTCATCCAAGGAGGTTTTGAATCATGGATGTAAGAAGTGAAATGAGACGAACTATGAAAGCATTTGGAAAACCTTTAAAGATAATTTCTAATGATACGGAAGTAGATGGTGCGGGCATATTTCAAAAAATATTAAAAAAACCTATTGAGAAGACAACCGATAATGTTAGTGTTATTGGATATATAAAAGAAAATAAATATAGCTTGTGGCTTTTTGATTATGAGCAAGTTGATTGTATAGATAAGGTTGTGTGTGAAAAACATACTTACAATACTGTTTCTGGAGATTATGATTTGGAACTTGGTTGTTGGAGGTTAATTGTGAAGGAGATTGATAATGAAACCGTATGACATTTTAAATAAAGTTATAGATATATTACAAATTGGATTAGATATAAAAGTGTATAGTACGTTTTCTTCAAACAAGGTAGATTGTCCTATAAAACAAGAATTTTTAACAGCTGAAATTTATTTTGGAACTGATATGAAGACCATATTGACAATAAAAACATATATGCCAAGATTAAGAGGATCTAAAAATTGTCGTGAACTAACAGAGCAAGTTAGAGCAAAACTAAATTATGAAAATATTGAAGGTTTTAATGAACTTACGTCATTTGCAGTTAGTTATGATGATTCTTTAGAAGCATATGTTCAGGAATCTAGAATAAAATTCGAATTACTTGATGACAAAAAAATATTTATTCCTATATATTTTGGAGATGAAAAGATTATGGCTACTGGTGAAACAGAGCTTAAAATGTCTCGAAATATTTCGATATATTATTCGCCTATAGAAGAAATATACTGTAAAGATTTTGGTAGAACGTTAAAGAAAATTGAAGGAAAAGCAATTGTTAATTCTGAGCAGTTTATTAGATTGATTTCATTGATGGAATCTGGTGAAATTAAATCACTTTCTATGGGAAGTCAGAAATTCAACGCTGTTCTTAGTTTGTTGAGTGGAAGACCAAATGGCAAGATTGAGTTTGCGTTTTTAGAGGTTACATGATGAAAATACAACTTAAGGGATATGATATTAAAAATAATATTGTTAATTTACCAAAGCCTTTGTCGTATGAAATGTATTTTGGTGAGTTTGGAATTGATATATGGTTTAGTTTTAAATTTGCAACACAAGTCAGTAATAAGTTGGTAAAAGTTGATGTTATTAAGGAAAACGGAAAGGTGCACTCATGTTTTGTAGATATTATTCAAAGAAAGCTAAGCAAAAATGGAGATTATTTTGTTCTTAAAGTTAGAAATTTATTATGCAGAATTTGGCAAAATCAGGTAAGACCTATTGAATATAAATCATATGGAGTGGTAGCTATGTTTGATAAATATGCCAAACCATATGGAATTAATAAACTGGATTTTAATACACACAAGGTTATTTTAAATGATTTTTATGTTGAATTAGGAATGACTGCTTGGGATGTTGTATCTATTTATTGTAGGAAAGCATTCGATACATATCCAATTGTAGACGAAAATTTTCGGTTGGGTAGAACCTATTTACCTAGTGAACCGATAAATTTTGGAACAGATATAAAATATTTAAGTTTGGTTACAATGGAAGATAGATCTAGTGTTATATCTAAAGTATTTGTTAAATCTAATGGCAAAGGTGTAGATTTTTCTGAATATTTTGAGGATAGCTTGGCAAAAGAAACAGGAATAAAGAGAGTGCGTTATTATAAAGCACCTAGACAATGGAGCATATTACCTAATAGAGGAGCCGAATATTTAATTTATGAGGCGGGTAAGAAAAGATATAGGTATGAAATTACGGTACCTCAATATCTTGATGTATATCCTGGAATGATTGTTAAAATTAAAGGTAAAATACCAGTTAAGGGACCTTGTTATGTTAGTGAAGTACATTTTTCGTTAGATGAAAAAGGACCTTTAACTAAAATTTCATTATATAGTGATTGTGTTCAATAGAATTAGAAGCAACTAAAATTTTAATTTTTGGTTGCTTTTATTTTGTTCATATAGGTTGATGTAAAATAGCGGTTGAAGTTTATAGATATTTGTAGTACAATTTTTATGATATTTGAAAATATTCTTATTTAAAAATATAATATGGGTGGTTTAACATATATGAACAAAAATATGTTTGTGGTTGTAACATTTTTTGTGATTTCTATAACTATGATTTTTAGTGGATGCGTTAAGAAAAATATTGAGTTGAACTCTGTTTTATCTGGTAATTTACAAATGGTTGGATCTTCTTCTATGCAAGAAGTTTGTGATAAGTTAGCCAATGATTTTATGAAAAAATATCCTAAAATAGATGTTGTTAAAAGTGGAACAGGTTCGGGAGAAGCTCCAAGAGTTGTGAAAGATGGTGTTGCTCAAATAGGAGATATATCTCGTGAGTTAACTGAAGAAGAAAATCCAGAGTATTTTGATAAATATAATATAGCAATAGACGGAATAGCTATTTGTGTTAATAAGGAAAATGGAGTAAAAAATCTTTCGATAAATCAAATATCTGAAATTTTTGCAGGGAAAATACAAAATTGGAATGAAGTTGGAGGACGTGACGGATTAATAACAGTTGTTGGAAGAGATGCTGCTTCCGGAACAAGAACTGATTTTGAAAAAAATATTAATACAAAAAACAATTGTCAATATTCTGTTGAGTTAGATAGCAGTGGGAAGGTTAAAGAAAAGGTGAAAAGTGATCCTAATGCGATAGGATATATATCTTTTTCAGGAATGGATGACTTTGTAAATGTTATTAATGTTGATGGAGTTAAACCGACAGATGAAAACATATTGAATGGGAGCTATAAACTTAGCAGGTTTTTTATACAAATTGTAAAAAAACAAACTTGTGATGAGTTAGTTAAAGCTTGGATTGATTATGTCTATTCTGATGAGGGGCGAGAGCTCATAAAGAAGGCTAAATTAATTCCAATTTCAAGAGAATTTAGTTAAGTTATAATTTATGTTTTTGTTGAGGGGTTAAAATTAATGGATATGTTTTTAGAAAAGAAAGAATTTTTAAATCAAAATAAAAAGTTTTTTCTAATTATACTGCTCAGTATTTTAATGTTAATATGTTTTTTATTGCCATATGTTCAGATAATTATAAATCAAGATAATTTTTGTGTTACTAGTTTAGACATATTGATGAATTCAAAATTACATGTTACAAATGCTGGCAGTGAAGCCGACATAAATTTTCCTAATGTTATGAGAATTTCGGTTTTTCTAGCAGTTTTGTCCCCTCTGGCTGGTGTTTTATTTATATTGTTAAAAAAGAGGATACTTGCCGCTGAGAGCTTTGTTATTGGAGCAATAACCCCTATATTGTCATTAATAACAGTTAGTGATTTGAAAAGACAAATAGTTGACTTAAATATTAGTAGTAATAGAGTTTATATTGGGTTTATATGGCCGTTTTTCTTAACATTAATATTTGGAATTGCTTGTGCAATATTTAGTGTTTGGTTGAATGGTGGAGAAAAGCTTGCAGAGGCTGTGTTTTTTTGTTTTGCTTCTATATCTGTTGGATTAGTTTTTTTAATAACATTGTACATGATTATTTCTGGACTACCAGCTATTATTGAAGTAGGAATTTTTAATTTTTTGTTTGGTTTTGAGTGGGATCCATCTTGTGGGAAGTATGGAATTTTATATTTGATATTGGCGTCTCTTTTTGGAACTTTTGGCGCAGTAATTATTGGAGTTCCTGTTGGAGTTTTAACAGCTGTGTTTTTGTCTGAAATAGCTTCAAAGAAGATTGGTTTTTTTGTTAGACCTATTGTAGAATTGTTAGCAGGAATACCATCTGTAATATATGGTTTTTTTGGAATGATGATCATTGTTCCGTTTATTAGGAATGTGTTTTCTGACTTTAGAACATTTAGTCAAAAACCTGTTGTTGGAGATTCTTTGCTTGCTGTAATGTTAGTTTTGGCGATTATGGTATTGCCAACAATAATTAGTACGGCAGAAACTGCAATTAGAGCTATTCCAAAATCATATAAGGAAGCTTCTCTAGGACTTGGAGCAACTCATATTCAAACAATTTTTAAGGTGACTTTGCCTGCAGCTAGATCGGGCATTTTGTCTGGAATTGTTTTAGGTGTGGGTCGAGCTATTGGAGAAACTATGGCTGTTATAATGGTTGCTGGAAATATTGTGAATTTTCCTGAGTTGTTGGGATCTGTTAGACTATTAACTACTGGTATTGCTATAGATATGGCATATTCTTCTGGTTTGTTTAGACAGTCTCTTTTTGGAATAGGATTGGTTTTATTTGTTTTTATAATGATTGTTAATATAAGTTTTATGAAAATATCCAAGAGAGGTGTGCAAATAGATGCAACAAATAGATAAGACAGAGAGTGATGTGAGAAAAAATATATCTCTATATTCAAAAAGAGTTAGAAAGTCTGATGTTGTTTTAAAGATGTTAATATATTTTTCTGCATTACTTACCGTTGGCTTTTTTATTTTATTAATTGCATATATCATCGTTAATGGAGCAGGATATATTTCTTTGGACTTCTTGTTGTCGTCTGCCGAAAGTGATGGACTATTACCAATAATTATTAATACGCTGTATGTTGAATTTTTTACATTGATATTTGCAATTCCGATAGGTATTGGTGCAGCAATATATTTAACCCAATATGTTAAACAGGGAAAGTTTGTTAAATTAATTAGATTTTCCACTGAAACTTTGGCAGGAATTCCGTCAATTTTATTTGGTTTGTTTGGATATGCGATATTTTGTGTTTTGTTTGGTCTAGGGTCTTCGATAATAGCTGGATGTTTAACTATGATAATTTGTGTTTTACCCGGAATAATTAGAACAACCGAAGAAGCATTGCTTACAGTTCCTAATTCATATAAAAATGGTGCATTGGCATTAGGAGCGGGGAAATTTCGAACCATATTTGAGATTGTTTTGCCATGTGCGGTTCCTGGGATTTTAACTTCGGTTATTTTAGCTGTTGGTAGGATTATGGGAGAATCGGCGGCGTTTTTGTTAACAATAGGAACTGGAACTAAAATGCCAAAAGAAGTGTTTAGTCATATTTTTTCTAGTGGACGAACTTTGACGTTACATCTTTACTATATGTCTGGAAATGGTAGTGTTCCTGATGCAATGAAAATATGTTTTGCTATTGCTACTATATTGTTAATTTTAATTTTTGTTTTAAATGTTTTAGCAAAATTGCTTGCAAAAAAATTTATACATTAAAATTTATACTATAAAGAAATATAGGAGAAAAATGTTTTGGAAAAGGAAAAAAATAATAAAGTTGTTATTGAAAATTTAAATCTTTTTTATGGTGAACACCATGCTCTTAAGAATATAAATTTAAAAATTCCTGAAGGGAAAATAACAGCTTTTATTGGACCATCTGGATGTGGAAAATCAACCTGTCTAAAAAGTATAAATAGAATGAATGATTTGGTGGATAATTGTAGAATAGAGGGCAAAATTTTTATATCTGGTGAAGATATTTATGATCCAAGAACAGATGTGACGTTGCTTAGGAAATGCGCTGGAATGGTTTTTCAAACACCAAACCCATTTCCCATGAGTATATTTGATAATGTTGCATATGGGCCTAGGATTCATGGGATAAAAGACAAGAAAAAACTTGAGGAGATAGTTGAGCGGTCATTAAGAGGTGCGGCAATATGGGATGATTTGAAAGATAAATTAAAAAAATCTGCATTTGGATTGTCTGGGGGACAACAACAAAGACTATGTATTGCAAGAGCTTTGGCTATAGAACCCGATATTATTTTAATGGATGAGCCTACATCGGCATTAGATCCTATATCTACATTGAAAATAGAGGATTTGATGATGGAACTTAGAAAGAAATATACTGTTATTGTTGTAACTCATAATATGCAGCAAGCAACTAGAATTGCAGATAAGACAGCATTTTTCTTAATGGGAGAAGTTATAGAATATTCTGATACAGATAGAATGTTTAGAAATCCGGTTGACAAGAGAACCGAAGATTATATAACAGGAAGATTTGGTTAATAAAAAGTGGAGGAGTTGTTTTGTTATGAGGAAAAGATTTCAAGGAGAACTCGAGAAACTGCATAAAATGTTATTAAAGATGGATATGACTATAAAAAGCAACATAGATATGATGTTGACGGCATTAAAAAATAACGACAGGCAACTTGCAAAAGAAGTAATAGAGAGTGATGATTTAGTTGATAAATTAGAAATAGAAATAGAAGAGTTTTGTATTGATATAATAATTAGACAGCAACCTGTTGCGGGTGATTTGAGGGAAATAACATCTGTTTTAAAAATGATAACAGATTTGGAGAGAATATCGGATTATTCGGCATCTGTTTGCGAGCATTTTTTGGATATTAAATTGGATGATAATGTTAAATGTATGAAAAAAATAATCAAACTAGGGAAAAATGCCAAACAAATGTTTATTGGGATGATTAAAGGACATATGGAGCAAAATGATGAGAAATTAAAAAAAGTTAATGAACAAGATTCTGTTTCAGATGAAATTTTTGAAGATTTAAAGAGTAATATAATAAAAGATATTGATATTATTGGAGTTGAAAATTCTATTAATTTTATACTTATGGGTAGGGCATTGGAAAGAATGGCAGACCATATAACAAATATTTGTGATTGGATACACTATAAGATGACTGGCAAGTTTAAAATATAAATTATTCTGATATTTGTTTAGCCAAAATCATAGCGGTTAGTTGTGTTAATTTAATGTGCACATCGTTTGCAAATATGGAACTTGTTGAAAGTAATATTACTGCTCCGTTTAAATCTCCGGAAGATATTATTGGTGCACAAACCAATATATTGTTTTTTATTTCTTGTGACGGGTAAAGAGGTTTGTTTTTCTGTGTGGTATATGTTTGCCTTTGCTGTAATATGTTTTTTAGTTCTTGTGAAATTGGTTTGTTTATAATTTCACGTTTAGAAATACCCGCAGCTGCAATTATATTATCTCGATCACATATTATAACGGGTATGTTTATTATTTTAGATAGGATATTTGCATGTTGGTTGGCGAAAGAACGTAGTTCTCCTATGGGGGAGTATTTTTTAAATATTATTTCTCCTTCTGATTTTGTATATATTTCTAATGGATCCCCTTCGTTGATATGCATTGTTCTGCGAATTTCTTTTGGTATTACAATTCTGCCTAGATCGTCTATTCTTCTAACAATTCCTGTGGCTTTCATTTTGCTATCCTCCAATAATATTTTTATTAGTATATATTATGGTCATGTAATACTTTTTATATTCATTGTGTTATTGAAACGTTAAATTGACATTGTTATGCTTTTGATGTAAAATGTCATTTAGTGTTTATTTTTTGTCCGGATGTGTAGAATGCTATGTAGTTTTAATAGTTTATTGCTTTCAGAGGGGGCTTAGATTAATGAAAGTTTTAGTAACTGGCAGTAGCTTTGGAATAGGAAGAGCTATAGCATTAAAATTTTTGTCAGAAGGTTTTGACGTTATTGGTTTTGATATAGCAGATTCACAAATAACAAATGATAGATATGTTCATTATGTTCAAGACATATGTGGTGAATTACCAGATTTAAATGATATTGACATAATTGTTAATAATGCTGGAATTCAGGAAGGCGACACAATAGATGTTAATTTAAAAGGAACAATTAAAGTAACTGAAAAATATATAACACCAAATATTAAAAGCATAGTTTTTATTGCCTCTAGTAGTGCTAGCACTGGTTCAGAATTTCCTGAATATGCAGCTTCTAAAGGTGGAGTGGTTACATATATGAAAAATGTTGCCTTAAGAATTGCTGAATATGGAGCAACAGCTAATTCAATATCTCCAGGAGGAGTTATTACAGATTTAAATGAACATATATTAAATGATGAAAATTTATATAGACAGGTTTTAGATGAAACATTACTAGACAAATGGGCAGAGCCGAAAGAAATTGCAGATTTTGTCTATTTTGTTAGTGTAGTTAATAAAAGTATGACAGGAGAGGATATAGTAATTGATAATGGTGAAAAATTAAAATCAAACTTTATTTGGTAGAATTTAAAATACTAGTTATTCTACGCCGCCTAGTATAAAAAAGGAAAGAGGAAAATTGATGAACATTATTTTAGGAATTATAAATATTATTGTCACATTTAGTTTGTTGGTGATAGTTGAGAAGTTTTTTAAAAAGGAAGGCCTATATATTTGGATATGTATGGCCACGATTGCTTCTAATATATTAGTATGTAAAAGTATTACTTTATTAGGTTTTACCACTAATATGGGAAATGTAATGTTTGGCTCTATATTTTTGGCTTCTGATATTATGAGTGAGAAATATGGATATAAAGATAGTAGAAGAGCTGCCATGCTTGGAGCAACTTCGCAGGTTTTGTTTATGATAATTATGGCTCTTGCATTGCCATATGTTCCTAGTGAAGTGGATTTTGGACAGGAGAGCATGATGACATTATTCCCTGTTAATATAAGAATAGGAATTGTTAGCGTACTTATGTATTTGGGTAGTAGTTTGTTGGATATACAAATATTCAAGAAAGTAAAGCAAAGATTCCCTAAATTTTTGTGGTTGAGAAACAATGTGTCTACAATAATTTCAAGTTGTTTGCAGAACTATTTGTTTACTTTTTTAGCGTTTTCCGGTATATATGATGTAATAACAATGTGCACTGCTTCAAATGTTGCTAGTGTTTTAGAAATTATTATTTCTTTAGCAGGAACACCATTTATATATTTGGCTAAGAAATTAACTAATGAACCAAAAGAAATATCCTGAGGTTGTTTTCTCAGGATATTTTTTTTGCATAGTTTTTATAAGCATGCATTATATATTTCTATTATATCGTTTTTACTCAAATCTACGAATCCTTTTAATGGACCATCTTTTGTTATTCTTTCGGCCATAGTTTCAAAGTGGGAATCATCTATGTTAAGCTTTGTTAAATTATCCGATAAATTTAAATCTTTAAATAAAAATGATTCTAATTTTTCTATAGCTGTTTCAGCTACTTTCATTTTGCTTAAATTTTTGTCTATATCAAAAACGTTTACTCCAAATTGATAAAATTTATCAACGGTATTGCTACTCAGAACATGTTTCATCCATCTTGGAGTTAAAATAGCCAATCCTAAACCATGAGTTATGTCATAGAATGCAGAAAGTTCGTGTTCAATAGGGTGACAACTCCAAGCATGCTTTTTATCTTGTCCCACAAAACCGTTAATGGCCCAAGAAGATGCCCACATGAGGTTAGCTCTGGCTTCATAATTATCGGGTTGACTGATAGCTATTGGAGCATATTTTATTACAGTTTTCATTAAACCTTCCATGACAGTGTCTAACATATACATAGCATCGTATGAATAGAAATAAACTTCTATTATGTGCGATAAAATATCTGCGCTTCCACAAGCGGTTTGATATTTTGAAACACTGTATGTATTAGTAGGGTCTAGAAAAGACACTTTTGGCCGTAACATAGGGTGGGAATTTCCCAATTTTTCTTTTGTTTCAGTGTTGGTAATAACTCCTCCGGTATCCATTTCAGATCCCGTGGCTGATAGGGTTAATATGCTAACAATAGGCAGGGCGTTTGTGAATTGAGCTTTACCAATTAAAAAATCCCATGTGTCTCCGTTATAGTATCGACCGGCAGCCATAAATTTAGTTGCGTCAATTACGGAACCACCGCCTACAGCTAATATAACATCGATATCTTCTTGTTTACATATTTGAGCACCTTTGTTAACAGAAGTATGTCTGGGGTTTGGCTCTATTCCAGATAGTTCGAATACTTGGAGGTTGGCGCTATTTAGTTCATTTATTATTTTGTCATACAATCCAATTTTTTTAATAGACCCTCCACCATATACCAATAACACTTTATTTCCAAATTTTTTAAGTTCATTGGATAAGTTATTATCAATTTGATTAGGACCAAAATATACCTTTGTTGGTATGTCATAAATAAAACTTTGCATATTAAATCCCCCTATCTGTTTAATTATAACTGTTGTGTTAATTGATGTCACAATTTTTTTGTATCATCATTATCTATAATAGTATAACGTAATAGTAGCAGTTTTAAGTTTAAATTGTCAAGTTACACAGCATATAACTTATGGGGGTTGAAATTGTGTGTTTTTTATTCAATGTATAAATATGTGTATTTGAATAAAAATTAATAATGCTTATTGTTTGTTTTATTTAATATAAAACACTGCAATGTAAGACTTTGCAGAAATTCGTATCTTTTTGTTATATATTTTAAATTATATTGTTAATATTTTGTTTACTTTTTATAATAGTAAATGTGATATAATAATTCTCGGGTTTTATGACTGTGTTCTTACATTTTATTTAATGTTATTTTTTAATATTTTTGTTAGGGAGTGTAGCGTAATTGAAAAAATTAAGTAGTAGAGCCATATTTATTTCAAAAATTTCAGGAGTTTGCGCTGGATCAATAGCAATAATAGTTAGTGTGATTTTGCTCGTTCAATATCATCAATCTCGTTTGCCAAAAGAGGCCACTTTTTTGGGAATTAGCTTAGCTGGTATGCGAGAAGAAGATGTTCAACAATTGTTAGATGATCAGATTAATCCAGCTTTTGAAGATGGTGAATTAGAAGTTGATTTTAAAGGAAATATTTTGAAAATAAAAGCCAGTGAATATAATTTTAATTATGTGGCTCAAGAGGTTTTTGATGCTGCAAAGAATGCTAATTATAAAAGTGGGGAGACGGTAAATCCGGATGTTCATTATGATAAAGAAAAGTTGTTGCAGGCAGTTCAAGAATTTGCGCAAAAAACTAAAGTGGATCCATTAAAATATTCATATAAGAGAGTTAAAGATAATTTAGACGTTTCTGCTGGATCTCCGGGAGAAAAGATTAATGAACAGTTAGTTGTAGATGAGGCAGTTAGTTCAATGAAAGAATTATCTTTCAATAATATGAGTGCGAAAAGTGAACAAATTTTAAACGAAGATATAGCTATCAATATCGATAAGATAAAAGAAGAAATTAAGTGTGATCCCCAAGATGCAAAGTATTCTGTTACTAGTGCTGGAAAATCTAAGTATGACAAAGAATCTGATGGTGTAGACTTTGATATTGATGAAGCGAAGAGAATTATAACTGAACCTGGGCAAGGTACGTATAGGATACCATTAAAAATAACAAAACCTAAGGTTACTGTTGCTCAGTTAAAATTAGAGCATGATAATGCAGACTGTCCAGATGTTATTGGAACATATACATCTAATTTTTCGTCGGCAGAAGTTAATAGAACTCATAATCTTAGAAAAGCAGCTGAAGCAATAAATAATACAACACTTGCTCCTGGTGAGGTGTTTTCAGCTATTGCTACTATTGGTCCTGGTAATAAAGCTCAGGGATATAAAGATGCTATTGTTTATACACCTCAAGGACAGACTCAAGGAATTGGTGGTGGAATTTGTCAGGTTACATCAACCCTATACATTGCCGCTGTTAGAGCAAATATGGATATAGTTGAAAGACACAATCATTCTTATACAATCATTTATGTACCATTGGGACAGGATGCTGCGTTTGATTCTGGGGGAACAGATTTTAAATTTAAAAATAGTAGGTCAACACCAGTAAGAATAAAAGCTACTGTAACCAATAATACTTTAACATTTACAATTATGGGAAAGAAAAATCCTAGCGAAGATTATGATGTTGAAATGACTTCATATATTGAATCTACCATACCTAAGGCAACAAGTGCTGGAAAAGATGGTTGTGTTGCTGTAGCAAAGAAAATTGTCCGCAAAAATGGTGCTGTTGTTAAGGAAGAAACTATTCGTAGTAGATATAAGCCTATGAACTAGGTGATTGTTAAGATAACGAAAAGTAAGTTTGTAATAGTTTTTAGGTTGTGTAAGACATTTGTTATTTTTGTCAATGTTAAATTTTTGAACATTTCTAATTTTAATTGAAATTAGAAATGTTTTTTGTCGTTAACTAAAAAATTATGAAAACACAAATTGTAAAAAAAGTAATATTTTATTGTTAAATAAAAAAACAGTTATTAATATTAATTCGAAGAATGCGAATATATCTAAGTTTGTTGGATGTCAAATGTTTACAAAATGTTCACAAATAGTTGTAATTAATTTGTTATAATATAAACATGTTACGAGGTTGTAACATTTAAGTTTTGTTTTATACTGACTTCATATTAATTACGGAGGTGTGTTATTAATTGAAGAAGTTTAATGGTAAATTTAATTTGAAATTTTTGACAGCAGCTGTGTCTACAGCTATTGTTACAAGTGCTTTTTTTGGATTAAGTGTTAATGTTTCTGCAGCTGATGATGTTGAAATTCCTGCTTCTAACGCTAGTCAGGTTTCAACTGCGGTTTATAGAGTAAAACGTGAAGTTGGTTTGGCTGTTCAGAAAAAACGTGAAGCCGAGGAAGCAAAGAGGTCTGAGGAAGCTAGATTAGCTCAAGAGGCTCAGGAAGCTGAAGCAGCTAGAAGAGCTCAAGCAGCTGAGGAAGCTAGAAAAGCTGAAGAAGCTAAGAAGGCTGAAGAAAGTAGAAGAGCTCAAGAAGCTAGCAGAGCTAATAAAAATAAAAAGACTCAGAGTGCTAATAGATCAGCTGGTGGACCACCACCTGCACCAAGTAATTCTTCTGTTGGACAAGCTATAGTTAATGCGGCTCGTTCATGTATAGGTTGTATATATGGCTCAAACAGAGGTGGAATATCACTTGACTGTTCAGGTTTAGCTCAATATTCATATAGAGCAGCTGGTATTGGTATTGTTCATAGTGCTGCAGGATTGTATAGTTCTTGCACAAAGGTTTCAAATCCTCAACCTGGTGACTTGGTTTTCTGGGCATCTGGAGGAAGAGTAAACCATGTTGAAGTATATGTTGGTGGCGGAAGAGCTGTTGGTGCTAATCTTCCAGGTAGACCAATAGGTGAACATGGATTATGGAGCAGTGGTAGCCAGAAGATTATAGGTTATGGTAGGTTCTATTAATTGAATACATATATTTGATTTAGTGGCTGATCTTTTTGGTTGGCCGCTTTTTTATTGAATATATAAATTATACAGATATTATGTTGAAAATATCCGCTAAATTTGGTATGCTGAATTTCATAATTTAAAATGGTTCTCAAATATCTATTTTTTATAAAATTAAAGGAGATTGATTATGAAAACTGTAGATATATATAGTGATGGAGCTTGTAGTGGAAATCCAGGACCTGGTGGATGGGGTGCAATATTAAGGTATGGAAAATATGAGCGTCAAATGAGTGGGGGAGAAAAACAAACTACTAACAATAGAATGGAACTTTTGGCGATTATATCTGCCCTTAAAGCGTTAAATGAACCGTGTAAGGTTTTTATACACAGTGATTCTAAATATGTTATTGATGCAGTTGTTTTGGGGTGGGCGAAAAAATGGAAAGCTAACGGTTGGATGAGAAACAAAAAGGATAGAGCACTAAATGTTGATTTGTGGGAACAATTGTTAGAGTTGCTAGATAAGCACGAAGTGGAGTTTGAATGGATTAAGGGACATTCGGGACATCCAGAGAATGAAAAATGTGATCAATTAGCTGTTCAAGAGTCAAGAAAATTTTTATAACATTTATATTGTATATGTTAATAACTGTTATGTATAATTAAATTGTGTATGGACAAGAATATCTATAGTCTATAATAATATAGGTGTTGTTATTTGTTTTGGAGTACTTGCTTTTGTTGGACGTGCTTGAAAAATATGGTAAATTGATATATAATTCTAATTATAGCTGTATTATTAATAATATTGATTTTGGAGATGAAAATTTAGATGAAAAAACCTTTTGTCTATGTAGATAATTCGGCAACAACTAAGGTATCTGAATCTTGTTTTAGTGCGATGTTGCCTTATTTTAAAGAAAAATTTGGTAATCCTAGTAGCATATATTCAATTGCACATGTTTCAAAATTAGCAGTGGAAACCGCTAGAAAAAAAGCTGCTGATGCCATAGGAGCTTTGCCAGAAGAAATATTTTTTACGTCTTGTGGAACAGAGTCAGATAATTGGGCAATTAAGTGTGGTGCTAAATTAGCAAAGAAGAATGGTAAAAACCATATAATAACAACTAATTTTGAACATCATGCTGTTTTAAATGCATGCAAAAGCTTGGAAGAAGATGGTTTTGAGGTAACTTATTTGCCTGTGAATAGTGAGGGACTGATTACGCCTGAGCAAGTTGAAGAAGCTATAACAGATAAGACTGCTCTTGTAACTATAATGTATGCTAACAATGAAATTGGAACGATATTGCCTATTAGTGAAATTGGGGTTATTTGTGACAAAAGGAATGTTCTTTTTCATACTGATGCCGTTCAAGCTGTGGGACATGTTGAAATTGATGTTCATAAACAAAACATAGATATGCTTTCGCTTTCTGGACATAAAATATGTGCTCCTAAAGGAGTTGGGTTGCTTTATGTAAAAAAAGGCATTCGTATACCTAATTTTCTTGATGGAGGTGCTCAAGAGAGAGGTTTTAGGGGTGGAACTGAAAATGTTCCATACATTGTTGGTCTTGGTCAAGCGTTAGAAGATGCTAGCAAAGACATTCTTAATCGTAATAAAAGGCTTGAACGTTTGAGAAATAAATTAATAGATGGTATTTTAAATAGAGTTCCTAAGGTTAGAGTTAATGGCTCTTTAAAGCATAGGTTAAGTGGAAGTGTTAACTTTTCTTTTGAAGGTGTTGAAGGAGAGTCTATATTGCTTTTGCTGGATGGATATGGAATATGTGCTTCTAGTGGATCGGCTTGTACTTCGGGATCTTTAGATCCGTCACATGTTTTGTTGGCAATAGGTTTGCCTCATGAAATAGCGCATGGTTCTTTAAGAATTAGTTTGTGCGATGAAAATACAGAAGAAGAAATTGATTATATGATAGAAACTATTCCAAAAGTGATTTCTAGACTTAGAGAAATGTCTCCTATTTGGAATGAATAGAAATTGATGTATTATGGGAGCGTGAAAATAATGGCGATGGAATATTCGGAAAAAGTTATGGATCATTTTATGAATCCTAGAAATGTTGGCGAAATTGAAGATGCAGATGGTGTTGGCGAAGTTGGTAATGCAAAATGCGGAGATATCATGAAAATGTATCTTAAGATAGAAGATGATATAATAACAGATGTTAAATTTAAGACATTTGGGTGTGGATCTGCAATTGCGACTAGTTCTATGGCAACAGAGATGATTAAAGGCAAAAATATTAAAGAAGCAGCCAAGTTAACAAATAAGGCTGTTGTTGAGGCACTTGAAGGCTTGCCTAAAATAAAGATTCATTGTTCTGTTTTAGCTGAGCAGGCAATAAAAGCAGCGTTGGCGGATTATTATAAGAGTAAGGGAATAGATCCTGAGCCAATTTTGGGAAAAATTCCGCCAGCTGAATCTTGTCACATTCATGATTGATTTTTGAAATATATATCATTATGTGCTAAATTCTGATTTTTTCTATTTTAGCCATAAACATAGTATATTGAAGTGTTTATGCAATAGAAAAGTTTATTGAATTTAGCACTTTGTTGTGTAAAAATGCAGATTTATCTTGAGAGATTTTGCATTTTATAGGAGGGACTGTAAGTGATTAGTTATGGATTAAGTGGTAGAGTGGTTATAGTTACGGGAGCAAATAATCCTCAGGGGATTGGAGCAACCACAGCTTTTGCATTTGCTCGTGAAGGAGCAAAGGTGGTTTTAACATATAAAAAAGTACCTAGGCAGTTTGACGAAAACCAAACTGATAAAAATGGAGCAGATAGATATTACAAAGCGAATGCAGGAAATGCAGATATTGTAGAAAGTAAGCTTAAGAAAATGAATGCTGATTATATTGTTTTAGAGAGTGATATTTCTGATGAAAATTTGGTTAAAGAAATATATTCTACAGTTATAAAACAATATGGAAGAGTTGATGTTTTAGTTAATAATGCTGCAGCTGGAGACATGGATGGTATTGATACTATAGAAAAAATAACCCAAAATGTGATTGACAATACATTTAAGGTTAATGTGCGCGGAAGTATTTTGATGACAAGAGAATTTATTAAGAATCGTGGAAAGTATGGCAGAATTATCAATCTTTCTACTGATGCATCACAAGTTTTTGCAGGTCAAATTACTTATGGAGCGAGTAAAGCAACTTTAGAAGCGCTTACTCGCAGCATTGCTCTTGAAGTTGCAAAATATGGGATAACTGTAAATTGTGTTGCGCCCGGACCTACTCAAACAGGGTGGATTGATGATGATTTGGAAAAAACAGTTATTCCGTTAATTCCAATGGGCGAATTGATTAAACCGGAAGATATTGCTGAAACTATTTTGTTTTTAGCGAGCGAGCAAGCAAGAATGCTCACGGGACAAGTAATAAAGGTGTCTGGTGGACATGCCCTTTAATATTTGTTTTTTTGATG
Organism: Oscillospiraceae bacterium; assembly: GCA_902798695.1. Classification (GTDB taxonomy): domain Bacteria; phylum Bacillota; class Clostridia; order Oscillospirales; family Ruminococcaceae; genus RUG12519. The sequence continues at coordinate 23,542 of CADBXK010000002.1, forward strand.
AAGAATAAGAATATACTTGGGATTAAGATGGTTCTTTATTCTTTATGTTATATAATTTTTATCTTATAATGAGGTATTTTAAAATGGCTACTTTAAATATTGTGTTAATTGAACCTCAAATACCACAAAACACTGGAAATATAGCAAGGACTTGTGCTGCGACGGGGTGTAGATTACATTTAGTTAAACCTTTTGGTTTTAAAATTGATGATCGTAAATTAAAAAGAGCAGGACTTGATTATTGGAAATATTTAGATATAACTATGTATGAGAGTTTGAATGAGTTTTTGAAATTAAATGTTATAGAAAACATGTATTTTTTTACAACCAAAGCGCAGAATGTTTATTCAGATGTTAAATATCTTGATGGAGCATATTTGGTTTTTGGACGCGAGGATGCTGGATTGCCAGAGGAACTTTTAAAAGATAATCCTAAAAATTGTGTTCGTATGCCTATGGGAGAGGGAATTCGCAGTTTAAATTTATCTAATGCAGTTGCTATTGGGACATATGAAGTTTTAAGGCAGTGGAATTTTCCTAATTTAGAAAATCAGGGACAGTTAACAAAATATAACTGGAATTAATTAGATATTCTCATTAAAATGTCGTTTGTAAGGTAATGAATATGAAAAAAGTTCACGTAGAGTAATGAAATCGTCGTGAACTTATATATTTTTTTGTTATATAGTAACATAATAAAATGATGTTTATTAGTTTTAAGAATCTGTTCATATTTGTAATTTAATCCCACCAGGATTTTATGTTGGTAATACTAAAACAATTTAAACTGTTTTTGTTTTTGTTTTTACTATACATACCTACGTAACAATCTACTTTCTGCCCCCCAGCAACGTTAAATAATTCATCATCGCTTAATTTTTCATCATTATTAGGGGTTGGGTTATGTTTTTTATATTCATAAAAATCGTTGTATGAAAAATTAAAACCAAATTTTTTAGCAATTGGAGATAATTCTTTGTAAAAAAAAGATTCTTGCTCATTTTCTTTAAGATTGTTTCCTTTTTTTGCCGTTTCTTCCCATTCTTTTCTTAAGGCTTCATTTTTTCTTTTTTCCAGAACAAACAATTCAACATTCTTTTTAGACATAGTAATCAACCTCCTGAATTTAATTTGGAAAAAATATTTACATTAATATAATTTATATTATATCATATCATATTGTATTAAAATATAAACATTAATTTTTATTTTTTGTTTTCATTATTTTTCGACTAGGTTATTTGTTCCATCGTTATATGTTCTATTTTGAGTTTAAAACTTGAAAAAATATTAAATTTAGAATATAATAAGAACGGTTGTGATTTTTGCAAATTTATTTAGTTTTTAATGGATTTTGCTTAATTTTATATTTATATTTCAATTATGAAAGGTTTTGGTGTTTATGAAGTCTCTTAATAAAAAAACAATAGATAATTTAGATGTTAAAGGAAAAAAAGTTTTGGTTCGTTGTGATTTTAACGTTCCACTTAAAAATGGTGAAATAACAGATGAGAATAGAATAATAGCATCTCTTCCAACTATAAACAAGTTAATTGATGAAGGAGCTAAGGTTATATTGTGTTCTCATATGGGCAAACCTAAAGGAGAGCCTGTGGCTTCGATGTCTTTGGCTCCTGTTGCAAAAAGACTTTCTGAAAAACTTGGAAAAGAAGTTGTTTTTGCTGCAGATGATAATGTTGTTGGGGAAAACGCAAAAGCTGCTGTTGCTTCAATGAAAAATGGGGATGTTGTTCTTCTTCAGAATACAAGATATCGCATTGAAGAAACTAAAAATGAGAGCAATTTTAGCAAAGAACTTGCAAGTTTAGCTGATGTTTTTGTAAATGATGCTTTTGGAACTGCTCACCGTGCACATTGCTCTACAGTTGGAGTAACTGAATATATAGATGAAACAGCAGTTGGATATTTAATTGAAAAAGAATTGAAATTTTTGGGTGATGCTATTGATAATCCAAAAAGACCTTTTGTTACAATTTTAGGTGGAGCTAAAGTTGTTGATAAGCTTGCAGTTATTGAAAATCTTCTCGATAAGGCCGATATTATTATAATTGGCGGAGGAATGTCTTATACATTTTTAAAGGCTCAGGGTTATAATGTTGGAACATCTCTTGTAGACGATAGCAAGCTTGATTATTGTTTAGAAATGCTTAAAAAAGCTGAGGAAAAAGGCGTTAAATTGCTTCTTCCTGTAGATAGTGTTATGATAAAAGATTTCCCTAATCCAATTGATGCTAAAGTTGAAACTAAAATTTGTTCTATTGAAGATATGGATCCAGAATGGATGAGTGTTGATATGGGACCTAAAACTATTGAACTCTTTTCTGATGCGGTTAGATCGGCAAACACTGTTGTTTGGAATGGACCTATGGGTGTTTTTGAAAATCCACAACTTGCTAACGGAACTATGGGAATTGCAAAAGTTCTTGCTGAAACAGATGCAATAACTATAATTGGTGGTGGTGATTCTGCTGCTGCAGTTAATATTTTGGGATTCGGTGAAAAAATGAGTCACATTTCAACAGGTGGTGGAGCATCTTTGAAGTTCTTAGAAGGAAAAGAATTGCCAGGAGTTGCTTGCATATCTGAGGCTTAATATTAAGCTTGAGTGTCTTTGGGAATTTTTAAGGGGTTGTATTTTAAAATGAAAAAGTCAGATCGTGGAGCGGTTATTGCTGGAAATTGGAAAATGAATAATGATCGTGTTCAAACAAGAGAACTTATAAGTGGGCTAAAGCCTTTGGTTGAAAGTGCAGATTGCGATGTTGTAATATGTGTTCCTTTTACAAATCTTGAAACAGCATTAAACGAGACTGCTGGAACTAATATTAAAGTTGGAGCTCAAAATTGTCATTTTGAGGCTAGTGGAGCTTATACTGGTGAGATTTCTGCTGGTATGCTTAAAGAACTAGGTGTGGAGTATGTTATTTTGGGGCATAGTGAGAGAAGACAATATTTTGCGGAAACAAATTCAACAGTTAATTTGCGTTTAAAAGCTGCTTTGAAAGAAAATTTAAATGTAATAGTTTGCGTTGGAGAAACTTTAGATGAACGTGAAAATGGGATTACTTCAGAGATTGTTTCAATGCAAATCAAAACAGCGTTAAAAGATGTTTCGACGGAACAAATGCAGAACATTATAGTTGCATATGAACCTGTTTGGGCAATTGGAACTGGAAGAACAGCAACAGCAGATCAGGCAGCTGAGGTTTGTGGAACTATAAGAAATGTTGTTAGTGAGATTTTTGATGTAGATGTTTCAAAAAAATTGACTATACAATATGGTGGATCTATGAATCCTAAAAATTGTGATGAACTTTTATCAAAAGAAGATGTTGATGGCGGATTAATTGGAGGAGCTTCGTTAAAAGCAAAAGATTTTGCAGCAATTGTCGATTCTGCAAGTAAAAATTAATATTACTTAAAGTATAAACTTCAAAAAATTATACCTATCATAAATAAAATTTGTGATATGCGTATGATTTTTTGTTGATTTTATATGGTGTAGGGAGAGAGTTTGAGATGGCTAAAAAACCTTTAGTTTTAATTATTTTAGATGGATTTGGTGACAATAAAGAAGATTATGGAAATGCTATACATGCAGCTAAAACTCCAACTATTGACAGAATATTGAACAATTGTCCTACTGTGGATATTGGTGCATCTGGTATGGATGTGGGTCTGCCTGACGGTCAAATGGGAAATTCTGAGGTTGGACATACTAATATGGGTGCTGGGCGAGTTGTATATCAGGATTTAACTAGAATAACTAAGGCTATCAATGATGGAGAATTTTTTGATAATGAGGTTTTAGTTAGTGCCATGCAAAACTGCAAACAGAATAACACGGCATTGCATATTATGGGACTTTTATCGGATGGAGGAGTTCATAGCCATATTGACCATTTATATGGAGTTGTTGAAATGGCTAGAGATTTTGGACTAGATAAAGTTTATATACATGCTTTTACTGATGGAAGAGATGTTCCTCCAACTTCTGGAATTGATTTTGTTAAAAATTGTGAGAAGAAATTGCAAGAAATAGGTGTTGGAAAAATTGCAACTATATCAGGTCGATATTATGCAATGGATCGTGATAATCGCTGGGATAGAGTAGAAAAAGCTTATTTGGCTATGGTTGATGGAATTGGTAAGAGGGCTAATAGTCCTGTGGAAGCAATTGAAGAATCATATAAAAATGGAATAACTGATGAATTTATAGTTCCGACTGTTTGTTTAGATAATGCAACTATTAATTCTGGCGACAGCGTTATATTTACTAATTTTAGACCAGATAGAGCTAGAGAAATAACTAGATCTTTGGTTGAGTCTGATTTTGATAAATTTAAGCGAAATAGAGGCTATTTAAAGGTTAATTTTGTTTGCATGACTCAGTATGATGAAACAATTCCTAACGTTAGTGTAGCTTTTAAGGTTAATTCTTTGAAGAATACTTTGGGAGAATATATATCTAATAGGGGATTGAAACAGTTAAGAATTGCTGAAACTGAAAAATATGCTCATGTAACTTTCTTCTTTAACGGTGGACGAGAAGAAGAATTTAAGAATGAAGACAGGGCTTTAATTAAGTCACCGAATGTTGCAACATATGATTTACAGCCTGAGATGAGTGCATATTTAGTGACTGATGAAGTTATTAAGAGAATACAATCTGGTAAATACGATGTGATTATTTTAAATTATGCCAATTGTGATATGGTTGGACATACTGGAGTGTTTGACGCTGCAGTTAAGGCAGTTGAAGCGGTTGACAATTGTTTGGCAAGAACATTAAGTGCTATAAAAGATGCTGGAGGCGTTGCTATAATTACCGCAGATCATGGTAATGCAGATAAAATGTATGATAAAGATGGAAAACCGTTTACTGCTCATACAACCAATCCAGTGACATTTACTGTAGTTGGATATGATTGTAAATTGCGCGATAGAGGAGGAAGACTTTCCGATATTGCGCCAACAATGTTAGAGATATTGGGGTTGGAAAAACCTGATGAAATGACGGGAGAATCATTAATTTTAAAGTAAAGTAAGATTGTATATAAAAAGTATAAAATCGCGTATAAATTACCGTTAGAAATTGAATTGTTTTTGGAATATTGAGGAGTGAATTCATAATGCTGATAAACAATGTCACTAAGTATTTAGCAGCTTTTGTAGTTGGAGTGCTTTTGACGGCGTTTGTTGGCATTAGTTTTTGCTATATTTCGCTTGTTGTGATTTGTTTTGCGATAGTTGTTGCTTTAGTTTTTAGCAAATTTATACCCGTAGAGAAATTGTGGACTTTGTTTTTAGTTGCAGCAATGGGATCTGCATGTTTTTGTCTTCATGTGTTTTTGGTTTATAAACCTGCTGTTGAATTTTCTTCAACCACTCAGAGAGTTACTGGGACTGTAACCGAAATGTCTGATTATAGTAGTGATAATATGTGTTATACGATTAGAGTTTCTAAAATTGGAGATATGCAGTTTTATATTCCTTTTAACCTTAAAATATATACCAATTATGCAATGTATTGTGAATATGGAGATGAGATATCGGCAGATATTATGTTGTCTGAAATTGCAACTGGAAATGATGGTATATTTGATGGAAATATTTCTAAAGGAAACTATCTTAAAGGGAAACTTAGATCTGAAGATGATGTTGAAGTTGTAGAAAAATTTGATTTATTATCGTCGTTTTTAAAATATAGAGAAAGGCTTACAACTTCCGTTTGTGAATCGATTAGCGAACCACAAAGTCACATAGTTAACGGACTTGTTTTTGGACAAGGCAGTAAGGTTCCATATTCAATCAAGAGGGCTTTTGATCGATGTGGTTTATCACATATTTTTGCGGTATCCGGTTTACATATTTCAATTTTGGCAACTTTTTTAATGTGTTTTCTTAGATTAATAAAAGCGAATAAGCTAGTGTCGGTTTTTGGTTTGACTTCTTGTTTGTTTTGTTTTTCTATTATGGTTGGAATGACGCCATCTGTAGTTAGAGCATGTATAATGGCATTATTTTCAAATGCATTTTTATTGTTAAATAAAAATTTCAATAGGTTGGATGGTTTGCTTTTAGCAGCTGCTTTAATTTTGCTAGTTTCTCCTAATGCTATATTAGGATTATCATTCATTTTATCTTTTTCTTCTTGTGCAGGAATATTGTTATTTGCTAAATCTATCGCAATTTGGATTAGAGATAAATTAAATTGGTATAGAGGCTGGCAGTTTAGTATTATTGAATTATTTGCTGTTTCTTTAGCGGCTAATTTTGCATCGGCTCCGTTTTTAATAATGGCTTTTGGAAAGATTTCTATAATATCTCCTTTTGTTAATTTAATAATAGTACCGTTCGTTCCGCTATTGTTTATTTTAGGAATTGGAGTTGCATTTAGTGGATTATTTTTTGGTCATATATCAAACGCCTTGGGATATATTTGTGAAGGACTTTGTGGAGCAATTTTTTATGCGGTTGAGCTAATATCTAAATTACCTTTTTGTTATCTCCCCGCAAATTATGAATTTGTCTTTTTTGTTGTCATTTTTTTAGTATTGTTTTTATTATTTACGTTGTTCGTAAAAAGAGGATTTTTTAGAAAAAGTTTTATTTTAATTTGCTCTGCTCTTATAGTGTTAATTCCAACAGCAAATACCGTAGTTGCAGGGACGAGAGTTGTTACGCTTACTGCTATTGGAAATGGTTATGGTTATAGCTTGGTTTTAAATGGAAAAGGAAAAACAGTAGTTATTAATTGTGGTGGAGGAGGTTCTTCTGGACGAAGGTTATGTCAATTTTTAGATAGCAGAGGAATACGTAGTATAGATGCACTTATTTTTACTTCAGTTAAAAATAAACATATGATGGATGCGTCGACAGTTATTGAAAATGTTCCTGTTTCTAGTTTGATTATGCCAGAAAGAGCTAAGAACAGTACATTATTTCAAACGGCATCTGATAAAGGAATAGATATTTTTTATACCGATAATTTACATCTAGAAATTGACTCATTAAAAATAGATGTAACAGATAAACGTAAATTCACATCATTATTAGTTAGTGTGGGTGATAAATGCTTTGCTTATTCTGATAATATAGAAATTTTAAAAACTATGGAAAATTTACATCATATAAATGTTGCTATGATAGATGAAAAATTATCCAACTATAATGGAGAAGTTAATTTTGATTATAGTATAATATTAAACAAGGGTAATTATAATTTTCCTAATTCTTACGCAGTTGCGCCAGATGTTATAACGGATTTTATAGTTGATGGAGAAAAAGTAAGAAAGGGGAGATTATAATATGATATCTAATAAGGAAAATATGCTTTATAAACATATTCAGCAGAAAAAATTTTCATCTTGCTATGTTTTATATGGAAAAGAACCATTTTTGATTAAAGATGCCGCACATAAAATTATAAATGAACTAGTTCCGGATAGCGCAAGAGGATTTAATTATAATAAATTTTCTGGTGATGAGATGTCTTTAGATGATGTTGAAGATGTAGTGCAAATGGTTCCTGTTTTGAATGACAAAAGAGTTGTTGTTTTGGATGGAATACCTATAGATAAGTTTTTGAAAAAAGATATTGATAGATTAAAAGAAATTTTGGATAAAATTTCCGAAACAACAGTGTTGATAATAACAGTCACTGATCCAGATATCACTATTAAAAATAGTTCTAAATTAAAACAACTTATAACTGTTTGTGAAAAAAACGGGTTAGCCGTTGACTTTGGAGTAAGATCTACAGGTGAGCTTGCAAAAATACTTTCTAAGTATGTTGGAGATAAAGGCGGAAATATAAATAAATCTTCGTTGTATTTTTTAATTGAACGTTGTGGTTTAAGTTTAGATTTTTTAATGATACAATTGGATAAAATATTAGCCTTTGCCGGTGATAGAGAAATAAATAAAGATGATATTCTTCTTTTAACAGAGATTAATATTGAAAATTCAGTTTTTGATATGACTAAGCATATCTTGCAAGGAAACATAAAAAATGTCATAATAATATTAAATAATTTATTCAAGACTCAAACATCACCTGTTGTAATTTTGGGAGCGGTTAATATGTGCTTTATTGATTTATATAGAGTTAAGTGTATGCAGTTGGCTGGTGAAAATGAACGGGCAATTTTAGATTTTTATTCATATAAAGGTAAAGAATTTAGAATTAGAAATGCGCTTAGAGATTGCTCAAGATATTCTATAACTAAATTAAGAAAATGTATATTGGAACTGTCGGATGTTGATTTTAAAATGAAAACAACAGGATTAGATCCTAAAATATTAATTGAAAAAGCAATTTTTTCTATGATGCAAGGTGTGAAACTATGATAGAATTAAGTCAGGCCGTGATAGTGGAAGGTAAATATGATAAAATTAAGTTGTCATCTTTTATTAATGCGACAATAATTACAACCGAGGGATTTCGAATTTTTAAAAACAAGGCTAAAAGAAAATTTATACGTAGGTTAGCTGAAACAAATGGATTAATTATTTTGACGGATAGTGATAGAGCAGGACAACTTATAAGAAATCATGTGAAATCTTTTGTTGAGAATGGTAAGATATATAATGTTTATATTCCACAAATTTTGGGAAAGGAAAAGAGAAAGGCAACGCCATCCAAAGAGGGAACGATAGGTGTTGAAGGAATGGAAAAAGACGTTCTTATTAAAGCTTTTGAAAAGGCAGGAGTTTTTCAGAAAAAAAGAAAATTTGGAGGAATAACGAACATTGATTTAATGGAAGCAGGTCTTGTGGGACAACAAAATAGCAAGGTGAATAGACAAAAATTTTTAAAGCAGTTTGATTTGCCTGATTTTTTATCTTCTAAGCAGTTGCTTGAATTTTTAAATACATCATTTACTAAAAAAGAGTTTGAAGAGCAAATTGAAATATTTAGACAAAGGAGAAAGTAATGGGACTTACTAGTGTGATTTTTTTGTTTTTTGTAATGCCAGTTTTTTTTCTTATATATTATTGGGTACCAAATAATAAAAAGAATATTTTTATTTTGTTGGTAAGTTTTTTGATTTTGTTTTGGATTACGCCAATACTTTCTTTTGTTATGTTAATTATAGCATGTGTGAATTTTAGCTTGTGTTTTGTTATGTATAAGTTATATTTTTTAAAAGACAAGAGAAAATATATTTTTTTAATGTTAATATTTATGAATCTGGTTGCTTTTGGTATATTGTTATTTTTTAAACTAGATAGGTTAGTTTATTTACAGGAAGAATTACTTCCCAAAATTATGATTTCGCTTTTTGTTTGCTCGAATATTTCATACATATTAGATGTGTATTTAAAAAAATGTAGGTTACAAAGAAACTTTATAGATTTTTTGACATATGTTTTCTTTTTTCCAAAACTGTTTGCTGGGCCGTTAGTTCAATATAGCAGCATTGAATCTCAGTTAAAAAATAGAAAAGTAATTTTCCAAAATGTTTCAGAAGGTATGCAACTTTTTGTTATTGGTTTGGCTCAGAAATGTGTTTTAGCGGATAGTGTTAATGAGGCTCAAAAGTTTGTTTTATATCAAACGGTTAATAACATATCTGTAAGTACAGCTTGGCTGGGAGCTATTGTTGAGTTTTTTTATTTGTATTTTTATTTGTATGGTTATTCTAATATGGCGAGAGGTTTGGGAAAAATGATTGGGTTTGAATTACCAGCTAATTTTCGTGCCATATTACCGTCAAATAGCGTTACTAATTTTTTTGAACGTTGGAATATATCGCTTTTATCTTGTGTTAGAACATATTCTAAACCTTTTATAAAAACATCCAAATTACCAATAAAAATTGTACTATTATTTTTGGGTGGTTTAATATATGCTTTGTTTTTTGGAGCAGGGTTTAGTAAGTGTTTGGCAGCAGTATATTTTGTAGTGATTTTAGCTCTTGAAAGACTATTTATATTCGATATATTGGTTAAATTACCGCAATTGGTCAGAAGAATATACACATTTTTATTAGTATTAATAGGGACTGTATTGTTTTGGCAGAATTCTATAGGAGAAAGTTTAACATATGTTGGAGCTATGTTTGGAGAAAATAGAGCTTTTTTAGATAAATCGTTTATTTTTTTCGCTAAATCTTTTGCATTTATTTTATTGTTATGTTGGTTATTTTCAACTAATATTGTTCGTAATCGTGTGGTTGGATTCAAAAAGAAACATAAAGTTACATATTATTGGATGAGATATATTTTTAATTTGGTTTTATTTGTTATATCCATTGCATTCTGTATAACTAGATTAACTTAGTTTGTAAAACAGAAGGCATTGATATTAGTTGAAAAGATTTTACATAGGGATAAGGATGGTGAGAAATTTTGAAAAGTTCAATTGTTCAAAAAATATATACAATTTTGTTTTCTGCGATAATAATTTGTTTTGGTGTTTATTTAACGATAGATTGTTTTTTTATTAGCAAAAATTGTTTACCTGAATTTGGGATATCTAAATTTTTATATGGGGAGTATCAAAAAGATGTAAGTGAATGTCTTAATAAAAATATGTATATATATAAACCTATGAAGGCTATTAAAACGCATTTTGACATGTTAACTGGAAAATCTTTTGCAAATGGTGTTTATATAAAAGATTCTTCGTTGACTAAAATTCCGCAATTTCCGAACGTTTCAAATTTAGAGAGTGTTGCAGAAAAGATAAATAAATTTAATGATAGAACCAATCAACCAATATATTCTTTGACAATTACTACCAAAACACAAATAGACAACGATCAATTCGTGTCTTATATTTTTAAGGGTGATGAATCTAGTCTAATATCTGAGTATAACAATCTTTTGAAAAATGATATATCTAAATTAGACGCCATAACACCTTTGACATACATTAAAAATATGGATGTTTATTATAAAACGGATAGCCGATTAACTGGATTAGGATCGTTTTTAATATATAATTACAACATGAAGCAGTTTGGAGTATCACCGTTTAGCATGAGGCAATTTAATATAGAACATGCTGTAAATAATTTTTATGGTGAATTGTATAATAAAATATTATATTCTAATGTTGATTCAGACACTATTGATTTGTTTCATTACAATGGATATGTAGTTAACGGTAACGTAGATTCAATATACAGCGACCGAAATGTTTCTCATAGAACTACAATATACGATTTATCTAGAAAGTTTTATAGTGATAAAATAAATATTGTTTTTGGTGAGTCGGCACCTATTAAAAATGTAACAACTAACTCTAAAAGTAAAAATAGTATATTGATTTTTGCGGATAGAAATATAGATTCATTAATTCAGTTTTTTGCAATACATTATGTTAATATAACTGTTGTTAATTTGGCTGAATGTAGTGATTTAGGAGATAGTTTGAAAAATTCAATAGAAAAAATAAATTCTACACCATATGATCAGGTTTTATTTGCATATGGAATTGAGTCTTTAACAAATACAGATCAGTTTGATTTTTTGAAAAAATTTAATTTATGTTCAGCTAAATAAGTGAGAAAAATGTATTTTGGGGAGAATTTCTGGTATGGATTTAAATAAATTAAAAGATCAGTCTAAACAAGTTTTGCAAGAGTTGATTTTAAAATCAAAATTAGATTTAGGGAATATTGTTGTAGTAGGATGTTCTACAAGTGAAGTTATGGGTGAAGAAATTGGAACCTGTTCTAATATAGATGTTGCACAGAATTTATTTAATGGTTTTATTGAAATTATTAATGAAAAGGGACTTTTTTTGGCTGCTCAATGTTGTGAGCATTTAAATAGAGCAATAGTTGTTGAACAACAGATTGCTGATAAGTTAAATTTAGATATCGTAAATGTTGTTCCTGTTTTAAAAGCTGGAGGAGCTTTTTCTACGGTTTGTTGGGATAATTTTAAAAAGCCTGTTGTTGTAGAAACAATAAAAGCAGATTGTGGAATAGATATAGGTGGAACATTAATTGGTATGCATATAAAGCCTATTGTGGTTCCTGTTCGAACTTCTATACGCAATATAGGTTGTGCAAATATTGTTTGTGCGAGAACACGGCCCAAATTTATTGGTGGTGAAAGAGCAAAGTATGATTTGAATTTGATTTAATTATGATTGTTTGGTAGTGTTTGACAAGTTTTATATATTATGATATAATATCTTTTGGATTTTTAATATGTTGAGTTTTGGGCTGGGTTGTGTTTAGATCCGGTCCTTTATATTTAATTAAAAGTGATGGAGATTTTTTATGAAAGCAATAGATATTGTTTTTTCAATTGCAAAACCTATAGCCAAAGAATATGGATTGGATATTTGGGATGTTGTTTTTGAAAAAGAAGGAATAAATTGGTTTTTGAGAATTTATTTAGATAAAAATAATGGCAAAGTTACTATAGATGATTGTGAAAAAGTTTCTGGTCGTGTTTCTGATAAGCTTGATGAAGTTGATCCTATTGAACAGAGTTATTATTTGGAGGTTTCATCAGCTGGATTGGGCCGAAGATTGAGAAAAGAAGAGCATTTTTTAAAATTAATTGGTGAACCCATTTCACTAAAACTATATAAATCTTTTGGGGGAAAGAAGAATTTTGCTGGAATTTTGCGCGATTTTAGTGATGGAAATATAAAACTTGAAACTGAAGATGAAATGTTTAACATATCTTTTTCTGATTGTTCTTATGTTAAATTAGATGATGATTTAGATTTATTTTAAAAAATTTATTATATTTATTATTGAAAAGCTAGGAAGGATGGAAGAACTATAATGAATACAAGAGAATCACGAGAGTTTTTTGAGGCTTTAGATTTTATTTCCAAAGAGAAGGGAATAAGTTCTGAAGTTTTGGCGGAAAAGTTAAAAGGAGCGATTGTTTTAGCAGTTAGAAAACAATATCATGGTGTTGATAATATAAATGTCGTAATGGATCCAGAAAAATGTAAATTTAATGTTTCTTTTTCAAAATTGGTCGTTGATGAAGTTCATGATCCTTCAAATGAAATTTTGTTAGAAGCAGCACTTGCTCATTCTAAACGTGCTAGAGTTGGTGAATTGGTTGAAATTAAAGTTGATTCTAAACATATAGGACGAATTGCTGCTCAGGCCGCTAAGCAACAGATTATGCAAATTATACGTGATGTTGAAAAAGAAAGCTTAACTGAAAAAATGGGAGATAAAGTAGGAGATATAATAACGGCTACTGTAGAGAGAGTAGAACCTACATCTCAAAATGTTGTTTTAAAGGTAGACAATAATGAAATAGTTTTGTTTAAGGGAAAACAGCTTCCTAACGATGAATTTGAACCGGGAGATATAGTCAAAGTTTATGCGGTATATCTTTCATCAGAAAGCAAAGGTAGTCCTTTAAAAGTTTCGAGAACGCATCCTAATTTTATAAGAAAACTTTTTGAGTTGGAAGTTCCAGAAATTAATGAAGGTAAAATAGAAATTAAGAGAATTGCACGTGAAGCAGGTGTTAGAACTAAAATTGCTGTTTCAACTGATGATCCTAGTTTAGAACCTGTCGGTTGTTGTATAGGAAATAAGGGTATTCGTGTTAGTTCAATTGTTAATGAGCTAGGTGGGGAAAAAATAGATGTTATAAAATATAGCGATGATCCGAAAGAATTTGTTGTTGAAGCACTTTCTCCTGCGCGTGTTTCTGAAATAGAACTGTTAAATGAGCCAAACATGGAAAAGGTTGCTTTTGTTTCAGTTCCGGAAACTCAAATTTCTTTGGCAATTGGAAATCGTGGATTAAATGCCAAACTTGCTGCGATGATTACTGGGTTTAAAATAGATATTAGTCCTGAGAGTGGTTTTTATGGTGAAGATTCTAAAAATACTCTGAAAGAAAAACTTATTGCTAGATTAGAACAGCAAAACCAAAAGCAAAAAGAAAAAGCTGAAAAGTTAAAACAATCGGAAAAGTCGCCGGAAGAATTACTCGAAGAAGCAGATATTCATGCGTTTGAAGTAGAAGATATGTTAGAAGAAATAGAAAATCAACAGAATTAAAATTTGTAGGTTTTTGTTTATGAGGTGAATTGTTAGCATGTTAAAAAACACAAATGTATCTTTAAGAATGTGTATGGCATGTAGAGAAAGGAAGCAAAAAGAACAGCTCATTAGAGTGGTTAAACAAAAAGAGGGTTTAATTTTTATAGATAAAACAGGAAAAGCTGATGGACGAGGAGCATATGTTTGTAACAACTTAGAATGCTTGGAATTATTGAGAAAAAAGAGAGGACTTGAAAGAAGTTTCAAATGTAAAATAGATGGCTTAATTTATGATGATTTGGAAAAAGAGTTGGGTTAACTATGAATAATATTTTAAGTAATTTAGGAATTTGCAGGCGAGCTGGAAAATTAGTTGCAGGGTTTGATGCGGTTTGTGGTTTGTTTTCAAAAAATGATTCAAATATGGTTGTCTTTTTGACATCTGATGCATCGCCAAAAACTGTTAAAGAAATAAAATATCATGCTGATAAATATAAAGTTGAGGTTATTATGCTTCCTGTAACTAAATCAGATATATGTAATATTTTAAATAAATCCTTTGCAGTTTTGGCAGTTATAGATTTTAATATGGCTAATATGATAAAAAAATATCTGTGAAAATAAAATTTTTTTGGTTATGAGTGTAATTTAACAATAGACAAACAAGGAGTGATCTTTTTTATGGTAAAAAAATGTAAAGTGTCGGATTTAGCAAAAGATCTGAATATAACTTCCAAAGAGTTAATTGAGGTTTTAGGAGAATATACGGAAGGACAAAAAAAGACTAGTACAATTTTAACTGAAGAAGAAATTAATATTGCTTTGGAAATATATTCAAAAAAGAATGAAGTTGCAAACTTTGATGAATATTTTGCTTCTGCTGCTGATAAACCAAAAACTAGAAAAAAAGTTACTACCAAGAAAAAAGAAAATTCTGAAAAAGGTGCAGAAAAAAATAAGAAGTTAGATGCTTCTGATAATAAAAAAGATTCTTCTGAGAAAAATAAATCTCAAAAAAGTGTAGCTGCTAAAAAGAGTGTTACTAAAACAAGTGAGAAGAAAAATATTGTTCAAAGTTCAAAAAGTAAAAATAGTGCAGAAACTTCTAAAAATAATAAAAAGAAATCTAAATTAACTGAAACCATTGAATTAAAGCCTGCTACGGATGAACCATCTACAAATGTTGTTAAAGAAAAAGACAGCAATCACCATGTGGATACTAAATCGGTTCAAGTTAACTTAGACAAATATAATGAGCGTTATGAAAATATGGCGCAACAAAACAATATTAGTGACAATTTTCAGAAAAAGCAAAAGATTAAACAACGTGGAAATAAAAAACATCAGCGTTCTAATAAAAAAGAAACGGAAGCTCAAAAGTTACAACGTTTGGCTTTAGAGCGTGCTAGGAAGCAAAAATTAAAGGTTAAAATACCAGACGAAATAGTTGTGTCGGAGCTGGCTTCAAGACTTAAAGTTAATGTTGCGGAAGTTATTAAAAAATTAATAGCTTTAGGCGTTATGTCCGGTATGAACGATATAATTGATTTTGATACAGCTGCTATAGTTTCTGAGGAGTTGGGAGCTAAAGTTGAACACGAGGTTACAATTACAATTGAGGAACGTCTTTTTGAGGATGAAGAAGATGATAGTGAAAACCTTGAAAAAAGAGATCCTATTGTTGTTGTTATGGGACATGTTGACCATGGAAAAACTAGTCTGTTGGATAAAATAAGAAATTCTGAAGTAACTTCGGGCGAGGCTGGAGGCATTACTCAGCATATTGGTGCATATAAAGTTCACGATAAAACAGGAAAAAGTATAACATTTTTAGATACTCCTGGTCATGAAGCGTTTACATCTATGAGAATGCGTGGAGCTAATATGACGGATATAGCTATATTGGTTGTTGCTGCAGATGATGGAATTATGCCCCAAACTGTTGAAGCGATAAATCATGCTAAAGCCGCAGAGGTTTCTGTTATTGTTGCTATAAACAAGATTGATAAACCAGAAGCAAATATTGATCGCGTTAAGCAGGGACTAACAGAACATGGGTTGATTCCTGAAGAATGGGGTGGAGATATAATTTGTGTTCCAGTTTCTGCAAAAACAGGAGAAGGAATTGAACAACTTTTAGAAATGGTTGATTTGGTTGCTGAAGTAAAAGAACTCAAAGCTAACCCTAACAGATTTGCTAAAGGAGCAGTTGTTGAGGCATATTTAGATAAGGGTAGAGGCCCTGTTGCAACATTGCTTGTTCAAAATGGAACTCTTAAGGTTGGAGATTCAATAATTGCTGGAGTGTCTGTTGGACGTGTTCGTGCAATGATTAATGACAAAGGGCAAGAAGTAGAGTCGGCCGGTCCATCTACTCCAGTTGAGATTACTGGTTTATCTGAAGTTCCATCGGCTGGAGATGTATTTAATGCTGTTGAAAACGAAAAACTTGCAAAAGAATTGGTTGATAAACGTAAGTTTGCTGAAAAACAAGAAAGATTTGCTTCATACAACAAGGTAACTTTGGATAATTTGTTTAGTCAAATTGAAGAAGGCGAGAGAAAAGAGTTACCAATTGTTGTTAAAGCTGATGTTCAGGGCTCGGTTGAAGCTGTTAAAAATTCGCTTGAAAAACTGTCTAATGAAGAAGTTAAAGTAAAAGTTATTCATGGGGCTGTTGGTGCAATAAACAAATCTGATGTTATGTTGGCAAATGCATCTAACGCAATTATTATTGGATTTAATGTTCGTCCAGATTCAGTTGCAAAGCGTGGGGCAGATGAACATGGAATAGAATTAAGATTATATCGTGTTATTTATGATGCAATTGAAGACGTAGAACAGGCAATTAAAGGTATGCTCAAACCTAAAATTAGGGAAGTTAATCTTGGAACAGCAGAGGTTCGTGAAGTTTATAAAATCTCTAGCGTGGGAACAATAGCTGGTTGTTATATAACTGAAGGAAAAGTATTGAGAAGTGCACAAATAAGGTTGGTTAGAGATGGTATCGTGGTTGTAGAAGATACTATTAAGTCACTTAAAAGGTTTAAAGATGATGCTAAAGAAGTTGCAAAAGGATTTGAATGTGGAATTGGTCTGGAAAAATTTAACGACATAAAAGTTGGAGATATTTTTGAATCATTTATGTTAGAAGAATATCGTGACTAATTGATTCTACATTTTAGATTTTTAGTTTAACATTTATTTAATTAAATATCATTGATAGTGGAGGGTATTATGGCTAGTCATAAGTCTGCACGTATGGCAGAAGATATAAAAAGAGAAGTTAGTCTTTTAATAAGAGAGTTAAAGGACCCTCGTTTGGATAGTTTAAATATTAGTGTTGTGCGTGTGGATATTGCTGGTGATTGTTCATTTGCTAAGATATATATTAGTTCCATTAAAGGAATGACTGATGCAAAACTAGCTGTTAAGGCTTTAAAGGGTGCGGCAGGATATATAAAAAGAGATTTATCTAATAGGTTGAGGTTAAGAAAAAGTCCAGAAATTAGATTTATTGCAGATGATTCTATAGCATACGGTTCTCATTTGGATGAAGTTTTTTTAGGATTTCACGAAGGGAAATAAAATTATGTTTGATGAAATAAAGCAGGCAGCTGAATTTTTAGCTACGCACGATAGGATAAGGTTGCTTTGTCATTTGTCTCCAGACGGAGATACTTTGGGGGGAGCATTTGCAATATTTTATGCTTTGACATCTATTGGAAAACAATGTTGTGTTGAATGTGGAGATCCTTTGCCACAAAAGTTTCAATATATGTATCCTAATCAAGTGGATGATTTTGAACCTGAGCATAATGTTACCATTGATGTTGCAGATATTGGCTTGCTTAGTGATGCGCAGCAGAAACTAAAGTTTTCGTTGTGCATAGATCACCATGAAAGAAATAATATACCTGCTAAATATAAATGTGTGGATAGTGAGGCTGCTGCTGTGTGTGAGTTAGTCTATTTAGTTTTAAAACACATGGGTGTTAGTTTTAATAAAAAAATCGTAGATTGTTTATATACTGGAATTTGTACTGATACGGGTTGCTTTAAATTTTCTAACGTTAGCTCAAAAACCCATGAAATAGCGGCTGAGTTAATGGATCTTGGAGCAGATGCATATAATATAAATTTTAAAATGTTTACTCAGAAGAGTATAGCAAGGCTGGAATTAGAACGCTTAGTTATTGAAAATTTAGAATATTTTTATGATTCTAAGTGTACAATTGTGTTTGTGACGGATGATATGATGAAATTAGCTGGAGCAGATGAATCTACGTTTGACGGAATAGCTTCAATTGCAGTTTGCCCTGAAGGTGTTGAAGTGGGAATAACCGTTAAGGAAAAAGGATTAAATGAATATAAGGCTTCTGTTAGAACAAATTCGTTTGTTGATGCATCTAAGTTTTGTGGATACTTTGGGGGTGGAGGACACAAAAGAGCAGCTGGTTTTAAGATATGTGGCGACAGACAGACTATTAAAAATGAAATTTTAGATAGACTAAAAAAGGAGATGTTTTGTTGAACGGCATCGTTTGTGTTGATAAGCCTGCTGGTTTTACGTCTTTTGATGTTGTTGCTAAGCTTAGAGGTGTTTTTAAAACTAAAAAAATCGGACATGCTGGAACATTGGATCCAATGGCAACTGGTGTTTTGCCTGTTTTTGTAGGAAAGGCAACAAAGGTTATACCATATATGGATAACAAAGATAAAAAATATGTAGCTAAGTTTATGCTTGGTAAAAAAACCGACACATTGGATATTACTGGAACGATTTTAGAAGAAAAAGAAAGCAATGTTACCAAAGAAGAAGTAAGCGAAATTTTAAAAAGATATGTTGGAAAAATAAAACAAATTCCTCCTATGTATTCTGCTGTTAAAAAAAATGGCATTCCTTTATATAAATTAGCAAGACAAGGAAAAGTTGTTGAAAGAAAATCTCGTGAAGTTGAAATATATGAATTGAACTGTAAGAATTTTGATGAAAAATTACAAGTTGGTGAGATAGAGGTTTTTTGTTCGAGTGGGACATATATAAGGACACTTTGCGATGATATAGGAACTGAACTTGGAGTAGGTGGGGTTTTAACCGACTTAACTAGAACTATGGCTTGTGGATATGATTTGAAAGAGTGCAGAACCATAGATGAAATAATATCGTTGAAAGATAATGATATGTTGGAGGAAGCTATATTACCTATTGAAAGTGTGTTTTGTAGTTTGCCACGAGTCTATCTTGATTCACAACAGGAAAAAATGTTTAGGAATGGAGTTAAACTTCTGCTAAAAGATTTTTCTGAAATTAATGGGCAAGTGGCAGTTTATGGCAGATCGTTTTTGGGAATAGCTCATCTGTTTGAAGGCAAATTAAAAATTGATAAATTATTGGCAGAGGATATAGATTAATAGATGAAAATTTTTAAATATATACCAACTTTTTCAGAAAAAACAGCTGTGGCGTTGGGTTTTTTTGATGGATTACATATTGCACACCAAAAAGTAATATCATTAGCGGTTAACAGTGGATATTTGCCAGTTGTTTTTACGTTTAGTACTGGTATAAATTGTCCTGAAAGTAAAAAAGACATGCTTCTTTTGAATGATAATGATACTAAATATAATTTGATAAAAAAGCTGGGAGCAAAAGTTTTAGTAGAGCCTTCTTTTGCGGATATCAAGAATATTAGTGCTGAAGATTTTGTTAATGAATATTTAGTTAAGAAATTAAACGCTAAAGTGTTAATTTGTGGTGAGAATTTTAGTTTTGGAAGACAAGCTTTGGGTAATGCTGAATTGTTGGAAAAACTATCCGCAAAAAATAATGTACAAACCTTAATTGTTAATTCTCTGAAAGATGGAAGTGAACCTATATCTTCTTCAAAAATTCGCAGGGCTTTGTTAGATGCGGATTTGAAGATAGTTAAAAATATGTTGGGATATGATTATTTTTGGAATCGTGTTGTTGTTGAAGGAAATAAAAATGGTCGAAAGATTGGATATCCCACTATAAATCAAAAGTTCCCATTAGACTCTATTATTCCTAAAAGAGGAGTTTATGTTTCAAAAGTTAATGTGAATGAAGCAGAATATATGGGGGTAACTAATATTGGAGTTAGACCATCGGTTAGTTTAGTTAGTAGGCCTATTGCTGAAACTTATATTATTAATTATTGTGGTTCAGAATTATATGGGCAGTGTGTTAAAGTATCTATTTTGAAATATGTTAGAGGAGAAAAAAAGTTTGATTCTTTGCAGCAATTGAAAAGTGCTATAAAAGAAGACTTAAATTTTGCTAAAAACTATAAATATACAAAAAATTAAGGTAATATGTGTTTGCAATTTATAATTGATTTGTTGATTTTTAAAAGAATTTATTGTATAATGTGCAAGGTATTGAATTTGTTGTGACTTTTGGGGGCGTGGCGCAGATGGGAGCGCGTCTGAATGGCATTCAGAAGGTCGTGGGTTCGATCCCCATCGTCTCCACCAATAAATTAATGCCTAGTTTATTGATTTATTTGAAAGGCAATTTCAGATGTTATTGGAATTGCTTTTTGTTTTTTTTGAATTGGTATTTTGTATTTCATAAATGGAAAAATAATATTGAACCATTTGTGTGATATTAAGTGGTTATTTGTTTTTGGCTTGACGGTATTTTTGTACTGTAGTATACTGAAGACATTATTAGACAGTATTTATTTTTTGGTATATTATTTAAAATTGAAATTATAATAAAGGAGTTTTAGATATGTTAATTTATATTATAATTGGTATTGTTGTACTTATCCTTTTATATGTTATGGCATTGTATAATGGTTTGGTTAAAATAAATAATAAAGTTCAAGAGGCGTTTTCAACTATGGATGTTTATTTGAAAAAAAGATGGGATTTGATTCCTAATTTGGTTGAAACAGTTAAAGGATATGCTAAGCATGAAGAAGGCACTTTGGAAAATATTGTTAAACTAAGAAGTGGTGCTTATGATGGAATGTCAGATGAGGAAAAAATTAAAACTAATGAGGCCCTTTCTAGTAATATTGGTAAATTGATGGTTTTGGTTGAAAATTATCCCGATTTGAAAGCTAGTGATAATTTTAGAGATTTGACAAATCAGCTATCAAAAATTGAAGATGAGATTGCTAGTTCTAGAAAGTATTATAACGGTACTGTGAAATTGTTTAATGACAAAGTTCAAGTTTTTCCAAATAATATTTTTGCGAGTATGTTTGGATATACTACAAAGACAATGTTTGAAACTAGTGCTGTTGAAAGAGAAAATGTTCAAGTTAAGTTTTAAATAAGTTGTGATGTGGTGATTTTTATGACAGTTAAAGTTAAAAATGCTTTTTTAGGATTTTTGGCTGTGAGTTTGTGCTTTATTTTAAGTTGTTTTAATGTTTTAGCGGAATACGACTCAGAAAATGGTGCTAATTTACATCAGTTACCTGAATATAAATCTGAAGACTATGTTGTGAATAAGTACGATATAAATATTGTTGTAAATGAAAATAACACATTTGATATTGTTGAAAAGAGAAGTGTATATTTTAATAAACCTAAACACGGATTGCTCATTGAAGTGCCACTTAAGCGCGATATTTTACTATATGGATCATCAGTAAAATATAAGGCTCAAGTGTCTAATATTATTGTAAGTGACGCTCATGTTAAAAAATATAAAGCAAATGGAAACCAATGTATTAAGATTGGATCTTCTGATGAAACAATTGTTGGTAAGAAAGATTATACTATTTGGTACAAATATAATATTGGTAAAGATAGATTAAATGATAAAGATCATTTATATTATGATCTTGTTTCTTATGGACGTGATGCTCCATATGGTGGAATAACTTTCTCTATTACTATGCCTAAAGATTTTGATGCAAGCAAGTTAGGATTCTCTGCTGGAATAAGGGGTAGAAAGGATAGTTCAAAGGTTAAATATAGGGTTGATGGTAATAAGATAACAGGTAGGTATATTGGTGTATTACAAAAGAATGAAGCGTTAACTGTTAGATGTGAATTGCCAGAGGGATATTTTGTTGGAACCGGTCTAGATGAGAGTTTTATTAATTATTGTTTGATAGGAATGTCTATATTATTTTTGATTATTGTTGGACTTATAACTATTACTAGTTTGAGAGGAAAACTAGGGCCTTTGATTGAACCTGTTGAGTTTTATCCTCCCGACGATTTAAATAGTTTGGATGTCGCATATATCTATAAAGAAGGAAATTTGGAAGATAAAGATGCAACTTCTTTGCTGGTTTATTTAGCTAGTAAAGGATATGTGAAAATATCAGAGGAATCTGATGATGATCGTTTTCGAATAACTAAAATTAAAGAATATGATGGTAATAACGAAAGTGAACGGATATTTTTGGAAGGACTATTTGAATCTGGAAAGAATGATGTTGGTTATGATGATTTATATGATAAATTTTATAAGACTGTAAATAGTGTTCAAAGGACGGCTGATGAAGCTAATTTTACTAAAATATTTAAAAAATTTGTTTTAACTAAATTTAATTTAATTTTACTTATGGCACTTGTGATAACGATAGCAGTTGCGGGATTGAATGTTTATGAGGCGTTTGATAATTATATATATGTTGTAGGTGGTGCAATCTTTTTATTGATGAGTGTAATCGTTTTAGGGTCTAAATTTAACTTGAAGCTTAGAGTTATATGGTTTTTGATACCTTGGGCGTTGTCTATTTTTATTTCATATAATGAAGGAACATATTTTTTGGCCAACTGTGTTGGCATAGTTTGTGTGGCCATTATGTTAGTTTGTGCAGCTTTATTACCAAAAATGACAGAGTATGGCCACAATATGTTGGGCAGAGTTAAGGGTTTTAGAAACTTTTTAGTTACAGCTGAAAAAGATAGGTTAGAAGCCTTGGTTATGGATGATCCTCAGTATTTTTATAATATATTGCCATATACTTATGTTTTAGACATTTCTCAAAAATGGATTGAACAGTTTGAATCTATTAATTTAAAAGAACCTGATTGGTATGATGGTAGTAAAACGTTTGATGTTTTTGTTTTTGATCGTATGATGTCAAGCACCATGAGTTCTATGACTCAAAAGCAGGAATCTTCTTCGAACACGTCTAGTTGGGGAAGTGGAGATTCTGGAACTGGTGGCGGTGTTGCTGGAGGAGGATATGGTGGTAGTAGCTGTAGTTCTTGGTAGAATTAATAACATAATCAGATAATTTTATTGATATTATTTATCTAGTAATTTGTTTTTTAAGGCAGGTTACTAGATTTTTTCTATATTAACATGAATTTTATATGCTTTAAATATATATTTAATAGGGTTATTTTTAATTAATATATGTTTAGGGTGAGTATTTTATGAGATGTTTTTCTGGTGGGTTGCTTATTATTTTTATTTTTGTTTTTTTATCTGGATGTGAAAACAAACAAAATGATGAGATTATAGATGTGTTTTTTGAAAACGGTTTAATATACACCATGGATAATCGTGGAACTGTTTCTGAAAGTATGGCTGTTAAAGATGGTGAAATAGTGTTTTTGGGAACAGTTAATGATGGAGAAGAATATAAAAATAAAGCTCGAGAAGTGGTTGACTTAGATGGAAAAATTATTTTGCCGGGATTTATAGATCCTTGTACCAAAATTATGCATAAATGTTTTGCTGATTTTTGTGTTGAAGGTGTGAAAGATATTGATTCTTTTGTTAATATTGCAAAAAATGAAGTTAAAAATTGTTTCGGTAAAGATATATGTGTTGGGTTGTTAGTTGATCCGAGCACACTATTTTTAGGTAATCATCGAGCTTATTTAAATGATATGAAGCAAATTTTAGATCGAGTTAGCACTGAAAAAGCTGTTATTATTTTTTCTATGGACGGGAAATTTGCATGGTTAAATTCCAAGGCTTTTGAATATTTTGATATAAATTTTCAAACACCCGTTCCGTGGGGTGGGGAAATATGCTTAAATAATAAGATTCGAGAGTGTTCGGGAATGATTTATGGAAATGCGTTGGATTTAGTGACTATGATTAATGGCAGAGAAGATAAAATTATGTCTGGCTTTTTAGATTGGCAAAGCAAATTGAATTCTTTTGGATATACTTCAATAATGGTTCTGCCGGACAGAGGTTTTTCTAATTTATCATTTGATGTTTTAAAAAATCTGGAAGACTCTGGTAAATTAAATATTAGAGTGAGATCGGCAAATATAGTTAAAAATTATGATTCGGATATTGAAAAGCTAGCGGAAAATTCGGAAAAATATAATAGTGACATGTTTAAGGTGGATTCTGCCAAGATTTATATTAACAATATTTTTGATGAGAGAGGTTTATTGCCATTTATAGGACCTTTTATGGAAAAATCATATGCTGACAAACTGAGTTATTGGGAGAGTCAGGAAGATTTAAATAAAATATATGCTAAAATAAACAGCAAGAAAAAACGTATATATGCAGATTATGATAATTTATCGGCCACTCGAATTAGTTTAAATGCTTGCGAATATGCAAAAAATAATTTGCCTAATGACTTTAGAAATGTTATATATAGTTTTAATGGTTTAAATGAAAATGATATACCTTTATTTAATGAATATGGAATAATTCCTATTGTTAATATTGTTAGTAGTAATACTAACATAGGAAATCTACAAAATAAAAACCATTTTTCTGTGAATGAGCAGTTTAAATCCATTTTTATGTCTGATTTGGATTCTGATTTTAAAGTTGCTATTTCTTTAAATTTTCCCGATAATTCAATTTTGAATCCTTTTGAGCAAATACAAATGTTCGTGAATGGTTTGCCGGTTAATATTAGGAAGGATTCTATTAAAATGAAACAATTGTTAGAAAACATTATAAGAGGATATACTTTGAACGCAGCCTATTCAATGAATATTGATGATGTTACTGGCAGCTTAGAAGTAGGAAAATTTGCTGATTTTATGATTTTAGATAACGATATATTTGAAAAGGATTGTAAAAATATCTGCCAAATAAAGGTTATAACAACATATTTAAAGGGAAACGTTGTGTATAAAAATAAATAATCCTTACAAAAATGTAATAATTGAGCATATTTTGTAAGATGATTATATGGAATTAGTGACATGTTTTTTGTTAAAATTAAGTTACAGAAAAACAGAAAGACAAATGGAGGGAAACAAATGTTTAAGATTATTATTGACAGTTGCAATCAAATGTAAACCACCATGTGTGTGACAAATGTTTTTGTTTGTGATATACTGTAACTAGATGTTGACTTAGATAAAATAGTGTAAGGTTAAGGAGTGTGATATAATTGTTAGAGTTGAAAAATATAAAAAAGATATATCATAGCGGCGAAGATGTGGTTGCGCTTAAGAATATGTCTGTTAAATTTGAAAATAAAGGGTTTGTTTCTATTTTAGGACCTTCTGGATGTGGAAAAACTACTCTTTTAAATGTTATTGGTGGTTTGGATGTATATGATTCGGGAGATTTGATTATTAAAGGAAAATCTACAAAATCATTTAAAACTTCCGATTGGGATGCATATCGTAATAATTTTATTGGCTTTGTTTTTCAGAGCTATAATTTAATAAATCATCAGACTATTTTAAAAAATGTTGAAGTAGCATTAACATTGTCGGGCATTTCTAAAGCTGAGAGAACAAGAAGAGCCAAGCAGGCTTTGGTTGATGTTGGACTTAAAGATCAAATGAACAAAAAGCCCACTCAATTATCTGGTGGACAAATGCAACGTGTTGCTATTGCTCGTGCTTTGGTTAACGATCCAGAAGTTATATTGGCCGACGAACCTACTGGAGCTTTAGATAGCCATACTAGTGTTCAAATCATGGATATATTAAAAGAAATATCTAAGAGAAAGCTTGTTATAATGGTTACTCATAACGCTGATCTTGCTCAGCAATATTCATCTAGAATTATAAAAATGCTTGATGGTGATATTGAAGTAGACACTAATGTTGAAGAAATTGATGATGATGTGGCAGACAGTAGTTTTAGTGGGTTTAAGAAAACTTCTATGTCTATTTTTAATGCCATTGGACTTTCTTTTAGTAATTTGATGACTAAAAAATGGAGAACAATTTTAACCTCTTTTGCTGGAAGTATAGGAATTATTGGTATAGCTTTGGTTCTTGCTATTTCTAACGGATCTAAAATTTTAATTAATGAAAAAGTTGGTAATATGTTATCTGATCAGCCTATAATTATACCAGCAGTAGTTTCTGATGACGGCGGATATGCCGACGGAAATAAACATCCAGAATATCCTGATAGTAGTGAACTAATTGTTGATGATGCGGAGGACAGAAAAAAGGGCCCTGGTGTACATAATAATGTTATCACTAAGGAATATATGGATTATATTGAAAAGATGAAGTCGGATTTAAAAGATGGTATACTTTCAATTAGAGATGCTAGATCACTTAAAATGAATTTGTTGTCAAAAAATGGAAATAAAATTACAGATGTTAAAGAGTTATATAGTAGTGAGATGCCATCAACAAAAGAAGAGTTTGATGAACAGTATGAATTAGTTGGTAGCACAAGTAGAATGCCCGTGGAAAAAGATGAAATAGTAGTTGTTGTTGATAAGCGTAACGAGGTTTCAGAATATATGATAAAAAATTTGGGCTTGACAAAGAATGATTTTAAAAGTGCTGAAAGTTTAGTTGGAAAAACTTTAGTGAAATTGGTTAATAATGATGATTATTATGTTAAACAAGGAAATATATTCAGACCAATTGATTCGGAAATTCCTAAAATATACAATGATACAAATAAATCATTAGCTCTTAAAGTTGTTGGAGTTGTTAGACCTTCTAGAAAAGTTTCAGATACAAATAAGGTTGCCAGTGCGGGAATTGGATATACTGACAAATTAGAGAAGTATGTTGTAAACAATTCATTAAACTCACAAATAGTTGCAGCTCAAAAAAATAGTGACATTAATGTTATTACTGGTGAAAAATTTAATAATGAGACTGAAAAGAAAAGCGCAATAAAAAATGTTGGTGGAGATGGAGTTCCTGAACAATTAAATATAGTTCCAGCTGATATTGAAGGATCTAAACAGATTAGGGAGTATTTAAATAAATACAATGAAGGTAAGTCTGACGAGGATAAAATAATCTATGTAGATTACTCTAAATCAATTATTAAAACCTTGGAACAAGCTGTTAATATGGCTTCAATGGTTCTAATAGCTTTGGCTTCTATATCATTAGTTGTTTCATCAATAATGATTGCAATTTTAACCTATGTTTCAGTTTTAGAGAGAACCAAGGAAATTGGTATTTTGAGAAGTATTGGAGCAAGGAAGAAAGATGTTTCGAGATTGTTTAATGCTGAAAATATAATTATTGGATTTATTGCAGGAACTGTGGGAGTAGGCTTAACATATTTATTATCTTCAGCGGTTAATGTGATTGCACATAGTGCTGTTAAAGAAATAGATTCAATTGCTGTTTTAAATCCTATACATGCGCTATTACTAATCGTTCTTAGCATTGGTATAACTTTAATTGCTGGATTTATCCCTTCGAAAATGGCGGCAAGAAAGAAACCTGTTGATGCTTTAAGAACAGAGTAGAATATATAATAGAAAACATGCTTATTGGAATGATAAGCGTGTTTTTTTGTTGCTTTTTAGCAGGTTTTTCGAGGTGAAGTAACATAAAGATTAATTGTTAACAAATATAACTAATTAATAAAAAATTTACAATTATGCCAAATAAATATGTGTTGAAATATTTTGTATATATGATATAATAAATAGGTATTGTTATACAAGATATGCGTTGAAGCGAGAGATGGCTGTTATTTTAAGCAGGGAACTTTCGTGGAGTATGTCCGATTTTTAAACCGGGCGGCAGATTTGATAGAAGTTTGGGCGTGTTTTGCTTGCAGAACTGTGTGGGTTTTCCCATATAAGCTGTTTACTGATTTAATTTGCTGGAAAAACTATGTTTTTTCAGGTTTTTTATTGCTCAGTATTAGACACACCCGGCGACGTGTCAATGAACACATGCCGACTCTACACGATTTTTATAAGGAGGCGAGCAAATTGGCAGTCAAAGACAAAATTAGGATTAGACTTAAGAGTTATGACCATAGTATAGTTGACGCATCTTGCAAAAAGATAGTGGAAACTGCTAAGAGAACAGGAGCTCAGGTTTCAGGTCCTATACCTCTTCCAACTAAAAAGGAAGTTGTTACAATTTTGAGAGCTGTTCATAAATATAAGGACAGCCGTGAGCAGTTTGAGATGAGAACTCACAAACGCTTAATTGATATTCTGCGTCCTTCCAACAAAACTGTGGAAGCTTTGCAGAGTTTAGACCTTCCTGCCGGTGTTGAAATTGAAATAAAACTATAAGTTTGTTTTTCGGTTTCTCTATTATTTTAAGGTCAAGTTGATTTTGCTATCAACCACTAACCGACAGGTCAAGTTAAGAAGAAGTTCTTAACCAATAACCGGGCTGATTTTTCGGCCAGTGAACAGGAGGAAGAATATGAAAAAGGGAATCATTGGAAAAAAGATTGGTATGACCCAAATCTTTGATGAACATGGAAAAGTTATTCCAGTAACAGTTATTGAAGCAGGTCCTTGTGTTGTTGTTCAGAAAAAAACTTTGGATAATGATGGATATGAGGCTGTTCAAATAGGATTTGGAGACTTAAAACCAAACAAGGTTAACAAACCTAAGAGTGGTCACTTTAAGAAAGCTGATGCGGCTCCAAAACGCACTTTGAAAGAGTTCCGTTTTGATGATTGCTCAGCATACAATTTGGGTGACATAATCAAGGCTGATGCTTTTGAGGTTGGAGATTTTATAGATGTTTGTGGAACTAGCAAAGGAAAAGGTTTTGCTGGAACTATTAAACGTTATGGCAATCATACTCTTAAAGCTAGCCATGGTACTGGTCCTGTTGCTAGACATGCAGGTTCTATGGCAGGTGCTTCAGATCCATCTCGTATTCCAAAAGGAAAGAAAATGCCTGGACATATGGGTGGAGAAAGAGTTACAATACAAAACCTTGTAATCGCTAAAATTGATGTTGAAAATAATTTGATTGCTATTAAAGGAGCTATTCCTGGCCCTAAAGGCGGAGTAGTTACTATTACAAGTAGTATTAAAAAAGCTTAGGAAAGGAGGAAACATAGATGGCAACCGTTGCAGTGTTAAACATGGAAGGAAAAAAAGTTTCCGAAAGAGTTCTTTTAGATTCTATTTTTGCAATTGAACCTAATGCGGCTGTTTTACATATGGCTGTTGTTAATCATCTTGCAAATTGTAGACAAGGAACACAGTCTACTTTAACTAGAACGGAAGTTAGAGGAGGCGGAAGAAAACCTTGGAGACAAAAAGGAACAGGTCATGCAAGGCAAGGATCTATTCGTTCTCCGCAGTGGGTTCATGGAGGAGTTGCTTTAGGCCCTAAACCTAGAAGCTATCGTTTTTCTCTTAACAAAAAAGTTAAGAAAGTTGCGATTAAATCTGCTCTATCTGCTAAACTAGCTGATTCTGAACTTGTTTTAGTTGATAATATTACTATGAGTGATTATAAAACTAAGGACTTTATTAAAATGTTAGATGCTTTAGGCGCTGATAAGAAAGCTTTAGTTGTTTTGCCAGAAGTAGATAAAAAGGTTGTTAAGAGTGCTTCTAATATAAAAGGAGTTAAGACAGCTTATGTTGGCGAATTAAATGTATATGATATATTGAATCACGATAAGCTTATTTTAGCTCTCGGTGCACTGGATAAAATAGAGGAGGTGTACGAATAATGAATATGTTTGCTCAAGATATTATTTTACGCCCTATTGTTACTGAGCACACTATGGAAGGTATGCAACAACGTAAATATACTTTTAAGGTTGCAAAAAGTGCTAACAAAATAGAAATTGCAAAGGCTGTTCAAGAATTATTTGGAGTTGAAGTTAAAAAAGTTAATACCATGAATTGCAAAGGTCGTTATGTAAGACATGGTGCAACAGGAGGATATCGTCCTGATTGGAAAAAAGCTATTGTGACACTTTCAGATAGTTCGAAAACAATAGAGTTTTTTGATAATATGTTCTAATTGAATTATCAAAAAGGTGTTGTATGATAAGTTTTTTTGACTTGTCGCTAAACCAAATCGGATGTGTGAATCTCGTTAGTTAAGAGAATCCAACCATTCAAAAAGGAGAGATAATCATGGCTATTAAAAGCTATAAACCTACTACTGCGTCTAGACGTAATATGACAGTTACAGATTATTCTGATTTGTCTAAGGTTAAGCCAGAAAAAAGTTTGCTTGAACCTTTGAAAAAGCATTCTGGACGTAATAACATGGGTAGAATAACAGTTCGTCATAGAGGTGGCGGAAACAGAAATAAATACCGTATAATTGACTTTAAACGTAATAAGACAGGAATGGACGCTACTGTTCAAACTTTAGAGTATGATCCTAACAGATCCGCTCATATTGCGTTGGTTAAATACGAAGATGGAGAAAAAAGATATATAATTGCTCCAAACGGTTTAAAAGTTGGAGACGTTGTTAGAAGCGGTGCAGACGCAGATATTAAACCAGGTAATGCGCTGGCTATGGAAAATATACCTGTTGGTACATTTATCCACAACATAGAACTTTATCCTGGTAAAGGTGCTGTTTTAGTTAGATCTGCAGGAAATACTGCTCAGCTCATGGCTAAAGAAGGTAAATATGCTCTTGTACGTCTTCCATCTGGAGAGCTTAGAAAGATACCTGTTATTTGTTTTGCAACAATTGGTCAAATAGGAAACTTGGATCATGAAAATGTTAAGGTTGGTAAGGCTGGAAAAACTAGACACAAAGGCTTCAGACCAACTGTTCGTGGATCTGTTATGAACCCGAACGATCACCCTCATGGTGGTGGTGAAGGTAAATCACCAGTTGGAAGACCTGGACCTGTTACTCCTTGGGGTAAACCAGCATTGGGTTATAAAACAAGAAAGAAACATAATCGTTCTGATAAATTTATTGTTAAACGCAGAAATGCTAAGTAGAACCGGAAAGGAGGCACATTATATATGGGAAGATCTATAAAAAAAGGCCCTTACGTTCAACCGGTATTGTTAAAAAGAGTTAAAGAAATGAATGAAAACGGAGAAAAAAAGGTTTTAAAAACATGGTCTCGTTCATCTACTATATTTCCGGATTTTGTTGGGCACACTTTTGCTGTTCATGACGGCCGTAAACATGTTCCAGTATATGTTACTGAAGATATGGTTGGACATAAATTAGGTGAGTTTGCTCCTACGCGCACATATAAAGGACACGCTGGAGCTAAGACATCAAAATAGGTCGAGAGGAGGTTAATTGAACAATGGAAGCAACCGCTAAATTGAAATTTATTAGAATTTCACCTCGCAAAGTTAAGATAGTTCTTGATTTGATTCGCGGGAAAAATATAAAAGAAGCTATGGCTATTTTAAAGTATACTCCTAAAGCTGCTTGTGAAGATTTAGAGAAATTGCTTAAATCTGCTGTGGCAAATGCTGAAAATAATTTTAACATGGATTCTAGCAATTTATATGTCTCGGCCTGCTATGCTACACCGGGACCAACACTTAAGAGAATACGTCCTGTTTCTAAGGGAAGAGCATATAGAATATTAAAAAGAACATCTCATGTTACCTTAAAGGTTAAAGAGATGAATGAACCAAAAGGAGGGGAATCGTAATATGGGTCAAAAAGTTAACCCACATGGTTTGAGAGTTGGCGTTATCAAAGATTGGGACTCCCGTTGGTTTACTGGAAAAAGAAATTTTGGAAACTTGATCGTTGAAGATTATAAGGTTCGTAAGTTTCTTAAAAACAGATTGTATGCAGCTGGAATTTCAAAAATAGAAATTGAACGTAACGCTACAAAGACTAAGTTTCATATCCATTGTGCGAAACCTGGTATAGTTATCGGAAAAGGTGGAGCAGAAATTGAGAAACTTAAAGCTGAAGTTGAAAAAATGGTTAAAGGAAATGTTTATATAAACATTGTTGAGGTTAGAAGTCCTGACAAGAATGCTCAGCTTGTTGCTGAAAATATTGCATCTCAGTTAGAACGTAGGGTTTCTTTTAGAAGAGCTATGAAGCAATCTATTGGACGCACTATGAGACTCGGAGCAAAAGGTATTAAAGTTAGAGTTGCAGGACGTCTTGGTGGAGCTGAAATCGCTCGAAGTGAAAGTTATCATGAGGGAACAATTCCTCTACAAACTCTTCGTGCTGATATAGATTATGGTTTTGCTGAAGCAAATACCACTTATGGAAAATTAGGCGTAAAAGTTTGGATATATAAAGGCGAAGTTTTGGGTAATCAGCTTGATAAATCTGAGGCTCCTCGTCGTCGTAAAAATGATCGTCGTAATAACGCTCCTAAAAAGGAAGGGGGCAAAAAATAATGTTATTGCCAAAACGTGTAAAGTTCCGTCGTGTACATCGCGGACGTATGAAAGGTAAAGCTACTAGAGGTAATAAAATCACATATGGTGATTTTGGACTTCAAGCTTTAGAACCTGGCTGGATTACATCTAATCAGATTGAAGCAGCACGTATTGCTATGACTCGTTATATTAAACGTGGTGGTCAGGTTTGGATTAAAATTTTCCCAGATAAACCTGTAACAAAAAAGCCTGCAGAAGTTCGAATGGGTAAAGGTAAAGGTGCCCCTGAATTCTGGGTTGCAGTTGTTAAACCGGGAAGAGTTATGTTTGAAATAAATGGTGTTTCTGAAGAGGTGGCCCGTGAAGCAATGAGGCTTGCTATGCACAAGTTGCCAATAAAATGTAAGTTTTTGGCTAAGCATCAAGGAACGGATGGTGAGCAGTAATGAAAGCTAGTGAATTTAGAAAAAGTAGTACTGATGAGTTGAAAAATAAGCTAAAAGAGTTAAAATCTGAGCTTTTTAATTTGCGTTTTCAAAATGCTGTGAATCAGCTCGAAAATCCTATGAGAATTAGAACAGTTAAAAAAGACATCGCTAGAATAATGACAGTTATTCGTGAGCGTGAATTGCAGAAAGATGCTAACTAGTTTGAAAGGAGGAGTATGGCTGTGAGTGAGCAAAGAAAACTTAGAAAAACTCGCGTTGGTAGAGTTGTAAGTGATAAGATGGACAAAACTGCTGTTGTTGCAGTTATCGATAATGTTCGTCATCCACTTTATAAAAAGATAGTTAAAAGAACTGTAAAATTAAAAGCACATGATGAAGCAAATAGCTGCTCCATTGGAGATAAGGTGCAAATTATGGAAACTCGTCCTTTATCTAAAGACAAAAGATGGAGAATTGTAAGCGTCTTAGAAAAAGCAAAATAGTTTATTTGTTTTAAAAAAGATGTAACAACGTAAGGAGGAACGCATTGTGATACAGATGCAAACTTACCTCAAAGTAGCCGATAATACGGGCGCAAAATCACTAATGTGTATTCGTGTGCTTGGAGGTTCAAGAAAGAGGTATGCAAATATAGGCGACGTTGTTGTTGCTTCAGTTAAAAAAGCAACACCAGGTGGCGTTGTAAAAAAAGGTGATGTTGTAAGAGCAGTTATAGTTCGTTCAGCAAAAGGTGTAAGACGTGATGATGGAACTTACATTCGTTTCGATGAAAATGCTGCTGTTATAATTAAAGAAGACAAAAACCCAAGAGGAACTCGTATCTTTGGGCCAGTGGCGAGAGAGCTAAGAGATAAGGATTATATGAAAATTCTTTCACTTGCTCCCGAAGTACTGTGATGGGAGGTGCAATTGAATTATGAAACAAAAGTTGCACGTTAAAACCGGTGATGAAGTAAAGGTAATTAGCGGAAGAGAAAAAGGTAAAACAGGTAAAGTTGTTGCTGTGTCTTCAAAAGAAGGCAAGGTTATTATTGAAAAAATTAATATTTCTAAGAAACATCTTAAACCAAAACAGCAAGGTGCGGTTGGAAGCATTGTTGACGTTGAATCGCCAATGTATGCATCTAAAGTTATGTTGGTTTGTCCAAAGTGTGGCAAAGCTACTCGTATTGCTCATGGTTTTGATGAAAATGGAAATAAAAAACGTAAATGTAAACATTGTGACAATTTGTTTTAAGAAAGGAGGATAAACATGGCAAGACTTAAAGATAAGTATAAACAGGAAGTTGCTCCTGAGTTAATGAAAAAGTTTGGATATAAAAGCGTCATGGAAATCCCCAAGCTTGAAAAAGTTGTTATTAATGTAGGAGCTGGAGAAGCTAAGGATAATTCTAAAGTAATTGATGCTATAATGGGTGATTTGGCTAAGATAACAGGACAAAAACCTATCGTTTGTAGAGCTAGAAAGTCAGTTGCAAACTTTAAAATTCGTGAAGGAATGAAAATTGGATGTAAAGTTACTTTGCGTTCAGACAAAATGTACGAGTTTATAGATCGTCTTTTTAACGTTGCTCTTCCACGAGTTCGTGACTTTAGAGGTATAAACGCTAATTCATTCGATGGAAGAGGAAATTACAACATGGGTCTTAAAGAACAGTTGATTTTCCCAGAAATCGATTTTGATAAAATAGATCGTACACGTGGAATGGATATTTGTTTTGTTACTACAGCAAAAACTGATGAAGAGTGTAAGGAGCTACTATCGCTCATGGGTGCACCTTTTAAAAATGAATAAGGGAGGAAAAACCAATGGCAAAAAAGTCTATGATAGTTAAGCAGCAGAGGGAGCCTAAGTTTTCCACCCGTGCTTATAACAGATGTAAAATATGTGGTAGACCACATGCATACTTAAGAAAATATGGTGTGTGTCGTATATGTTTCCGTGAATTGGCTTACAAAGGCTATATTCCGGGCGTAAAAAAAGCCAGCTGGTAAAAAAGCACGAGCAAAGGAGGTTTAGGATATGCAGATAACTGATACTATCGCTGACATGCTTACTCGCATTAGAAATGCAAGTTCTTCGAAGCATGAAACAGTTGATGTTCCTGCATCAAATATGAAAAAATCTATAGCAAAAATTCTCGTTGACGAAGGATTTGTAAGTAGCTATGATGTTATTGAGGATGATAAGCAGGGCGTAATTCGTATCAAATTAAAATATACAGAAAATAGAACACCAGTTATAACTGGACTTAGAAGGGTATCAAAACCTGGTTTGAGAATGTATTCTAATTGTAAAGAACTTCCAAAAGTAATGAAAGGTCTTGGAGTTGCAATCGTTTCTACATCTAAAGGTGTTATGACAGATAAAGCAGCTAGAAAGGCTAATGCTGGAGGAGAAGTTCTGGCATTTATCTGGTAAGGAGGAAAAAATAATGTCAAGAATTGGTAATTCACCTATTCAAATTCCTTCCGGGGTAGATGTAAAAATTAGTGGTAATCATATAACCGTTAAAGGTCCGAAAGGTAATTTGGAAAGAGATTTTGATAAAAGCATGGTTGTTAAGTGTGAAGATGGTGTAATAACCGTTGAAAGACCTAACGACAACAAAAAATATAGAAGTCTACATGGCTTGACTCGTTCTCTTATAAATAATATGGTTGAGGGTGTAACAAGCGGTTTCAAAAAAGAATTGGAAGTTAATGGAGTTGGATATCGTGTTCAAAAACAAGGAAAAAATCTTGTTATGAATCTCGGTTTCTCACATCAAGTTATTGTTCCTGAAATTGATGGTATAACAATAGATGTTCCAAATCAAAACGCAATTGTTATTTCTGGACCAGATAAGCAAAAAGTTGGTCAGTTTGCAGCAGAAGTTAGAGAAAAAAGACCACCTGAGCCTTACAAAGGTAAAGGAATTAAATATGCAAATGAGCACATTAAGCTTAAAGAAGGTAAGGCCGGTAAGGGAGCCAAAGGCTAGAACGAAAAGGAGTGAATTGATAGATGCTTACTAAGCAAAGAGCAAGAAGACACCGTAGAGTACGCGGAAAAGTTTCCGGAACAGCGGAGCGTCCACGTTTGAGTGTGTTTCGTTCAGCTAAGAATATTTATGCTCAAATTATAAATGATGTTACAGGAACAACACTCGTTAGCGCTTCTTCTGTTGAAAAAGATTTTGGCTTAGGCGGAAACAAAGAAGCTGCTGAAAAAGTTGGAGAATTAATCGGTAAACGCGCGTTGGAAAAAGGAATTGAAGCGGTTGTTTTCGATCGTGGAGGTTATTTATATCACGGACGTGTTCAAAAATTAGCAGAGGGAGCTCGAAAGAGTGGTCTCAAATTTTAATGAGGAGGGGGTTTAGTTTTGGCTAGAAAAGATAGAAAAGAAGCAGTCTCCTCTGAGTATCAGGAGAGAGTAGTATCAATTAACCGTGTATCTAAAACAGTAAAAGGTGGACGAATTTTTAAATTCGCAGCCTTGGTTGTTGTTGGAGATGGAAAAGGTAAAATTGGCATGGGAATTGGTAAATCTGGTGAAGTTCCAGATGCTGTTAGAAAAGGTATTGAAAATGCAAAGAAAAACATGGTGAAAGTTGCTCTTAAAGGAACAACAATTCCACATGAAATAGTTGGTGCGTATGGAGCAGGAAGAGTTCTTTTGAAACCAGCTCCAGAAGGAACAGGCGTTATTGCTGGTGGTCCAGTTCGTGCTGTTGTTGAAATATCTGGTATTAAAGATATTCGTACAAAGGCTCTTCGCAGTAACAACCCTATAAACGTAGTTAGAGCAACAATTGATGGATTGTGTTCTTTACGCAATGTAGAAGATGTTGCAGCAATTCGTGGAAAAACACCACAAGAAATTTTGGGTTAAAGGGGGCATTTAAAATGGCGATTAACATTAAATTGGTAAAAAGCTTGATAGGTGCCAATAAGAACCAGGTTGCTGTTGCAAAATCACTTGGTCTTAAGAAAATAGGTGATGTTGTGGCTCAGCCTGATAATCCCGCAACAAATGGGAAAGTCAACAAGATTTCTCACCTTGTTGAAATTTTGTCTAAATAAAATTAGAGGAGGTGTAGAATTTTATGAAATTACATGAATTATCTCCAGCACCGGGTTCTAAAAAAGTTAGAAAAAGAATTGGTCGTGGAGCAGGTTCTGGAACTGGTAAAACTGCTGGAAAAGGACACAAAGGTCAGAATGCGCGTTCAGGCGGTGGAGTTAGACCAGGTTTCGAAGGTGGACAGATGCCACTACAAAGAAGAGTTCCAAAGCGTGGTTTCAACAATATTTTCGCTACAAGATATGCTATAGTTAATGTAGGTGATCTTGATAGATTTGAAGATGGTTCTACAGTAGACGTTGAATTATTGAAAAACGCTGGTTTAATAAAGAAAGAATATGATGGTCTTAAAATTTTGGGAAATGGAGAATTAAAGAAAAAACTCACTGTTATAGCGACTAAGTTTTCAGGTAGTGCAAAAGAAAAGATTGAAAACTTAGGAGGAAAGGCAGAGGTAAAGTAATATGTTTGAAATATTCTCAAAAGCTTTTGGTATTAAAGATGTTAAGAACAAATTATTATTTACACTTTTAATAATAATAGTATATCGATTGGGAGCGGCTATACCAGTTCCATTTATTGATGCATCTTATATAGAGAGTACTATTAATCAGGCAGGTAGCTTTTTGGGTTACTTAGATATTATGTCCGGTGGTGGTCTTTCTACAGCAACTATATTTGCAATGTCTATAGTTCCTTATATAAACTCATCTATCATCGTACAGCTTCTTACTGTTGCAATACCTGCGCTTGAGAGACTTCAAAAAGAAGGAGAACAAGGCCGTAAGAAAATAACTAAGCTAACAAGATACATAACAGTTGGATTAGCTATAGTTCAATCTTTTGGATATTATGGCTTACTTCGCAAAGAAGGTGCTATAAAATATATATCAGGTTTTGAGGGCATTTTTGCGGCAATTGTTATTATGGCTACTCTTACAGCAGGAACGGCATTTATTGTTTGGTTGGGAGAGCGTGTTAGTGAAAAAGGTATAGGAAATGGAATATCTATAATTCTATTTGCTGGTATCGTTTCTAGGGCACCTTCTGCAATTGCATCTCTATGGCACATGATAGAAATGGGAACAAATGGTCAATATAAATATTTTGCATATGTTCCTATCATTATTTTGATTTTCCTCACTATGATAGTATTTATTGTGTTGATGCATCTATCGGAACGCAGAATACCAATACAATATGCTAAGCGTGTGGTTGGAAGAAAGATGTATGCGGGACAAAGTGCACATATTCCTATTAAAGTAAGTATGAGTGGTGTTATGCCAATTATATTTGCAAGTTCTATTTTAGGAATACCAAGTATGATTATAGGATTCTTTAATCTTGAGCCTGGAACATTTTGGTATGATTTCTTCTCAGTTCTTAAATATGATTCTTGGACATATGCAATTGTGTATTTTGTTTTGATAATAGCATTTAACTTCTTCTATGTTACAATTCAATATAATCCAATAGAGATTGCAAATAATTTAAGAAAGAGTAATGGTTCAATTCCTGGAATTAGACCAGGAAAATCCACTTCTGATTATATATCCAAGGTTTTATGGAGAATATCCATGATTGGAGCTATGGGACTAGGAATTATAGCAGTTTTCCCAATTATATTTTCTAAGGTTACTCAACAGAACATCTCATTGGGAGGAACATCAATCATAATTGTAGTTGGTGTTGCGCTTGAAACTGTTCGTGTTATTGAGTCTCATTTAACAAAGCAACAGCATAGAGGTTTCTTGGAATAATATTTGGATTTTGTTTTGGACTGATATTTGTATTTATAACGGGGGTAATCGAATGAATTTAATATTATTAGGAGCACCTGGTGCTGGAAAAGGAACTCAAGCTGAGGCAATTTGTAAGGAATTTAAAATACCTGCTATTTCAACAGGGAATATCCTTAGAGAAGCTATTAAAAATGGTGATGAATTGGGATTAAAGGCTAAATCTTATATGGATTTGGGCAAGTTGGTTCCCGATGAAATAGTAATTGATATTTTAAAAGAACGTATTGTTAAAGATGATTGTAAAGATGGATTTGTTTTAGATGGTTTTCCAAGAACTATTCCACAAGCTGAGGCATTGGATAAAATTGGAGTACGAATTGATAAGGTTATAGAAATAGATGTTCCAGATGATGTTATTTTAAGTAGATTGTCAGGAAGACGTGTTTGTGAAGATTGCGGAACACCTTATCATATTACAAATAAAAAGCCTCAAGTAGAGGGAATATGTGATGTTTGTAAAGGAAAATTAGTTACACGTAAGGATGATAATGTAGATACTATTAAAGATAGATTGAAAGTATTTCATGATCAGACTGCACCATTGAAAGATTACTATGCTAATCAGAATAAGCTTAGTGTTGTTAGTGAATATAGTTCATTAGAAAAATCTAGAGAAGCAACACTTGCTGCCGTTAGAGGAAATATATGATTAATTTGAGAACGCAACGTGAAATAATTAAGCTTAAAGATGCAACTAGGATTTCTGCCGAGGCACTTCGAGTGGCAGGAGAAGCTTGCAAAGCTGGAGTTACAACGTGGGAAGTTGACAAGGTTGTTGAAAAGTTTATTGTTTCGCAAGGAGCTGAGCCGAGTTTCTTAAATTACCAAGGATTTCCGGCATCTTCTTGTATATCTGTGAATGATACTATTATTCATGGGATTCCATCTAAGAATATTGTTTTGAAAGATGGCGATATTGTTAGTGTGGATGTTGGAGCAAAGTATAATGGTTATCACGGCGATAATGCATTTACATTTAAAGTAGGTGATGTTTCCAAGGATGTTGAACAGCTTTTGGAAACAACCGAAAAAGCTCTATATTGTGGAATAGCTCAGGCTGTTGTTGGAAATAGAATAGGAGATATTTCTCATGCAATAGAAGAAGCAGTTACTCCATATGGAATAGTTAAAGAATTTGTTGGACACGGAGTTGGTAAAAATTTGCATGAGGAGCCGGAGATTCCTAATTTTGGTCCTGCTGGGAGAGGTCCGAGATTGATGGCAGGAATGGTCATTGCAATTGAACCGATGATAAATCAGGCAAGTGGTGGAATAAAACATTGTCCTGATGGATGGACAATTAAGACTGCGGATGGAAAGCCATCAGCTCATTTTGAGCATACCGTTCTCATAACGCAAAATGAACCGGTTATTCTTACAAAACTTTGAGGTGTTTGTAATGAGAATTGAGAGCGGATTAATTGTAAAGTCTATTGCTGGACATGATAAAAATAGGTTTTATTTAGTTGTAAAAACTGAAGGTGAGCGTGCATTTATAGTTGACGGAAAGTTAAGAAAAATAGATTCACCGAAACCTAAAAATTTTTTACATATAAGAGCTACTAATAAATTAGTTGATATAGAAAATTATAAAACAGATAAATCTATTAGGACTCTTTTACATGATTATAACTATGCAGGATAAATATGGTGTTGGAATCTTAGGAGGCTATTATGGCAAAAGATGATGTTATTGAAATTGAGGGTAAAGTAGTTGAAGCTTTGCCTAACGCTACATTTCAAGTTGAACTTGAAAATGGCCATCGCATACTTGCTCACATATCTGGAAAACTTAGGATGAATTTTATAAGAATCTTGGTTGGAGATAAAGTGACAGTTGAGATGTCGCCATATGATTTAACAAAAGGCAGGATAACCTGGCGTTCAAAATAAAAATTGTAAAAACATAAGCATGTAAATTCGCAAGGGGGGTAATTTCTATGAAAGTAAGGCCTTCAGTTAAGCCGATATGCGAAAAATGTAAGATAATTAAGCGTAAAGGGCGCGTAATGGTAATTTGTGAAAATAAAAAACACAAACAAAGGCAAGGGTAGAAATTGTAAAAAACAAAATAATATAGGAGGTGCAATATGGCTCGTATAGCTGGAGTTGACTTGCCAAGAGGAAAGCGAATCGAAATAGGTTTGACTTATATATATGGTATTGGTTGTAGTACAGCAAAAAAGATTTTAGAGGCAACAGGTGTTAATCCAGATACTAGAGTTGTTGACTTAACAGAAGAGGATACATCTAAGCTTCGTGATTATATTGATAAAAACGTAAATGTTGAGGGAGATTTAAGACGAGAAGTTGGTTTGAATATAAAAAGATTAATTGAAATCAACTGCTATCGTGGAAGACGTCATAGAATGGGATTGCCAGTTCGAGGTCAAAAAACAAAGACAAATGCTAGAACTAGAAAAGGTCCTAAGAAAACTATGGCTAATAAAAAGAAATAATGGAGGAACAGGAATATGGCAAAGGTTGCTAAAAAAACGACTGTTCGTAGACGCAGAGAGCGTAAGAACATTCAAAATGGTGCTGTTCATATACAGTCTACTTTTAATAATACAATAGTAACTATTACAGATACAAAAGGTAATGCAATTTCTTGGGCTTCAGCTGGTGGTCTTGGTTTTCGTGGCAGCAGAAAATCTACTCCGTTTGCAGCACAAACTGCAGCAGAGAAAGCAGCCAAGGCAGCTATGGAACATGGATTAAAATCTGTTGAAGTTTTTGTAAAGGGACCGGGATCTGGTCGTGAGGCAGCAATTCGTGCATTGCAGTCTGCAGGATTGGAAGTTAGTATGATTAAAGACGTTACTCCAATTCCTCATAACGGATGTCGTCCTCCCAAGAGAAGACGTGTTTAATTTAGATAGGGGGTAAAAGTTAATGGCAAGATATACTGGAGCAGTATGTAGACTTTGCAGAAGAGAAGGCAAAAAACTCTTTTTAAAAGGAGAACGTTGCTATTCTGACAAATGCTCAGTCGCACGTAGAGAATATGCACCAGGTCAGCATGGTCAAGGAAGAAAGAAAATTTCTGAATATGGAATTCAGCTTAGAGCAAAACAAATGGCAAAACGTTATTATGGTGTTTTGGAGAGTCAGTTTGCAAAATATTTTGACTTAGCTGAAAGAAAAGCTGGTATGACTGGTGAGAATTTGCTTAGAATTTTGGAATCACGTTTAGATAACGTTGTATATAGTGCAGGTTTTGCATCATCTCGTGCAGAAGCAAAACAACTTATATTACATAATCATTTTACGCTTAATGGAAAGAAGGTTAATGTATCCTCAATTTTGGTTAAGCCAGGAGATGTTATTGAATTAAAATCTAATAGCAAATCTTCAGAAAAGTTTAAGGTAATATTAGAGAACTTTGCGTCTCGTCCAACACCAATGTGGATGAATGTTGATAAAGATGCTATGAAGATAACAATTGAGCGTCTTTGCAACCGTGATGAAGTTGGATTAGACGTTGCAGAACACTTGATAGTAGAGTTATATTCTAAATAGTTTAAATTTAACATTTAGGGAAAGGCAGAGCAGAAAACTTGTAGTTTGGTGTAATTTTATAAATTATTATATAGCCATGGAATATTGTTTTCTAAACTGCTTACAGGAGGTTTTTAAATGATAGAAATCGAAAGGCCAAAAGTTGAGACAACTGGAATGAAGGCGGATGGCACATACGGTAAACTAGTTCTTGAACCGCTCGAACGTGGTTTTGGAGTGACGCTTGGTAATTCACTTAGACGAGTTTTATTGTCTTCACTTCCGGGTACTGCGGTGACGTCCATTAAAATAGACGGAGTACAGCATGAATTTACAACTATTCCTGGTGTTAAAGAGGATATAACTGAAATAACTTTAAATATTAAAGGCTTGGTAGCTAAAATACATGGAGATTCACCTAAAGTGGTTTATATAAATGCAGAAGGTGAAGGAGAAGTAACTGCTGCAGATATTCAAGCAGATTCTGATGTTGAAATTTTAGATCCTAACATGCATATTGCAACGTTAGATCGAGGTGCCAAGTTAAATATGGAACTTGTTATTGACCGTGGTAGAGGATATGTTTCTGCTGAAAAAAATAAGATGAATAGTTCTAATGAAATCGGTGTTATTCCTGTAGATAGTATATATACACCAGTTATTAAGGTTAATTATTCTGTTGAAAATACGCGTGTAGGACAAGTAACAGATTATGATAAGTTAACTTTGGAAGTTTGGACTGATGGAACAATATCGGCTAAAGAATCTATATCTTTGGCAGCCAAGATTCTCAATGAACATCTCAATTTGTTCGTTAATTTATCAGAAGAAGAATATATGGAAAAGATAATGGTTGAAAAAGAAGAAGAGGGTAAAGAAAAATCGCTTGAGATGACCATTGAGGAGCTTGATTTATCTGTTCGTTCTTTTAACTGTTTGAAGAGAGCAGGAATAAACACGGTTGAAGATCTAATTAATCATACTGAAGAAGATATGATGAAAGTTAGAAATTTGGGAAGAAAATCTTTAGATGAAGTTGTATTAAAATTAAAGTCATTGGGATATG
The DNA here is from genome assembly GCA_902798695.1 of Oscillospiraceae bacterium. Lineage (GTDB taxonomy): Bacteria > Bacillota > Clostridia > Oscillospirales > Ruminococcaceae > RUG12519. Next base: position 66,882 of record CADBXK010000002.1, read on the forward strand.
ATTTGAAACCTAATGAAGAATAAAGTCCGTAAGGGGTGATTGAGAATGGCAGGTAGAAGAAAGCTTGGTAGAGCATCGGATAGTCGAAGAGCTATGTTAAGAGCTATGGTTACTTTTTTGTTGGAAAATGGAAAAATAGAAACAACAGTTACTAGAGCCAAAGAAGTTCGCTCAATGGCTGAAAAAATGATAACATTAGGAAAACAAAATAACTTACATTCAAAGCGTCAAGTTATGGCTTATGTAACAAAAGAGTCAGTAACTAAGAAGTTATTTGATGAAATAGCACCTAAATATAATGATAAAAAAGGTGGATATACAAGTATAGTTAAAATTGGTCCTCGTCGTGGGGATGCTGCTGAAATGGCAGTAATTAAACTTGTGTAGGTTTAAATAGCATATTAATATAAAAAGATCGGGTATATTTATACTTGATCTTTTTATATTAAATAAAAGCTATATTATTTTGAAAATGACAAAGCAATAGAGCGTTGGTTTATTTGACAATTCATGGATATGTGATATAATGTAGTGGTGAATTTATGCATTGTAAAAAAGTAAAAATTTGGAGACCATATGGATCTGTCAATAATAATAGTAAATTACAATACCTCTTTGATTACACAAAATGCCATTAAATCTATTATAGATACAATAGAAGAATTAGAATATGAAATTGTAGTAGTTGATAATTCTACTGATGGAAATGGTTTGTGCTTTGAGGATGATAGAGTAAGAATTTTTTATATTGAAAATAAAGGCTTTGGAAATGCTTGCAATATTGGCGTGAATAACGCATTGGGTAAGTATATTCTGTTTCTTAATTCAGATACAATCTTGAATAAAGGTACTGTGGACGAAGCTTTTTCTTATATTTCTAAAGATGATAGTATAGGTGCGATTGGAGTTAGACAGCTGTTGCCTGATGGAAAGTTAGATGATGGTTGTAAGAGGGGATTTCCTACCCCATTAAATTCGCTGTATTATTTTTTGGGGCTGAGCAAAAAATATCCTAATTCTAAAAAGTATGCGGCATATAAACAGACGTTTATTGATGAACACAGTGTTGCTGATGTAGATTGCATTTCTGGGGCATTTATGCTTATGAGGCGAGAAGTTTTTAATTTTGTTCTTGGATTTGATGAGGATTATTTTATGTATGGTGAAGATGTAGATTTATGCTATAGACTTAGGCAAAAAGGCTTTAGAGTTGTGTATTATGGAAAAGTGTGCTTTACTCATTTGAAAGGTGAGAGTGGAGCAAATAGTCTGTTTGTTTTGAAACATTTTTATAAAAGTATGCAAATATTTTATGATAAACATTATAAGAAAAAGTATTGTTTTATTGTTGGTTTATTGGTTAAATTGGGAATAAGGGTTAAATATTTTTTTGCAAGGCGTGCACTTGTAAAAAAGGGTGAAATTCAAGATGGTTGATATTTTATTGACAACTTATAATGGTGAAAAATATTTGCATAGTCAGATTGATTCGATTTTTGCTCAAACATACACCGATTGGAAAATTATGATAATTGATGATTGTTCGACGGACAAAACTTGCTCTATAATTGATGAATATATAAATAAATATCCAGGTAAAATAGAGTTTTATAAGAACAATAAAAATTCTGGGGACCCAGCTTCGAATTTTTTTAAATTATTGAGTATGTCTAAATCAGAGTATGTTATGTTTTGTGATCAAGACGATGTTTGGTTGGAAAATAAGATAGATATAACTATCAATGTTATGAAAAATTTAGAAAGTAAGAATGAACAGTTACCTGTTTTAGTGCATACGGATTTGAAAGTGGTTGATTCTAAGCTAAATGTTTTGGCTGAATCTATGTTTAAGTATCAAAAGTTGGATTCAAATGCAAAAACTTTAAAAGAGATTATTGTCCAGAATAATGTGACTGGATGTACTGTGATGTTAAATAGAAAGTTGGTTTCTATGTGTTGCAATATTCCAGAAAATGTTATAATGCACGATTGGTGGGTGGCGTTGATTGCCGCAGCATTTGGAGTAGTTGGTTTTGTTAATGAATCTACTATACTATATAGGCAACATGAATCAAATCAGGTTGGCTCGAAAAATGCTTGTAGTATTTTGTTTTTGTTTAATAAATTTTTGCATGGGGGAGAAATAAAAAAATCAATACTGGCAACTTATTCTCAATGTGAAGCATTTTTAGGTAGATATTCTAGAGACTTATCTTTAGACCAAAAAAGTATGTTGGAAAGTTATTTAATGGTTGCTTGTGGAAATAAATTAAAGCGAATTAAGCGGTTGCTTTGCGGAGGTTTTTTAAAATATGGTTTTGTTAGAAAATTAGGTCAGATTATATATGTATAATTTGATAGAATTTAGTTTGATTTGAGGTGTGTTTTAAATGAAAGGAATTGTTTTGGCTGGAGGGGCTGGAACGAGATTATATCCGTCTACAAGAGCTTGTTCAAAGCAGATGTTAACAGTTTATGATAAACCTATGATATATTATCCAGTGTCCACTCTTATGTTGGCTGGAATAAGGGACATTTTGATTATATCGACTCCACGAGATATTGGGTTTTTTAAAGAATTATTTGGTGATGGAAGTCAACTTGGCTTGAATTTTTCTTATGCTGTTCAAGATGAACCTAGAGGACTTGCTGAAGCTTTTATATTGGGAGCAGATTTTATAGGTAATGATAATGTGTGTCTTGTTTTAGGTGATAATATATTTTATGGTAATAAACTTTCTGTTTCGTTAAAGAACGCAGCTTCTAGAAAAGATGGAGCTACAATATTTGGATATCACGTAAGTAATCCTAGTGATTTTGGCGTTGTTGATTTTAATGATGACGGAGTTGTTGTGGGAATAGAGGAAAAACCTGAAAACCCTAAATCAAACTATGCTGTTCCCGGTTTATATTTTTATGATAATAATGTGGTGGAAATAGCCAAAAGTGTTATTCCTTCTGCCAGAGGAGAACTGGAAATAACTTCTGTAAATAATGTTTATTTAAGGGAAGGAAAATTAAGGGTTGAGCTGCTTGGCAGAGGAATGGCTTGGTTGGATACTGGAACACACAGAGCTATGTTGGAAGCTGCAAACTTTATAGAAACAGTTCAAACAAGACAGGGACTTTTCGTTGCTTGTTTAGAAGAAATAGCTTATATTAATGGATTTATCACAAAAGAACAATTATTGAAAATGGGTAAATCTATGAGCAAAAATGAATATGGTAAATATTTAATTGAAGTTGCAAATGGAAAAATCAACCTTTAAAAAGGAGTGTTTTGGTGAATAATATAATAGTAACTGGTGCTAATGGTCAATTGGGAACTGAAATTGTAAACATTATGACTAGTGGAAGATCGGAATTAGGTCAGCTTAGCTCTTTTTATAAAAATTGCAATGTTATTGGTACCGATATAGATGATTTGGATATAAGTAATTTAGATAAAACAATTGAATTTATTGAAAATAATAAGCCATATACTGTTGTTAACTGTGCAGCTATGACGAATGTTGACGGCTGTGAAACTAATATTGATGGTGCGTTTAAAGCAAATGCTATTGGCCCTAGAAATTTGGCTATTGCTTGTGAAAAAGTAGGAGCAAAGATATTGCAAGTTTCAACTGACTATGTTTTTGATGGAATGGGTCAGTCACCTTATATTGAAGCTGATATGGTAAATCCTAATAGTGTTTATGGAGCTAGTAAAAATTTGGGTGAAAAATATGTTCGTGAATTTTGTAATAAGTGGTTTATTACAAGAACGGCTTGGTTATATGGTTATAAAGGAAATAATTTTGTAAAAACAATAGTTAAATTGGCTAGAGAAAAAGGATTTTTGAAAGTAGTTGATGATCAGGTTGGAAATCCCACAAATGCTGCAGATCTTGCGTGGCATATTTGTAAACTTATAATTACTGATGAATATGGAATATATCATTGCACTGGTCGAGGAGAATGTTCTTGGTATGATTTTGCATGTGAAATAGTTAAATGTTTTAACTTGAATGCAACGGTTGAGCCTTGTTCTACTGAGGAATTTCCTAGACCGGCTAATAGACCAAAATATTCTTCTTTAGATAATTTTATGCTAAAACTAACTATTGGAGATGAGTTTAGACATTGGAAGGATGCAATAAAAGAGTATTCTAAGAATGTTGAAATTTAAAAATTGTGCTGAACTATAATTGATTTTATTTTTTTATTGGAAGGATGTAAAATATGAAAACTTATTTAGTTACTGGCGGGGCAGGTTTCATTGGATCTAATTTTGTTATATACATGCTTAATAAATATAACGATGTTAGAATTATAAATATAGATAGTTTAACTTATGCTGGAAATTTAGAAAATTTAAAATCTGTTGAAAATAATCCTAATTATGAGTTTATTCAAGTAGACATATGTGATAAAGATGCTGTTAATGCAATTTTTGAAAAAAATGACATTGATTATGTTGTTAATTTTGCAGCAGAGAGTCACGTAGATCGCAGTATTGAAAATCCGGAAATATTTGTTCAAACTAATGTTCTAGGAACTTTAACACTTCTTTGTGCTGCTAAAAAAGCGTGGTCTGTTGGCGATGATGTTTATAAAGATGGTGTTAAATATTTGCAAGTTTCTACTGATGAGGTTTACGGTTCTTTAGGACCAGATGGATATTTTTTGGAAACAACGCCTCTAGATCCGCATAGTCCATACTCATCATCTAAAGCTTCAGCTGATTTGGTTGTTAAAGCATATTTTGATACATATAAATTTCCTATGAATATAACCAGATGTTCGAATAATTATGGACCTTTTCAATTTCCTGAGAAATTAATTCCTTTGATGATAAATAATGCTTTATCACATAAAGATTTGCCAATATATGGTGATGGAATGCAAATTAGGGACTGGTTGTTTGTTGAGGATCATTGTAAAGCTATTGATATGGTAATCAGAGATGGAAAATTAGGGGAAGTTTACAATGTTGGTGGACATAACGAGAGACCAAATGTTAAGATTGTTGAAACTATTATCGATTATATAGAAAATAATGTTGATGATAGTGTTGGTAGTCATTTAATTAAATATGTTGAAGATAGAAAAGGTCATGATAGACGTTATGGAATTGCTCCAGATAAAATAAAAAAAGATTTGGGTTGGTATCCGGAAACCACATTTGAGGTTGGAATTCAAAAAACTATAAAATGGTATCTTGATAATAGAGATTGGATGCAAAATGTAACTTCTGGTGAATATCAAAAATATTACGAAAAAATGTATTCAAAAAAATAAAGGAGTTGTTTTTGAATTGGGAAGATTTAAATTTACGGAAACCGGAATAGACGGATTAACTGTAATAGATATAGAACCTTTTGGTGATTCTAGAGGATATTTTATGGAAACCTATAATCGAGAAGATTTTGTTAAAGCAGGTTTAGATATGAATTTTGTTCAAAACAATGAGTCTAAGTCTACCAGAGGTGTTTTAAGAGGTCTTCATTTTCAAAAAAAATTTCCACAAGGCAAGCTGGTTCGTTGTGTTGAGGGTAAAGTTTTTGATGTTGCTGTTGATTTGAGGCCAGGTTCTAAAACGTTTGGCAAATGGTATGGGGTAATTCTATCTGAGTCAAATTTTCGTGAATTTTATATTCCGGAAGGTTTTGCACATGGATTTTATGTTTTAACTGATGTTGCAAAGTTTGAATATCAAGTTACCAATTTATATCATCCTGAAGATGAGGGTTCTATATTTTGGAATGATCCTAAAATAGGAATAGATTGGCCAATAATTGAGGGAACACAGCCCCTTTTGTCAGATAAAGATATGAAAAATCCATTGTTAGATGAAATAGAGTTTTAGAATTTGTTTTGGTGTTTTTTTGTAAGGAGTTGAAATTATTTTGTTGAAAGCATATTGGCGAGATTTTGTAAGATTTATTCCATTACTAATGGGTTTAACTAATAAAGACTTTAAGCTTAAGTATAGAAGATCTTTTTTGGGAATAGTTTGGAGTATGTTAAATCCGCTTTTAATGATGATTGTTTTTACGTCTGTATTTGTAATAATATATCGGGTACAGTCGGTGGGTATGCCGTTTTCAGTTTATTATATAACTGGAGCAACATTATTCAATTTTTTTTCTGAAGCTTCCTCTAGTTCAATGACTTCTATAATTGATAATGCATCTTTAATAAAAAAAGTGTATATTCCTAAGTATATTTTTGTTTTAGAGAAGTGTGCATTTTCTTTTGTAAATATGTTGTTTTCTTTAATAGCAATGATGGGTGTTATTTTATTTTATGTAATAACTGGCGAAGTACATTTACATTTAACTATTTTTTTAATTTTTATTCCTATGATATTTGTATTTATATTTTCAGTAGGTATTGGTTTAATTCTTTCGGCGTTAAGTGTGTTTTTTAGAGATATTGTGCATATTTGGGGTGTATTAACAACGGTATGGATGTATTTAACACCTATAATGTATCCGATGGACATGTTGAGTGGACAAAGTTTTGAGTGGGTTATTCAATTAAATCCTATGTTTTATTTTGTGGATGATTTTAGAAATTTGATGATTAGTGGAATTATACCGTCTATGGATCATTTTTTGATTAGTTTTGTTATTTGTGTTGGAACTTTCTTTGTTGGAATGTTTGTATTTAGAAAAGTTCAAGATCGTTTTATACTTCATATATAATTGTTATAGGGAAGGAATTAAAATTATTATGAATTTGGATAGTAAAAAAGTAGTTGTTCAATTAGAAAATGTTTCCATGCATTTTAATATGAGTAGTGAAAAACTTAGTAGTTTGAAGGAATATTTTATAAAATTGCTCAAAAGACAGTTGTTTTTTAAAAAATATGTTGCTATTGATAATGTAAGTTTTAGCATTGAAAAGGGCGATGTGTTCGGTATAGTTGGACTTAATGGATGTGGTAAAAGTACAACCTTGAAAATTGTTTCCGGAATATTAAAACCTACTACTGGTAAAGTTTCTGTTAGGGGGAGTATAGCTCCATTAATTGAACTTGGAGCTGGTTTCGATATGGAACTTACTGCTCGTGAAAATATATATCTGAATGGAGCAGTATTAGGATATTCTAAAAAATTAATTAATGAAAAATTTGATGAAATAGTAGAATTTTCAGAAATGAAAGATTTTTTAGATGTTCCTATGAAAAATTATTCTTCTGGAATGGTTGCAAGAATTGCTTTTGCTATAGCAACTATAGTTCAACCAGATATTTTGATTGTTGATGAAATCTTGGCTGTTGGTGATTTCCATTTTAGAGAAAAATGTACTAAACGTATAGAAACAATGATGAAAACTGGAACCACTATTGTTTTGGTGTCCCACGATATAGAGCAAATAGAGTCTTTGTGTAATAAGGTTATGTGGCTTGAAAAAGGAAAAATAAAAATGATAGGCGGAGTAAAAGAGGTTTGTGAAGCTTATAAAAACAGTTAGTGAGGGATAATTTTTTATGCATGAATTATATGATCAGAAATATTTTGAAAATTATAAATTTAGTTCTAATATTGTTAACTATATTAATTCTGATGAAATTCAAGAATATTTTAATAAATTAGCTAAAAAGATTGTTGATGAGTTTAACCCAAAAACTGTTTTGGATTGTGGATGTGCTACTGGATATTTAGTTTTGGCTTTGAGACGTTTGGGTGTTGAAGCGTTTGGCCTTGATATTTCTGAATATGTAATTTCTAATGTTCAGCCAGAAGTAAAAACATTTTGTTTTAATGGATCTATTACTGATCAGTTGCCAAGAGAAATTCCAAATAAGGTTGATTTAGTTGTTTGTAATCAAGTTTTAGAATGCATGAGCTATGAGGATGTGGCGAGTGCTTTGAAAAACATATCTCAAATTTCCGATAATATTTTAATTGCAGATTTTGAGCCTTTTTATGAAGGTGATATAGAATCCTGTATAAAATTTCGTGAATATTTGATTGGATTGTTGGTTAAAAATGGAATGTATAGGAATGCCAATAATAATTTGATTTTTGATGATTCTTATTTGACTTTATATTGCAAATCGGAAAATTTGGTTGAAATTATAAAAGGATATGAAAAAGATATTACTTTGATAAAAAGTAAAAATGAAAAATTAAGGCGTGAAAATATTGATTTAGAAGACAAACTTGTAAATTATTCTGAGGAATGTGTTTTTTTAACTGGGTTAGTTGAAGAATTTGATGACCTGAAAAAAGAAAACGATAGTTTAAAGGGACAACTTATATATTATAATGATATCGTTAATTCTTCATTATGGAAATGTGTGAATCCTTTAAGAAATTTTGGTGGAAAAATAAAAAGAAAATTGAAATTTGTTAATAAAGGTATAAAGTCTGTTTTTAAAGTTGGATTTAAAGCAACATGGAATAAATTTAGAAGACGTATGTTTAATTTTAAAGAATACTCTTTATACATGACTAACAATAAGCCATCTGATGAAGAACTGAGTTTTCAAAAAAAATATTCTTTTAGTAAAAAAATAGTTTTTTCAATAATAGTTCCACTTTATAATACTAATATTGATTTCTTAAAGGAAATGATTGAGTCTGTTATGAATCAAACATATTCGGGATGGGAACTTTGTTTAGCAGATGGAAGTGATTCTGAACATGGTGATGTTGAAAAGTGCTGTAGAGAATATGTAGCGAAAGATTCTAGGATAGTTTATAAAAAACTTGAAAATAACATGGGAATTTCTGGAAACACTAATGCTGCTATGAGACTTGCTCAGGGTGATTATATAGCACTGTTGGATCATGATGATTTATTGCATCCATCAGCATTATATGAATGTATGAAAATTTTGGAAGAGCAGACTGCAGATGTTATTTATACAGATGAGATGATTTTTGAAGGCAATTTAGATAATGTTACTTGTATACACTTTAAGCCTGATTTTTCTCCAGATACGTTATTGGGGCATAACTATATATGTCATTTTTTGGTTTACTCCCGTGATATTCAAAACAAGGTTGGAGATTTTTCTGATGAATGTGGTGGCAGTCAGGATTATGATATGGTGTTAAGATTATCAGAGCATGCAAAAAACATTGTTCATATCCCTAAAGTATTGTATTTTTGGCGTTCACATGCTCTTTCAGTGGCTAGTGATGTTAGTGTTAAGCCATACTGTATGGAATCAGCTAAAAAAGCTATTTCAAATCATTTGAAACGAATAGGTAGAGAAGCTACTGTTACTGATTCTAGCGTTTTGTCTACTTATAAAATAAATTATAAAATTGTAGGTAATCCGAAGGTTTCGATATTGATTCCTAATAAGGATAATATTTTGTATTTGGATAGGTGCATTAAGTCGATATTAGAAAAATCTACATATTCTAATTTTGAAATTATAGTGATTGAAAACAATAGTGTTGAAGGCAAAACAGAAGATTATTATAAAGCTCTTGAAAAGAAAGACTCTAGAATACAAGTTGTGCGTTATGATGGTGATTTTAATTATTCAAAGATAAATAATTTTGGAGCAACATTTGCAACAGGTGAGTATTTCTTGTTGTTAAATAATGATGTAGAGATTATATCGGATAGTTGGATTGAAGAAATGTTGATGTTTGCTCAGCGAGATGATGTTGGGGCGGTTGGTGCTAAATTATATTATAAAAATGATACAATACAACATGCAGGAATTGTTTTAGGAATAGGTGGAATTGCTGGACATGTGCACAAACATTTCCATCGTGGTACTGATGGATATGTTCATAGAGAGGGAATAGCTCAGAATCTTAGTGCCGTAACAGCTGCTTGTTTGATGACTAGACGTGATGTTTGGGAGAAAATGCATGGGTTGGATGAAACATTTAAGGTAGCATTTAATGATATTGATTTTTGTTTACGTGTTAGAAAAGCTGGATATTTGATAGTATTTACTCCATATGCAGAATTATATCACTATGAGTCTAAAAGTAGAGGATATGATGACACTCCTGAGAAAGCTTTCAGACTTTCAAATGAAGCTAAAGCTATGAAAGAAAAATGGCATGATGTTATTGAAAAAGGAGATCCTTATTATAACCCTAATTTTTCTTTAGATTCTGAAAGTTTTAAGATAAAAACAGAAAAAATAAATTAATAAATAAAAGAGTGATTTATTATACATTCGGTAATAAATCACTCTTTTATTACTATTTAAATGTTGATTTCGTAAAATTCCAAGAATCGCGACACATGTCTTTAAGAGAAAGATTTGCTTGCCAATTTAGTAAATCTTTTGATTTTGTTGGATCAGCATAACATACTGCAACATCTCCTGGTCGTCTTTCAGTAATTTTATATGGAATTGTTATGTTATTTATTTCTTCAAATGTTTTTATTATATCTAATACAGAATATCCTACACCTGTTCCAAGATTAAATGTTTCAAAACCACAATGGTTTTCTATATATGTTAGCGCATTAAGATGTCCTTTTGCTAAATCAACAACGTGAATATAGTCTCTAACACCTGTGCCATCATGGGTTGGATAATCGTTTCCAAAAACTGAGAGAATTTTTAATTTACCAACCGCTACTTGCGTTATATATGGCATTAAATTATTTGGTATTCCGTTAGGAACTTCTCCAAGTAATCCGCTTTGGTGAGCACCTATTGGATTAAAATATCTTAAACAAGCCACACTAAAATTTGGATTTGCTATGCAAATATCTTTTAAAATATTTTCAATCATAAGCTTAGTGGTTCCGTAGGGATTTGTTGTTGAGGTAGGAAAAGTTTCTTTAATTGGAACTGTTTCTGGAGATCCATATACAGTTGCAGAAGAACTAAATACTAACTTATTGCAATTAAATTTGTTCATTACTTCGCATAATGTTAATGTGCTTTTAAGATTATTACTGTAATATTTTAATGGTTGTTCTACAGATTCCCCAACAGCTTTTAACCCAGCGAAATGTATTACCGATTCTATATGATTTTTTTGAAAAATTTCCGTTAGTTTTTTCTTACAACAACAATCATATTCAAAAAAAGGAATGTTATTTATATTTGTAATTTTTTTAATGTTTTCAACTGATTGTATATTGCTGTTACACAAATTATCAACAATTATTATTTCTTTTCCTGAATTTATCAATTCTACTGCTGTGTGGGATCCTATAAAACCTGCTCCGCCAGTTACTAAAACAGCCATATATTCAAAGCCCATCCTTCCTAATAAAATAGATAACGACATTATATTATATGTAAAATTATTTGTCAAATTTCATCATATATATAGGTATATTGTTATTAATATGATAAAATATAGTTAGATTGTTTTATTTGATGAATTTTAGTAAGTATGGGGTGTTGTTAAATATGAATTCTGCAATCATTGTAGCGGCAGGTAGAGGAACGAGATTAGGTGGAATAAAAAAGCAGTTTTTAGAAATTGAGGGAAAAAGTGTTTTGAAAAGGAGTGTTGAAAAATTTGTAAAAGCCGGTATATCTGATATTGTAATTTCGACTATGAGTGAAGATTTAAAATTTGTTGAAGAAATGTTTTCTGATATTAAAGATATTGTGCGTGTTGTTGAGGGTGGAGCTACTAGGCAACAAAGTGTTACGAATGCTTTTAATGTTTGTAGTAAAGGCGGAATTGTTTTAATTCATGATGCAGCCAGACCTTTTGTTAGTATTGAAAATATAAAAAATGTTATTAGTATGGCTGAAAAAATAGGTGCTGCGACACTTGCGGTTTCATCAACAGATACTGTAAAATTTGTTGAAAACAATTTAATAAAACACACTTTGGATAGAAATAAAATATATCTGGTTCAAACACCACAGGCTTTTTCAAAAGAATTGTATAAAAAAGCATTAAAAGAGGTTGTGGGTGATTACACTGATGATTGTCAACTGATAGAGAAAATAGGAGTTGATGTAACAATTGTTGAGGGGAGCAGAGATAATATAAAAATTACAACACCAGAAGACTTAGAATATGCTAAGATTTTAGCTAGAATATAATTGTAATTATTTAGGAAGGAATTTGGTTACTATGTTTAGAGTGGGACATGGATATGATGTGCATAAATTAGTTGAAAAAAGAAAATTAATACTTTGCGGAGAAGAAATAGAATTTGACAAAGGATTATTGGGTCATTCTGATGCGGATGTTGCAACGCACGCGTTAATGGATGCTCTTTTAGGAGCAGCTGCATTAGGAGATATAGGTGGTTTATTTCCAGACACAGATGAAAAATATCATAATGCTGATAGTTTAAAGTTATTGGAAATTGTTTGGGAAAAATTAAAAAATATGGGTTATAAAATATCTAATTTAGATTTAACTATTGTTGCTCAAGCTCCCAAATTGAAAAAATATATAGGTTCTATGAAAAAGAATATAGCTGGTGTTTTAAATTTGGATTTAAATCAAGTTAACATTAAGGCAACAACGGAAGAAGGATTAGGTTTTACTGGAAACAAAGAAGGAATTTCTGCTTTTTGTGTTGTTTTGATATATTAAAATAGAAATAACCCTTTCACGAAGTTTAAGTGTTTTTGCATAATATATATTAACGGGACATATTTATTTTTGTCTCGATTTATGTTAAAAAGTCATATGCTGTTATAAAACAAATAGACGGAGAAAAGAGGGTTTAATAAGATTGAATAGAGTTTTAAAATTAGATTGTGTATTGTTAGATATATCATCTATTACTATGGCTGAAAAAGCAAAAAGAATATTAAAATCTAATGGAATACGTTCAGAAATTCGTCGCACAGGAAAAGGCTTAGATGGTTGTGGATATCAGTTAAAAATAATGGGAGATACGCTTAAAGCTAGAGCATTACTTTCAAATAGTGGTGTTTCAGTTCATGGTGTATCGCCGTGTAAAAGACAATGATGATATATTTCGATAATGCTGCAACAACTTATCCAAAGCCAGAAAGTGTTTCTAGGGCTATGTTTAAAGCAAATTTAGTATATGGTGGAAATCCTGGAAGAAGTGGTCATGAACTTTCTATGAAAACGGCTGAACAGGTATATTTTACTAGGGAAACTGTTGCTGATTTTTTTGGGGCACAGCCAGAAAATGTTGTTTTTACCAATAATTGTACTAGTGCATTAAACACTGTTATTTATGGATTATATGAAAAAGGAAAAACAATTGTTACTTCTAATTTAGAACATAATTCAGTTAGCAGACCGGTTTATAATATATCTAAAAATGGAGATGTTAATTGGCTAAAATTGGATGTTTATGATAAAACAGATGATGAAATAGTTGACTGTTTTCATAGAAATGTTGGAGCAGATTGTTGCTTAGTTGTTTGTACGCATGCTTCTAATGTAACGGGTCAGGTTTTGCCTGTAGAAAGAATATATAAAATTTGTAAGGCAAGAGGGGTTCCGTTTGCGATAGATGTGGCTCAAACAGCGGGAGTATTTCCAATTAAAGTAAATGTGCATGCTGACATTATATGTGCTGCTGGTCATAAAGGACTATATGGTCCGATGGGAACAGGAATTTTCGTTTTAAATGGTGAAGTTTTGCCAAGACCTTTAACTCAAGGAGGGACTGGAAGTTCTTCTATTTCATTTGAACCACTTAATGTTCCGCCTGATTATTATGAAGCAGGAACAGTTAATGTGCCGGGAATAGTGGGACTGCGATATGGCGTTAAATTTGTCAATTGTAATGGAATTAATAGTATACGAAAACATGAACTTGAACTCTGCCGATTAGTTTATGATAAATTAGTTGGATCTAATATAGAAATATATACAAAACAATATGCTAAATGTGCACCAATTTTCTTGTTTAATTTTAAAAATATGTCGTGTATGGATGGAACGAAAATTTTGAGTGATAAAGGCTTTGCTGTTCGTGGAGGAATACACTGTGCACCTATGGCACATAGAGCTTTGGGAACTTTACCTGAGGGAGCTATTCGTTTTGCACCATCTATTTTTAACACAAGAAGTCAGGTTTTAGATTTTTGTAGAGTAGTTAAAAATATTTCTTTGAAAAGAAAAGAATAATTTAAAAATGGATTGCATGATTAAGAGTGAATTTAATTATGCAGTCCTTGTTTTATGCTATAATTTGCTTGCTTATTTATATACAAGTTGATATAATTTATTTAGTGTTAAGTTAAGAATTATTATTTTAATGTGTTAAGTGGAAGTAGGTTGGAATGATTTTTAAAATATCTAAAATAGTTAGAAATATTATTAGTATTTGTATAGTTTTATGCATGGTTTTGTCAACATGCGGTTGTAGTGGAGAAGGGACTGCACAAGGAATTAGTTTTAGTTTGGCAAGTAATCCCGATAATTTGGATCCTCAAACTGCCTCTAGTTCTAGTTCGGTAATGGTAATAAACAACATATTTGAAGGGCTCTATAGAAGGACTTTAGACAATAAATTTGAGTTGGGTTGTGCTGAAAAGGTTGAAACTAGTTCGGATGGAAAAACTTATACCTATACTATGAGAGATGATATTTATTGGAAATATTATTCTAAAGACAACAAAATGGAAGATGGAACGGTAATAGATAGCAAAGTTACAGCGGACGATTTTTTGTTTGCTTTTCAAAGGTTGATGGATCCTAATGTTGAAACTCCATATAGTTCTAATTATTATTTTATAAAAAACGCTAAAGATGTTAAATCTGGTAAAAAACCTATGAGTAGTTTGGGAGTTAGTGTTAACGAGAGAGGACAGTTGGTTTTGCAGGTTGAATATAACACGCCGCTTATGGAGGAACTATTGTCATCTGCTCCTGCTATGCCGTGTAATAGAGAGTTTTTTAAGTTGACGAGAGGAAGATATGGTGCAAAAGGAGATATGGTTTTGTCTAATGGGCCATTCTTTTTAAACACATGGAAAAATACAGAAGATGCTAAAAAGGTTAAGCTTAAGGCCAATGATAAACATTATGACTATTCTAAGATTTTAATTTCAAGTGTTAATTTAGCAGTTAGAACCAGAGCAGAGGCGTTTGGTTTATATAAGAAAAATGATGTTGATACTGCAATAATTAATCATGATCAGTTTAGTTCAGCTAAAATATCTTCTAATTTAAGCAAGCCATTTCAAAATATTGTTGTTGGAATTGGTTTTAATCAGTCGGGCAAATATTTTGGAAATGAAAAAATTAGAAAAGCACTAGCTTTAGCAGTGGATAGAGAAAAATTAAAATCTGTTTTAAGTGAGGATCAAGTAATTGCGTCTGCTTTAGTTCCTAGTTCAGTTACTATAGGAAGTGAAAATTACAGGGAAACGGTTGGAGAAAATTCTTGCCCGTCATGCGATTTTGAGAGTGCTAAACAACTTTTAAAGCAGGGATTAGAAGAACTGAAAGCTACTGACAAAAGGATGTCTAACTTAAATTCTATATCTATTTTGGTTGATGAAGATTCCTATCCGGTATTAGATCGAATTTTGCAGACATGGCAAAAAGAATTGGGTGTTTTTATTCAAATTGATGTTCAATCTAGTGAGAATTATTTAAAAAGACTTAAGAGTGGTGAATTTGAATGTGCTATTATGGCAGTTTCTAGTGATTCAGATACACCGTCCTCTGTTCTTAATAAGTTTATGAAAGATTCGTCATTTAATTATGCAAAAGCCAACATAGAGGGCTATTCAGAAATATTAAGTGGCACTGTTACTCAAGAAACTGTTAGGTCTATGGCAAATAGATATTTTGAAGCAGAACGGGCTGTTTGCTATAATGGCAATTTCATTCCTATTTATTATCAAACTGAATATTTCGTTTGGCAAAAAAATGTTAACAATATTATATTTGACCAAGGAAGTAAGCAGTGTTATTATAGATATGCTTATAAACATTAATAGTGTGTTTTTTGAAGCATAATCTTATTTATGTTATAATTCTGAGACTAGAAGATAGTTATAAATTAAAAAAGTTTAATTAATAAAAACAAATAAAAAAACAAGAAAGTGTATCGGCTTTCTTGTTTTTTTATTTGTTTATTCTACTGTTACTGATTTAGCCAAATTTCTTGGTTTGTCTACATCACAGCCACGTAAAACAGCGGTATGATATGCAAAAAGTTGCAAAGGGACTATAGAATATAATGGTGAGAAAATATCGGTTGACTCTGGTATTCTTAATATTAAATCAGTTAAGGAATCGTCAACCTGAGAGTTTTCGTTGCATAAAAGTAAAACCTTTGCGCCTCTCGCTTTTACTTCTTTTATGTTACTAATAGTTTTAGCATATAGATCCGATTGAGTTGCTATTGCAATAACTGGGGTGTTCTCCTCAATTAACGAAATTGGTCCGTGTTTTAATTCTCCAGCAGCATACGCTTCACTGTGTATGTAGGACAATTCTTTTAATTTTAAAGAACCTTCTAAAGAGATACAGTAATCGACGCCTCGGCCAATGAAAAATATATCTTTTGATTTATAGAAAATTTTTGAAAATTTTAATATTTCTTTATTTTTTTCAATAACTTGTTCTATTTTATTTGGAATATCTTTTAATGTTTCGCACAAACTCTTATATTCTTCTGAGGATAGATTGTTAGAAATTTTTCCCAGTTTTATTGCTAATAGATACATTGAAGCCATTTGAACAGCAAATGCTTTTGTTGATGCTACAGAAATTTCTGGACCTGCCCAAGTATAGAACACACTATCGGCCTCTCTGGCAATTGAAGAACCTACAACATTAACTATTGCTAAAGTAAAAACACCTTTACTTTTGGCCAGTCTTAATGCTGCTAAACTATCGGCGGTTTCACCAGATTGTGAAATGATTATTACAAGATCACCTTTGGATATTATAGGATTTCTATATCTAAACTCAGATGCAATGTCTATTTCAACAGGTATTCTAGAAAAATGTTCTATAATATATTTGCCTATCATACCGGCGTGCATAGCTGTTCCACATGCAACTATATGAATTTTTTTGAAAGAACTTAGTTTTTCATCTGATAGATTTTGTATTCCTAATTCTAAATCCTCATTTACAAAACGTGGATTGATACATCTTTTAATCGCATCTGGTTGTTCATAGATTTCCTTTAACATAAAATGGTCAAATCCATTTTTTTCAGCTGCTGATATATTCCAATCAACGTATGAAATTTTTTTGTTAATTTCGTTTTTGTTGAAGTCTAAAATTTTTAAGGAGTTTTCTGATAACACAGCAATTTCTTTGTGGTCCAATAAAATATATTTGTTTGTATGTTTAATTATTGCAGGCACATCCGATGCAATGAAATTTCCATCATCACGTACACCTATTATTAAAGGACTGTTTTGTCTTATTGCATAGATTTTATTAGGTTGATCTGAAAAAAGAATGCCAAGTGCATATGAACCTTCTATTTTTTTTGTAGCTTCTATTATTGTTTCAATGGGATTTCCATTATATAGGAAATCTAACAATGCTGAAACGACTTCAGAATCAGTTTCAGTTTTAAATGTGTAATTTTTTTCGATTAGAAAATTTTTTATTTGTAGGTAATTTTCAATTATTCCATTATGCACAAGTGTCACATTTCCTTGATGATGGGGATGTGAGTTATTATCTGATGGTTTACCATGAGTTGCCCAACGAGTATGACCTATTCCACAAATCCCATGGGGACAATGAGAAGTTTTTATATATTCAGATAATTTACTTAGCTTTCCACACTTTTTTATTATGGATATATTATTATCGTCTTTATCAAAAACTGCAATTCCAGCTGAGTCATAACCTCTATATTCTAAATGACTTAAACCATCCAATATGAAATTTACACAATCGGATTTTCCAACATATCCAACTATTCCGCACATATTGATTTTGTATCCTTTCTAAAATTTTTGTATAACGAAAATAAACAGTCTTTTTGTATGCAATTAAAACGCATTTTTGCGCATTGCTTTTTGTAGACTGATTTACGACCTATCGTTAAAGGCCGAGAGAGCATCCGCTGAAAATTTCGATAAAACCCTCTACCTCGTCACTCTGGGGAATTTAATTATATTCATTCCGGGAGTCTAGCGCTTTATTCAAATTTTGATTTGAATTATGAATATGGTAGACAAATTTATTTTACAATTTTATTCATAATTTATTTCAATTACTATTACATTTTATATTTTAATGTGGATTGTGTCAAACAATTTATTTTTGTTTTAGTGTGTTTTTGATTGTAACATATTTAAAATTATGTTTTTAGTGTTATAAATATACAAGCATTATTTTATTTAATGTAATATAAGACAGGAAATATAATTGTGAAAATAATTGGTTGATGTCGAATTATTTTTAATTTGTAAAAAAATAATATTTTTAATAAAAAATTCATAAAAATTTGGTTTTGTTATTGATTTTTTGTTTCTGTTGGTTTATAATTGGTTTATAGTGGCTATAATTGGTTTAAAGTGGTTAAATTTAAACGTCTTTTTGTTTGAGAGGAGGCTTCTATGCTTATAGGGGAGTATAATCATACAATAGACGCTAAAGGTAGGCTCAATTTTCCAGCTAAGATGAGAGAAGTTTTAGGGGAAAGTTTTATAGTTACTCGTGGGTTAGATCATTGTCTAAATGTGTATTCTTTAATAGAATGGTCTAAATTAGAACAAAATATTGGAGAACTGCCTAGAAATAAAAGGCGTGATATTGAAAGATTTTTCTTTTCAGGAGCTGTTGAAGTAGTTCCTGATAGGCAGGGAAGAATTGTTATATCGGCAAATTTAAGAGAATATGCGAAATTCGATAAAAATATAGTTGTTGTTGGTGCTTCAGATCATGCTGAAATTTGGGATGAAGCTATTTGGAAACAAGAATTTGATAAGTTGTCTCCAGAATCTGTTGCTAAGATTATGGATGAATTAGATTTTTAATATATTATGGTGGTATATGGTAGTTTGGGGGGAAGAAGATGAAAGTTGATACTTTTTCTCATAACTCGGTTTTATTGCAAGAATGTATATGTGGATTAAATATAAAAAGTGATGGAGTTTATGTTGATGGAACAGCTGGTGGAGCGGGACATTCAGCTGAAATTGCAAAGAGATTAACTAGTGGAAAGTTGTTTGCATTTGATAGAGATCCTGATGCAGTGGCAGTTTGTAAGGAAAGATTGTCTAAATATTCAGCAGAAGTTATAAATGATAATTTTTGTGAGATGGAACATTGTTTAAAAGAGAGAAACGTCTATGAGGTAGATGGAGTTTTAATAGATCTCGGAGTTTCATCATATCAGTTGGATAATCCGGAAAGAGGGTTTTCATATAGACATGACGGAATGTTGGATATGAGAATGAGCAAGAATGGATTTACCGCTGCTGA
Source organism: Oscillospiraceae bacterium (assembly GCA_902798695.1). Classification (GTDB taxonomy): domain Bacteria; phylum Bacillota; class Clostridia; order Oscillospirales; family Ruminococcaceae; genus RUG12519. The sequence goes on from CADBXK010000002.1 coordinate 86,183, forward strand.
TGTAGTTAATGGATATTCTGAAGCAGATTTAACACACATATTAAGGAAATATGGTGAAGAAAAATTTTCGAGAACTATAGCTAGAAATATAGTAAAAAGAAGAGAACAAAAGCCTATAGAAAGAACTAGCGAATTGGCGGAAATAATAAAATCTTCCATTCCGGCTAGGGCTAGACGAGATAAAAATCCTTGTAAAAGAAGTTTTCAGGCAATTAGGATAGTGGTTAATGGTGAGCTTGATAGTTTGGAAAAAGGTTTAGAGTCGGCCTTTGATATGCTGAAAGCTGGAGGAAGATTAGTTATTATAACATTCCATTCGCTTGAGGATAGAATAGTTAAACACAAATATATAGAGTGGAGCAAAGGATGTATTTGTCCACCAAAGTCTCCAATTTGTGTTTGTGGAAATCTTCCCAGAGCGAAGATAATAAATAAAAAAGCAATAGAACCTAGTGAGAAAGAAAAGGAAAGTAATTTACGAAGTAGAAGTGCAAAATTGAGAATTTTGGAAAAATTATAGATTCTTCTAAAAGGGGAGGTAACTGTGTGATGATATTAAAAACGAATTTAGCTTATAAAGGAAACGTGTTAACTAAAGAAAATCAGGAAAAACTTCACATTGGTAAAATTAAGACAAGAAGAGTTGCTCAAGTAAAACCGTTTTCCGCAATATTTCTTATATTGATGATATCTGGATTGCTTGCTTTTTTAATTTTTAGTATGGTAAAAATGAACGAGATAACAACTAACATTAGTGCGCTTGAAAAGGAATATAAATTGCAGCAAAGTGAGCAGATAAGGCTGAATTCTGAGTTAGAGACACAAATGAATTACTCTAATATAGAACAATATGCTAAAAACAAATGGGGTATGCAGAAACAATCTGGAAGACAAGTGAATTATATTAGTATTTCCAGCGGAAACTCCATTGAAATAGATACTGAAAGTGATAAGAACATATTGGATGAGGTAATTGACAGCATAAATAATATTTTTTCATAAATATAACTTGCACGAATATGATATAATATAAAGTGAGTATTAATTTGATGTAATGTTTGGATTAATACTCGTATTTTGTGTAGCTTGTTATATCGAATATTAAGATAACTTTTGTTATTAAGCCTATTCGTAGAGGACGAGTAGGCTTAAACCTATATTTAATTGTGGGGGAATTCTATGGCCATAATGCCGAGTAAAAAAATGAAATTCAAATTAAATATTGTTGTTTTGGGATTTCTTGTGTTAGGATTTTTTGTTTTAGTTGGACGTATAATATATATATCTTGTTTTGCTGAAGTTGACGGAGTAAAATATGGTGTAAAAGCTTATAATCAGCAATTAGCTGCTGATTGTGTTGCAGCTAACAGGGGAACCATTTACGATAGAAATATGGTTCCATTAGCCCAGAGTGCGACAGTTTGGACTGTGTCTCTTGCACCAAATCAAATAAAAAGTAGTGATGATTCTGAGAAGATTGCTAGAAAGCTTAATGAAATATTGGATGTTGAATACGAAAAAATATTGAACAAGTGTAATTCAAAAACGAAATATGAGATAGTTAAAAAGAAAGTTGAAAAGCCAGAAATAGATAAGATTTTGGATTTTATAAATGATAATAATATTTCTGGTATACATATGGTTGAAGACACAAAGAGATATTATCCAATGGGAAATATGGCAGCTCAAACTATAGGGTTTGTTGGTGGTGATAATCAGGGACTTTTAGGTGTTGAACTTGCTTACAATAAGGAATTATCTGGAGTTGCGGGAAAGGTTACTGGTGTTCAAAATGCTAAAGGTGGGCCTATGCCATACGATTATGAATATTATTATCCTTCTCAAGACGGAAATTCTCTGGTCTTATCTATAGATAGTACATTGCAGCATTATTGTGAAAAGGCTTTAGATGAAGTTTTGAAGATAAGGAGACCTGCTAATAGATGTCTTGCTATGATGACGAATGTTAATACTGGTGAAATATTGGCGCTTGCTGTAAAACCTGATTTTAATTTAAATAATCCTTTTATATTGCCGCCTAAAGAACAATTTCCGGCGATTGAAGGAAAATCTGAGGTTGATGCTAGAACAGCTGTTTGGACAAATAAAGCGGTGTCTGAAACCTACGAACCGGGTTCGGTTTTTAAAGTTGTTACAGGATCGGCTGCTTTGGAAGAAGGCACTATGACTTTGGACAATACATTTGATTGTCATGGATCTTGTGTTGTGGGCGATAGGACATTTCATTGCTGGAGACACGGCGGGCATGGACATGAGAATTTTACTCAGGCATTTATCAATTCCTGTAACCCAGCATTTATCAAAATTGGTGCTTCAATGGGACCGAAAGTTTTCTTTAGATATTTTTCTATGTATGGTATGACTGAGAGAACAAAAATAGATTTACCTGGAGAAACTGATTCTCTATATGTTAGGGAAAAGGATTTAACTCCGGTTTCTTTTGCATCTGAATGTTTTGGTCAAACAGAGGCTATAACAGTTATGCAAATGATGACAGCGTTTAATGCTGTTATAAATGGTGGATATATGCATACGCCGCATGTGGTTAATCAAGTAGTAGATAGTAATGGAAATATATTGAAAACTAATGGAAGCGATACAAAACGACAAGTAATATCCGAAACAACGTCGAATGTTATGAGGGGTGTTTTGGAAAATGTTGTTAAAGGAATTGATGGAAAAGGGACAAATGCTAGTATTCCAGGGTATAGGATACTGGGCAAATCTGGAACGGGACAAAACCTGAAATATAAGCAACAAACGGGTAAAGATATATATGTTAGTTCTTTTGCGGGGGCATTGCCGGCAGATAGACCACAATATTCGCTTTTAATATTAATAGATACGCCAACAGATGGAACTTATTATGGAGGCACAATTGCAAGTCCTGTTTTTGCTAAAATAATGGCAGAAGCTGCTCAATATTTGGGAATTCCTCCTGAATACACCAAGGAGGAATTAGAACATCTTTCGGTTGTTGTTCCTGCTTGTGAGGGCCTTTCGGTAGATGAAGCAAAAGGTAAACTAGCAAAAGTTAATTTTAAAAATGTTGAAGTTGTTGGAAATGGGGGAACTGTTCTTAATCAGACTCCAAAGACAGGAACTAATGTTAGTAGATCTACCAAGGTGATTTTATATACAGATAATAGTGCAAAACAGTCAGTAAGTGTACCAAATGTTATAGGACTTAGTCAAGCAGAAGCAAATAGTGTTTTGGCAAACTGTGGGTTGAATTTGGCTATTGAGAATTCAGGAGTTCAAAGCCAAAAGGCAAAAGCTGTTTCGCAGTCTCCTGCTCAGGGAACTAGTGTTACAAGGGGAACAGTTGTTTCTGTTAGCTTTTTGACAGATGATGAAACAGGTTAATTAGTTTCATTATTGTGATTATTTATATAAGAAAGAGGTTGTAAAGTATGAAGTTAGTTAAACTTCTTGAGGAAATAGAATATAGCGGAGTTGTTATGGATTCTGAAATATCTTTTTTGACTTGTGATTCTAGACAAGTGAAAAAAGGATGTGTTTTTGCATGCTTGAAGGGTGTAAATTGTGATGGTCATGACTATGCACTTCAAGCGAGTAAAAGTGGGGCTTCTGCTGTTTTAGTTGAGAGAGATATGGGTGTTGCTAATCAAATTGTTGTAGCTAATACTCATGCTGCATATGCAAAAATGTGTGCTAATTTTTATGGTAATCCTGCTAAGAAGTTGAAATTTATTGGTGTTACAGGAACTAATGGTAAAACAACTGTTACTAATATTTTAAAAAATATATTGTCCATGGAAAATAAAAAAGTAGGTTTGATTGGAACAATACAAAATGAGATTGGTGATACAATAATTAAAACTGATAAAACAACCCCTAATCATTTGGAATATCAAAAATTACTTAAAGATATGGTTGATGGTGGTTGTGAGTATGTTGTCATGGAGGTTTCATCTCACGCATTAGAGCAGCATAGAATAGCAGATACTAAATTTGAAATTGGTGTTTTTACTAATTTGTCACAAGACCACTTAGATTATCATGAAACAATGGAAAAATATTACGAAGCTAAAAAGAAGTTGTTTGACGTTAGCAAAATGGCTGTTATTTGTGTAGATGATGAATATGGGAAAAGACTTGCTAAAGAAGTTAGTTGCAGTGCAGTTACATTTTCTGCTGATAGTGATGATTCTAGCTATAGAGCCAGTGAAATTAGTATAAATGCCAGCGGAGTGAAATATAAATTAACTGGTGACAACGATAGTGAATTTATTTGTTTTTCAACACCAGGAATGTTTTCTGTCCACAATTCAATGGCAGCAGCTATAGTTGGATTTTTATTAGGTCTTAATGAGAAAAATGTGGCGAATGATATAGCAAAATGTAAACCAGTTAAAGGTAGGAGCGAAAATATACCTACAAATAGAGATTTTTATGTTATATGTGATTATGCGCATTCTCCAGATGGTTTGAAAAATATTTTGGATTCTATAAATAGCTATAGCAATGGTAGAGTAGTTACTTTGTTTGGCTGTGGTGGAGATAGAGATAAAACAAAAAGACCTATTATGGGAGAAGTTGCTGCTAAAAATTCAGATTTTTTAATTGTAACCTCAGATAATCCGCGTACAGAAGACCCAGATCTTATAATAGAAGACATTATTGTTGGTGTTGAAAAAGAAAAAACGCCATATATAAAAATAACCGATCGTAAAGAAGCAATAAAATATGCACTTGAAAATGCAAAAAAAGATGATATAATTTTGTTGGCTGGAAAAGGTCATGAGGATTATCAAATTATTGGTAAGAAAAAAATAGATATGGATGAAAGAGATATCGTTAAAGGAATATTGAACAGTTTAGATGAGAGAGGCCTATAAAGTTTTTGTTATTTAGGGGGAATTGGAAATGGATCCAATTAAGATTAAAGATGTTGTGGATTCTGTTTATGGAGTGGCTAAACATGTCACTTGTAAGGAAATAAAAGATGTGGTAATTGATAACAGATGTGTTACTGATGGATGTGCTTTTGTTGCGATTAAAGGCGATAGATTTGATGGACATGATTTCATACAGTCTGCTATTGATAAAGGTGCTAGTGTCGTTATTACTGAAAAGGAACAACTGTTAGTTCCACAAATTATTGTTGAAGATACACAAAGAGCTCTTTTAGATTTGGCTTGCTTGAATAGAAGCAGATTTTCAGGAATGCTGGTTGGAATTACAGGAAGTGTTGGCAAAACAACCACTAAAGAAATGGTTGCGAAGGTTTTAAGTAGTAAGATTAATGTTTTAAAAACGATTGGAAATTTAAATAATAAAATAGGGCTTTCTAAAACCTTATTTGGGCTAGATTCATCACATGAAGTTGCCGTAATTGAAATGGGAATGTCTAATGCTGGTGAAATTTCTGCGTTGAGTCAAACATCTAAACCTACTGTTGGGATTATAACTAATATAGGAATATCTCATATTGAAAATTTTGAATCTAGAGATGGAATATTAAAGGCAAAGTTGGAAATATTAGATGGTATGCCTAATGGGTCAACTTTAATTGTTAGTGGAGATAATGATAAACTAAAAGATTTAATTTTGCCAGATCATACAATTGTAAGATGTGGAATAGAAAATAAAAATTGCGATTATTTTGCTGATAATATAAAAACTGATGGCTTAAAAACCGAATTTGATGTAAAATATAAAGGAAACATTGTTCATGTAATGATTCCTACTGTTGGTAGTCATAATGTTTTGAATGCATTATATGGATTTGCTGTTGGAATAATAGCTAATATTGAACCTGATGAAATTGCTAAGGCTTTGGGAGAATATCAGGCAGTTGGAATGCGTCAAAAGATTTTTAATATAGACGGAGTTACTGTAATGGGAGATTGTTATAATGCAAGTCCGGAATCGATGAAAGCTGCTATGACTGCTTTAATGACAATTCCGTGCAAAGGAAGGAGAATTGCAGTTTTGGGAGATATGTTAGAGCTTGGAGACATATCATTAAAATCACATCAGGATGTTGGAAGCACTGCAGCAAGTTTTGGTATAGATGAAGTATATTGTTGTGGCAAAAATGCTAAACATATATATGAAGGAGCAATTAATTACTGTAATTCTAAAAATGAAGATTGTAGCTCGCAAGTAAAATATTTTGAAGATAGAGAAGATTTGGTAAAAGAACTAAAAAAAGAAATAAAAAGGGGAGATGCTGTGCTGTTTAAAGCAAGTAGAATGATGAAGTTTGAAGATATAATGGATAGCGTTTTTAATGGTATAGAATAATTGAAAGGACGAAAATATCATGGTTTTGACGGCAAGTTTGCTGGCAATTGTAGTATCTTTTTTAACTACAGCTTTGATTGGAATAATAATAATTCCAGTTTTGAAGAGATTAAAAGTGGGTCAATCTATAAAAGAAATAGGCCCGACGTGGCATGCAAATAAAAATGGAACACCAACTATGGGTGGAGTATTATTCATAATTGGAATTATTACAGGAGTTGTTGTTGCATATGGTGCTTTGCAAATGTTTGCAGATAAATTAAGTGTATTAGATATTAAAGATTTGATTAGGCTTTGGGCAGGAATTTTTTGTTCATTGGGATTTGGATTGATTGGTTTATTTGATGATTACATAAAAGTTGTGAAAAAAAGAAATAAGGGATTGTCGGCGATTCAGAAAACCTTGTTTCAATTTATAGTTGTTTTAGTATATTTTTTCACTTTATTAGTAAATAATTGTTTGAGCACGGTTGTTGATATACCTTTTTTTGGACCGGTGAATTTTGGAAATTTTTATTATGTAATATCTATATTGGGAATATATGGCGTTGTTAATGCTGTTAATTTAACAGATGGTCTTGATGGTTTGGCTAGTTCTGTAACAGCTGTTTATGCAATAGTATTTATGATTATATCAAATTGCTTGCAGTTTTATACAATGAATATTCTTGCGGCTGCACTTTGTGGAGGATGTTTAGGATTTTTAGTTTGGAATTTTTATCCGGCTAAAGTTTTTATGGGTGATACAGGATCAATGTTTTTGGGAGGTATGGTTGTATCTCTTGGTTTTGGAACAAATCAGCCAATTTTGATTTTGATTGTTGGAATTATATATATAGTTGAGGCTATGTCGGTTGTTATTCAAGTTATTAGTTTCAAAACTACTGGTAAAAGAGTATTTAAAATGAGTCCAATACACCATCATTTTGAAATGTGTGGTTGGAGTGAAGTGAAAATTGTAATGGCTTTTTCGGCTGTTACAGCAGTTTTTGGTTGTATTGCAGTTTTATTAATATAATCTATTGGAGAGATTATATTAAAATTTCCTTGTGGGAGGGGGAACAGCGTGAAAAAGAAAATTAACAGTAGACTTACAAGGAATATGAACAGTAGAAATATTGTTGGACAAAAAAATATGGATCCAGTTTTTTTGATATTAGTTTTTATTTTGCTGGCTTTTGGTCTTGTTATGCTTTTTTCAGCTAGTTTTGCTAGGGCATATTACTATAAGCAAGGAAATAGTTTTCATTTTATATCCAAACAAGTGATACATGCGACAATAGGAGTAGTCGGCATGCTTATTATATCTAAGATAGATTATAATAAATATAGAAAATATGCTGTCCCGTTATTTTTGGTGTCGCTTTGTTTATTGGTTGCTGTTTTGTTTACAAAAGGCGATGAACACGGAATAAAAAGATGGATACCATTGGGACCATTAGGGCAGTTTCAGCCGTCAGAACTTATGAAATTTGCATTGATTTTATTATTTGCATCAATTATTTCTGCAAATTATAATAAAATGAAAACATTTCGATATGGTGTTTTGATTTTTGTTGTATTGTTAGGAATAGTTGTGGCATTGATGTATTTAGAACCACATCTTTCAGGAGTGGTTTTGATGTGTTCTATAGCTGGAACTATGATGTTTGTTGGTGGAACAAAACCTAGGTGGTTTGTTATACTGTTTGTAGTGGCTGGAATAGCTTTGATTTATATTTTGTTGTTCAAAGGTAATTACATGAGCGGACGTGCGTATTATTGGTTGCATCCTTTTTCTGATCCTCGTGATAAGACTATGCAAACTGATCAGAGCTTATTAGCAATAGGGTCTGGTGGCGTTTTTGGATTGGGATTAGGGCAATCTAGGCAGAAATTTATGTATTTGCCAGAAGTGCACAACGACTTTATATTTGCAGTTATTTGTGAAGAGCTGGGTATTGTTGGCGCTGTTGCAGTCATTGTTTTATTTTTACTTTTTTGCTATAAAGGATTTGAAATTGCTTCAAAGTCTCCAGATAAATTTGGAACGTTAATGTGTGCGGGTATTGTTGCTCAGTTTGGAATTCAGGCAATGTTTAATATTGCGGTTGTTACGGCAACAGTGCCTAATACAGGAATAAGTTTACCATTTTTTAGCTATGGGGGAACAGCGCTTGCTATGCAGCTTTTTGAAATGGGTGTTGTTTTAAGTGTTTCTAGACATTCGATTACGCCTAAATTATCAGATATTACTCATATTGGTAGAAAAAGAGTGGAGAAAAGTAGAAATTAGAGTAAATTGATTTAATTTTTGAGCTAAGGGAGGTTAAGGTGCTGAGATAGCGCTAATTTGTGAACATGAATATACTTTTTGTTGCTGGAGGAACAGCCGGACACATTAATCCTGCTATTGCTATTGCAGATTATTTTAAAAACAACTTAAAAGATGTAAAAATTTGCTTTGCGGGCACGCCGAGAGGAATGGAAGCTACTTTAGTGCCTAAGGCGGGATATGACTTTGTTTCTATGAGAGTTCGTGGTTTTCAAAGAAGACCGTCTGTTAAAAATTTCTTTAGGAATATTGATGCGTGTTATTTGTTTGCAATATCTAGGTTTAAGGCTTCCGAAATTATTAAAAAGTTTAAACCCGATATTGTTATTGGAACTGGCGGGTATGTTTCTGGACCAATTTTGTTGCAGGCAAAAAGAATGGGAATAAAAACAGCTATTCATGAACAGAATGCATATCCCGGAGTTACTAATAAGGTCTTGGCTAAAAAAGCTGATATTGTCTTTTTGGCAGTGGATGAGGCAAAGAAAAAATTTCCAGATTGTAATTCGATTGTTGTTGGAAATCCGGTTAGAAATAGTGTTCTATCGCAAACTAAAGCTCAAGCTAGAAAAGTTTTGAATATGGATGATAATTTTTGTATATTATCATTTGGAGGTAGTTTGGGTGCGGTCAAAGTTAATGAAATAGCAGCTGATTTGATGGGTTGGCACAGCAAATTTGGAAAGATAAATCATATTCATGCTATGGGAAAACTTGGAGCAACTTGTTTTCCAGATATGTTAAAAAGACGTGGTGTTGATCCTAAGAAAAATCCTAGACTAGATATACGGCAATATATACATAATATGGACATATGTATGGCGGCTGCAGATTTGGTGGTTTGTCGGTCGGGCGCTTTAACATTGGCTGAGTTAGAAGCGACAGGAAAACCTTCGATTTTGATTCCATCTCCTAATGTGGCAGAAAATCATCAATATCATAATGCAATGGTTCTTCAAAAGAGAAAAGCAGCCGTTGTAATTGAAGAGAAATCATATAACAAAGAAAATTTGATTGAAACGGTAAAATCTTTTTATGAAAATAGAGAAAAATTAATTACATATAGTAAAAATGCATCTAAAATGGCCATATTGGATACTCCAAAAAGAGTATTTGATTCTGTTATGAATTTGTTTTAAAATTATTTATGATGGTATAAAAAATTTTTGATATTAATAAATTATTTATAATTCACCCAATTTTTGCGATGAGCATAAAATAAGCTGTATACTTATTGTGCAGCGGGGGTGCCGTAAATGGAAAAAATAGTTGTAAATGGAGGAAAAAGATTACAAGGTGAGTGCAGTGTTCAGGGATCTAAAAATGCAAGTTTGCCCATAATAGGAGCTACTATGTTAACTAGTGGTGAAAATGTATTACATATGTGCCCTAAGTTACGAGATACTACTACAGCTTGTGAAATTTTACAATTATTGGGGTGTAAAACTAACTGGCAAGATGATGCTTTGATTATAAACTCACGTGGACTTTGCAACAATGAAATATCTAAAAATTTAATGAACCAAATGAGATCATCCATAATATTTTTGGGAGCAATTTTGGCTAGATGTGGAGAGGCTAAAGTTTATTTTCCCGGAGGTTGTGATATAGGTAGCAGGCCAATAGATCTTCATATTGACGCTTTGAAGAAAATGGGAGTTAGTGTAAATGAATGTGGAGGACAACTAGATTGTAAAGTGGATGGCGATAGAATGCATGGTGCGGAGATATTTTTATCTTTTCCAAGTGTTGGGGCAACAGAAAATATTTTGTTAGCCGCTGTTACTGCAGAAGGCAAGACTATTATAAATAATGCTGCTGTTGAGCCAGAAATAAAAGATCTTTGTAATTATTTAAATAAATGTGGAGCAAAAGTAGTTGGTGGAGGAACTCAGGTTATACGAATTGAAGGGGTAGATAGGTTAACACCTTGTGAATATACAATTATGCCAGATAGAATAGTTGCTGCTACATTACTTTGTGGGGTGGCTGCAACAGGAGGGGAAGTCCTTTTAAAGTCTGTTAATGTCAGCAATTTGAGCTCTGTTTTACCGGTATTATCTGATATGGGATGTAGAATACGCATTTTTGGAAAATCAATCTTTTTGAAATCTAAAGATTTTCTTGTTGCACCAAAACAGCCTATTCGAACTATGCCATATCCGGGATTTCCAACTGATTTACAACCTATAATGATGGCACTGTCATGTGTTGTGGGAGGAACAACTATATTTGTTGAAACTATTTTTGAAAATCGATTTAGACATGTTCCAGAATTGAAACGTTTGGGTGCATCTATAAGAGTTGAAGGTAGAGTCGCAGTAGTTGAAGGATGTAGAGAACTCAGAGGAGCTTGTGTATATGGAACAGATTTAAGAGGAGGAGCTTCTTTAATAGTTGCAGCTTTAGCAACAGCTGGAAGAACTGAAATTTTTAAATTATGCTATGTAGATAGAGGATATGAAAAGATAGAAGATCAGTTTTCTAAGTTAGGAGCTTATATTTTTAGATTATAGATTAATTGGTGTAATTAAACTTACGTGAGGTTTATTAGGAGAAGAATAATGAGAAGGACGAAAAAGCGTAGATTAAATCCCAGGGATGCGGCACGGCTTAAAAATGGTACTGTGCGTAAGAGACGTAGAAAGAGAAAATATATGCTGTATTATATTTTGATTTTTATTATTTTCGTTACTACAGCAGTTTCTCTCTCTTTAACTGTGTTTTTTAATATTGATGAGATAGTGGTTTTAAATTCTGGAGTGCATACTACAGATGAAATCACGTCAATAAGCAATGTTAAAATTGGAGATAATTTGTTAAGGACAAGTTTGAAAAAAATAGAGGATAATATATTAGATGTATGTTTAGATTTTGATAAAGTTAGTGTAAAAAGATCTTTTCCTAATAAGCTTATTATTGATTGCTTACCGTGTGATGTAAAGTTTTGTTATCAAAAAAATGATGGTATGTATGTTTATGTTTCGAGTTATGGAAGGATTACTGAGACTGAACAATCTGCACCTCCGGATAATACATTGGTTTTGAAAATAAATACTGATGTTTTTGAAGATTGTCAGAAAGGACAATATCTAGAATTATCGCAGGAAGATAAAACCAAAATCAATACATTAATCAATAAGTTAGATAGTATAGACTGTAAAGATATTACTAGGATCGCTTTTGATGAATCTAAAATATATGTCACATATCAAAATAGAATTGTTATTGAAATTCCTGAGATATCTAAAGCAAATTATATGATAGATATGTCTATGAAGATAATTGATGATTATATTGGCATTAATGAACATGGGAAAATATTTTTGGATAATTCTAGTCAATCTGTTCATTTTTTGCCGGAAAACATATAAATTTATAAAAATGTTAATTTTATGTTAATTTTGTATATAATTTTTAACAAATTTTTTTGTTTTAATTTTGTCGATTAATATAGAGTTATTGACCACACTTGGTGTATAAAATTAGTAAGTTGTACAAATAAATTTATAAAAAACTGTTGAAATTATTTTTTTTATATGATAACATTAATTGTGTATAGAATTTAAAATAATTTTGTGTAACTATTTTGTTATAATGCTTGGATTTGTATATGAAAAATAAATGTTTTTAATATATATATCGTGTATGACTTCGTGTACATAATTACATGTAGTAACGTTGGAATTTAAGTGTATAGGAGGAGACGATTTTGAGTAGCATAAATATTATGCATGACGATGATTATGCAGTAAACATTAAAGTAACAGGCGTTGGTGGTGGCGGTGGAAATGCCGTAAATCGTATGGTAGATTCTGATATGAAGTATGTAGATTTTATAGCTATAAATACAGATAATCAGATTTTGTTTTCTTCTAAGGCTAGTCACAAGGTTGCAATTGGTGCTAAGACAACTAAAGGTGATGGAGCAGGAGGAAATCCCGAGGTAGGAGAAGGTGCTGCTGAGGAAAGCAGAGAAGAAATAGCAGCAGCTTTAAAAGGAGCTCAGATGTTGTTTATTACAGCTGGTATGGGTGGAGGAACAGGAACTGGGGCGGCCCCTGTTGTTGCACAAATTGCTCGTGAGATGGGAATATTAACTATTGGAGTTGTTACTAAACCTTTTAATTTTGAAGGTGCTATGCGTATGCGTCAAGCTGAGCAAGGTATAGCTAAATTAAGGGCATGTGTAGATTCTTTAGTTGTTGTTCCTAATGAAAGACTAAAGATGTTAGAGGATCGTAAAATTACGTTTGCTAATGCGTTCCAAGCTGCGGATGATGTTTTGCAGCAGGGAGTTAAGAGTATTTCAGAGTTGATAAATACATCTGGATTTATTAACTTGGATTTTGCTGATGTTAGCACAATTATGAAAGATGCAGGATATGCTCATATGGGTGTTGCTAGTGCTCAAGGGAAGGATAAGGCTATTATCGCTGCTGAAAGTGCAATTTCGAGTCCACTTCTTGAAACATCTATTGATGGGGCAAAAGGGTTAATTATAAATATAACTGCTCCTCCAACAATTGAGTTTGATGAAATTGACGCTGCAACTAGTCATATAAGTCAGAGTGTTGATCCTGAAGCTAATATAATATTTGGTGTTGCATTTGATGAGAGTTTAGAGGATGAGTTAAAGATAACCGTTATCGCTACTGGTTTTGATACCGAGTTCAAAGATAAGATAAGAAAAACAACCGTTTCAGATGTTAATCAAGATGACCTAGATGATGTCGATGCTGCTGGTGGATTTGATGATGTTGTGGATGTAGATGATGATTTCACTAAGATATTAGACATTTTTAAGAATAAAAACTAAGTGATTAAGGTTAGAAGATATCCTTTAACACGAGATCTTAATATTACGTTTTTCAAAAATGAAAATGATGAGCGTTGTTGATTTTGAGTTTGTTTCATTTTGTTTTTGAGATTTATTCATTGAAATTTTTGTAAAAAGTTTGAAGATCTTCTGTTTGAATTGACGGGAGATTTTTGCTTTTTGTTTATTGACATATTTAAGATGTTACATACATTAATATAATGATTATTTGTAAGGTTTTATTCGCATTTATCAAAAATATATGTTTAATATTATTTGAAAGTGGGATGTTATTATGGCAGAAGAGCAAAAATTTAGAACGTCGGTTTTTGGTGGGTTTGACAAGAAAAATGTAGTTCAGTATATCACCAATATGATGAAAAAATTTGATGTTGAGATTGATTCTTTAAAAAAAGAATATGAAGCTCAAATTAAACAGAAGGATGCTGAAATTTCTGATTATGAATCTAAATATAAGAAGTCATTGATTCAAATTCAAAATTTGAAAAATAAGATTTCCAAAAATGAAGAGAGTTATCATGAAATAATCGATGAAAAGATAAAGTTACTTGACAAAAAAGAAAATACTATATGTAAAATGAATAAAAAAATCAACAATATGGAAAGTGAAATTGATGAGTTAAAAAATGAAGATGAAAAGATTGAAAATAAAATTAAACAAGCAGAAATGGTTGCTAAGAGTCGTGTTAATAAGATTGTAAAGCATGCTAAACGAAAAATAGAAGAAGAATATAGAGAACATGTTGAGTTAGCTGACAAGGAAAGCCGATCGTTAAGAAAAAAAGCAAGAGAAGAAGCATCTAGAATTTTGAAAAATGCAGCTGATAGGGCATATATGGTTACTATGGAGTCTAAAGAAGAAACTCAAAGATTGGTTGAGGCGGCTCAATCTAAAGCTGATGGAATCATCGCTGCTGCTAATATTGTTGTTGAAAAAATGCTCAAAAATAGCGCAAGGGCAGTTATTGAGGGAGCAGAAGCTTTTGACGTGGGTGAAGTTAATGTGAATTTTGATGAAGATTTATTAAAAGAAAAAATAGACAGTGAAGTTTTTAATGCAAGTAAAAAATTGAATAATGAAGAGAATAAATATAAAAATGATAACGATCATGAAACAGTTGGTGATTTAAAAAATAGATCTATAGCAAGTTATGCTAAAAAATATAAGAAAGCTGTAAATGATGTTTTAAAATCTAAAAAGAAGGATTAGGTGTTTTAATATTTTTAAATTCGGTTGGTGGTGTTATTTTGTCGCAAGAATTTTTGGATGGTAAGGTATTTGAATCTGAATTGTTGGAAACCTTAATGACCAAAATGTCTAAGTTGTCTAGATGTCAGAAAAAAATATCCAATTATGTAATGAATAATTATGATAAGGCAGCTTTTATGACTGCGGCTAAACTTAGTAGAGCGGTTGGAGTTAGTGAGGCAACTGTTGTTAGATTTGCAGTGGAAATAGGATTTAGTGGATATCCGGCATTTCAAAAGTCACTTAGAGAAATTATTCAAAATAAGCTTACTACTGTTGAGAGATTGCGTGTTGCTGATGATCAAATTGGCGAAGGAGAAGATGTTTTATCTAAAGTGCTAAATTTGGATATAGCTAAAATTAAAAAGACTTTGGATGTAGTTTCTGGTGAGGATTTTAAAAGATCGGTTGATTATATAGTAAATTCTAGTAAAATATATATCATTGGAACGGGAAGTGCTTCTGTATTAGCTAATTTTATGAATTTTTACTTTGAGTATATGTTTGATGATGTTGAGGTTATATATACTAAGAGTAAAAGCGAAATGTTTGAAAAAATATTGAATATAAAGAAGGGAGACGTATTAATAGGAATTAGTTTTCCAAGATATTCTAGCAATACAGTGCAAGCTTTTCATTATGCTCACAGCAATTGTGCTAAGACTATTGCCATTACTGATAGCATGGGTTCACCTTTAATAAGTGAGGCTGATTCTGTGCTTTTAGCACAAAGTGATATGATTTCTTTTATTGATGGTTTGGTTGCGCCATTGTCGTTAGTTAATGCTTTGGTTGTTGCTGTGGGATTTCGTAAAAAATTTGAAATATCTCAGACTTTTCAAAAATTAGAGCATATTTGGGAAGAGTATAAAGTTTTTGAAGGGTCTAGATTGAAAAAGGGAAAATAAATGATTGATGTAATTGTAATTGGAGGAGGAGCTTCTGGATTATTAGCTGCTGGTCGTTTGGCTAGTTCTGGAGCTAGGGTTGTTCTTTTAGAAAAAAATGATATAGTTGGAAAGAAATTGTTAATAACAGGTAAGGGTAGGTGCAATGTAACTAATAAGTGCGATGTTGCTGGTGTCATTAAAAATGTTGTTATTAACGGTAATTTTTTATATAGTTCATTGTACAGATTTTCTCCAGATGATGTTATTGATTTTTTTGAATCACGAGGAGTTAATTTAAAGGTTGAGAGAGGAAATAGAGTGTTTCCGGTCTCGGATAAAGCATCTGATATTGTTAAAGCACTTTTGAATTTTTGTAAGGACTGTGGAGTAAAAATTTTAAATAAGGCTGTATATGATCTTATATATGAAGGCGAAAGTGTTGTTGGTGTTAAGTTGAAAAACCAAGTAATTCTTTGTAAAAATGTTATTGTCGCCACTGGAGGAATGTCTTATCCACAGACTGGTTCAACTGGAGATGGTTATGCTTGGGCAAAAAAAGCAGGACACAAAATATCAAAAATATTGCCTTCTTTAGTTCCTATAATTACTGTTGAAAAATGGCCCACACTTGCACAAGGGTTGTCTTTAAAAAATGTTAAGTTAACTGTTATAGAAAAAGATAAGAGCATTTTTTCTGAGCAAGGAGAAATGCTATTTACGCATTTTGGAATATCTGGACCATTAGTATTGAGTGCATCTTCGCATATTAGAAATATTGAAAATGAAAAGTATAAAATTATTTTAGATTTGAAGCCTGCTTTAGATTATAATAAACTAAATAATCGGATTGTTAGAGAAATTTCAAAATTTCCTAATTATGATATGATTAATATATTGAGAAAGTTGCTTCCTGCTAAACTTGTTGAACCGATTTTTTCTATGTTAAAATTAAATGATGGTTTTAAAGCAAATCAATTTAGCAAGGAACAAAGAAAACATTTAGTAGAGCTATTGAAAAATTTAACGTTAACAGTTAAATCTTTTAGATCGGTTAAATATGCAATAATCACTTCTGGTGGAATTGATGTTAGTGAAATTAACCCCAAGACTATGGAAAGCAAGCTAAAAAATGGACTTTATTTTATTGGGGAAATATTAAATGTTGATGGATATACAGGTGGGTTTAATTTGCAAATAGCTTGGTCTACTGCTGTTGCAGCGGCTGATGCAATTGCGTCAAAATTGAAACGAGGGGATAATTAAGTGAATAATATAGCGATAGATGGACCTGCTGGAGCAGGAAAAAGTACAATTGCAAAGAAAGTTGCTGAGAAACTTGGAATAGTTTATGTGGACACGGGAGCTTTGTATAGGGTTGTTGGGCTACATATGTTAAACAAGAAAATTGATTTGCGTGATTCAAATAGTGTAGTTTGTGAATTGAAAAATTGCAAAATATCTATGAATTATGTTGATGGAATACAGAAAATGTTTCTTTGTGGACAAGATGTTACAAATTTAATTAGAACAGATGATGTTTCTATGGCGGCATCGACCGTTTCTGCAATACCTAAAGTAAGAGAGTTTTTGTTAGATTTGCAGAGAAACATTGGTAAGAATCAAGATATAATAATGGACGGAAGAGATATAGGAACTGTTGTTTTGCCGGATGCTGCTGTTAAAATTTTTCTTACAGCATCAATTAACCTGAGGGCAAAACGTAGGTATGATCAATTAATTGCTAGTGGAGAAAATGTTGTTTTTGAAAATGTTTTGAGTGAGATGAAAAAACGTGATTTGCAGGATATGAATAGAAAAATTGCACCTTTGAAACAAGCTGAAGATGCCGTGTTATTAGATACTTCTAATTT
Source organism: Oscillospiraceae bacterium (assembly GCA_902798695.1). Taxonomy (GTDB): domain Bacteria; phylum Bacillota; class Clostridia; order Oscillospirales; family Ruminococcaceae; genus RUG12519. The sequence goes on from CADBXK010000002.1 coordinate 103,641, forward strand.
GTCGTTAGAGGAATCGATTGAAAATGTTTTAAAAATTATAAATAGTAATGGAGTTGAGATAAACAAGTGAGTTTTTACAATTTTGCTCGAAATGTTTGTTCTGTTTTGTTTAAAATGTATTTTAAATTGCATGTAAAGGGTGCTGATAATGTTCCCCCTTCGGGAGAGGGAATTATACTAGTATCTAATCATCAATCGAATTTAGATCCAGTTATATTAGGACTTGGAGTTAAAAACAGAAAATTATTTTTTATGGCTAAGCAGGAATTATTTAAAGTTCCTATTTTGTCTCCAATAATAAAAAAATTGGGAGCGTTTCCTGTTAATAGGGGCAGTAAAGATCTTGACGCTATAAAAAAGGCGGAGGAGATAGTGAATAGTGGTAGAATTTTGGCTATGTTTCCAGAAGGAGGAAGATCTAAAACGGGAAAATTGTTAAGGCCAAAAGTGGGTGCAACAAAAATAGCTATTTCTACTGGGAAAAATTTGCTTCCGTGTTCTATATGTTATTCGAGTAAACGCTTTAGAGCTAATGTCTATGTTGAATATGGAAAACCTGTTAGTGTTGAGAAAATAATGGATAGTCTTAATATTACAAATGATGAATTAAATTCTAAAAATTTAAAAGTGATTGCAGAAAAATCTTGGGAAAAAGTTTCTGAAATTTATAATTTACAGCGAGAGGAAATATAAATGATAAGAGTTGCTAAAACTGCCGGTTTTTGTTTTGGAGTGGATAGAGGTGTCAAAATTGTATATGATCTTGTAGAGCAGGGAAAGAAAGTTTGCACATTAGGACCAATTATTCATAATCCTCAAGTTGTAGATGATTTAAAAAAACGTGGTGTAAGAATCGTTAAGAGTCCTGAAGAAGCAGAGGTGGATGAGACTCTTGTTATAAGGTCTCATGGAGTAAAACCTGAAATATATGGTTATATAAATAATGCCGGAATTAATTTTGAAGATGCAACTTGTCCATTTGTTAAAAAGATACACAATATTGTAAAAAAAGAATCTTCAAAAGGGAAAATTGTGTTAATAGCGGGTAATTTGGATCATCCGGAAGTTGATGGTATAAAAGGATATTGTCAGCAAGACGCATATGTGTTTTCAACATTGGATGAGTTGAAAACTTTATTTAAAAACCATAAAAACTTTGTTGAAAGTGCACTAATTTTAGTTGCACAAACCACATTCAATTTGCTATTATGGCGAAAATGTGTCAATTTTGTTAACAAACTATGTACAAACATAAAAATATTTGATACAATATGCAATGCAACGAGTATTAGGCAAAAAGAGGCAGTATCTTTAGCTGATGACTCGGATTTATTAATTGTAGTTGGTGGGAAATGTAGTTCAAATACAAGGAAATTGTTTGATTTATGTGATGAAAAATGTAAAACTTTATTAATTGAAACTGCGAGTGAACTTCGTGATTGTGTTTTAACTCCTTTACCACTGAAGATTGGCATAACGGCTGGTGCGTCGACGCCAGCTCACATTATAGAGGAGGTTCATGAAGTTATGAGCAATAAAATAAATGAAGAGACCAGTAGTTCAAATGAGATGAGCTTTGCGGAGTTATTTGAACAATCCGGTCAGCAGGCTGTTTACAAGGTCGGGAAAAAAGTTAAGGGTATTGTTACAGCTATTTCTAAGAATGAAGTACAGGTTGATATTGGAGGAAAACAAGCTGGAGTGATTCCGGTTTCTGAAATTTCAGCAGATAGTTCTGTTAAAGCTGAGGATATACTCAAAAAAGGCGATGAGGTTGATTTAATAGTAACTAAAGTTAGTGATCAGGATGGAATAGTTACTTTGTCTAAGAAGCGCTATGATGCTGAAAAAGGCTATGATATGATTTTGGAAGCTAAAGATCAAGATAAGGTTTTGAATGGAACAATAACTGATTCTGTTAGAGGTGGAGTGTTAGCTGTTACATGTGGAGTAAAAGTTTTTATTCCTATTTCTCAGTTATCAGATCACAGAATCGAAGATACAACAGAGTTTGTTGGAAAGAGTGTTGATTTTAAAATAATCGATGTTAACCCAAGTAAGCGCAGAGCAGTTGCTTCAGTTCGTAAATTATTGAACGAGTTAAAGCAGGTTGAAGTAGAAAAGCTTTGGGATGAAATCAAAGAAGGAGATATTCGTACAGGAACTGTTAAGTCTATAACGAACTATGGAGTTTTCGTAGATCTTGGTGGAATTGATGGAATGATTCATGTTACTGAGCTTTCATGGGTTAAAGTTAAACATCCTTCTGACATTGTTAGTGTTGGAGATAGGGTTGAGGTTACAGTTAAAGATTTGGATAGAGAACATAATAGAATTTCTCTTTCATATCGTAAGGCTGAAGAGGATCCTTGGCGTATATTTACTGATAAATATTCAGTTGGTCAGGTTTTAGATGTTAAAGTTTTTTCTATAAAACAGTTTGGTGCTTTTGTAGAAATTATGCCTGGAGTTGATGGTTTAATACACATTTCGCAAATTTCTAATAGAAGAATAGATAAGATTTCTGATGCTTTATCTGTTGGAGATGTTGTTAAAGCTCAAATTACGGATATTGACTACGATGCAAAAAGAGTTAGTCTTTCTATGAAAGTTCTTTTGGAAGATGCAGAAAATGAAGAACAACAAAAAAATTTAGAATCTGTTAATAATATTGAAGGTGTTGAAATCAATGTTGATGCAGTTTCTAAATAGTAGAAGTTTTACTTAGATATATTATTTTTTACCATTTTGTTCATGTGATGTGAGCAAAATGGTGGTTTGCTTTAAAGGAAAAAAGGGAGATTTTAATTGTGAATGTTGTTAAATTGTTTCGAGAATCGGCGCTCGAATTTAAAAGTGTAAAAAATTTATGTGTTATATCATTACTATTGGCGTTGAGAGTTTGTTTAAATTTTTTTACAATACCTATCTCTGATTTATGTCATGTGTCTTTTTTGTTTATTGTTATGGGAGTTATTGGAGGAATGTATGGTCCTTTTGTAGGAGCTGTATGTGGTGCAGTGGGAGATATTTTGTGCTACATTGTTCATCCTATGGGAGGCTTTTTTATTGGATTTACTTTTAGTGCAGCGATTGCTGGGATTTTATATGGTTTAGTATTATACAAAAATAAGTTTCGTGTTTCTAAAATAATTTTTGCAGAAATATTGGTTGATGTTGTAATTAATGTTTTACTAAATACACTTTGGATAAGCATGCTATATGGAAGTGGATTTTTAGAATTATTGATTACTGTTAGAATACCGAAAAATTTAATTACAATACCATTGAGTGTTGGTATCTTTATTGCATTTTCTCCATTAATTAATAAAGTGGTAAATAGAAATATAAAAAAATAATTTTTGGCACCCTTAATTGAAAGGGTGCTTTTTTCATAACGGCATGTTAATTAACATATAAATTAAATGTTATATTTGTATATTAAAATTACTATGATTTTAACTTGAAAAATGGAGGAATATTTGTGAAAATACCATCAATATTTAGGCTGTTCATGGATGATGCGAATTCATCAAATAATAAACAAACTATATCATATAGTAAAAATAAGAAAATTCAGAAAAATAAAGTTATTGATGATTCAACAAGTCATAGAATTCATATTCAAGGATTAAGTTCAGAAAAAGCAATGGACATACTGAAAAAAGATGGGGAAAACAAATTAATTTCTCAAAAGAAGGTATCTGCAGCTAAAATTTTTGCTGGTCAATTTAAAGATTTTTTAGTTTTAATATTATTAGTTGGCATGTTAATTTCAGTGTTTATGGGAGAAATTCTTGAGGCAATTTCAATTTCAATTATTTTGTTTTTGAGTGCGGTTATGGGGTTTATTCAAGAATATAAGACAGAAAAAACACTGGAGGCTTTGGAAAACATGGTTGCTCCATCTGCCAAGGTTTTTAGAGATGGAAAGCTTACCAAAATTCCTGCTAATTTAATAGTTAGAGGAGATGAAATTGTTGTTGAAGCTGGAGATAGTGTACCGGCGGATGCAGTTTTGCTGGAGTCAACTAAAATAGAGGTTGATGAATCTATTTTAACGGGTGAATCTACATCTGTTGTTAAAGAAGCTAGTGATTTGAATGGATCTATGAATGAAATTAATAAGAATAATGTATTATATATGGGGACACTAATTTTTAAAGGTCATGGAAGAGCCAGAGTAATTAGAACAGGAATGAATACTCAAATTGGCAAAATAGCTGGAATGATAGATAATGTAGATTCGGAGCAAACACCGTTGCAACAGAGATTAGCTCAAATTGGCAAATTTATTATTGTAGGATGTTTGATAGTTTCGGCGATTGTTATATTTGCTGGAATATTACGTGGCGAAGATCCGTTTAATATGATAATAACTGGGTTATCGGTTGCTGTTGCGTCTGTTCCTGAGGGATTACCTGCAATTGTTACAATTGCTTTAGCATTAGCAGTTAAACGTATGGTGAAAAGAAAGGCGCTTGTTAGAAAATTACATGCGGTAGAAACTTTAGGATGTGCTAATGTTATATGCACTGACAAAACAGGAACGATAACACAAAATAAGATGACTGTTAAAAGAATTATTACTGCAGATGGAGATTTTAAAGTTGAGGGAGATGAAACTAAAAATAATGGATGTTTCGTATTTGGAGGTGAAAAAATTAACGTCTCAGATTATCCAATTTTAGAGTTATTGATTGAAACATCTGTTGTTTGTAATGGATCTCATATTGTTATAAAAGATAGAAATAATGGGAAAAGTGATTGGAAAGGAATTGGCGAACCAACGGAGATAGCTCTTTTAATGATGGCTAAAAAAGGAAACATTACAAAAGATAGTTTGAAAACAAAATATAATATTTATGATGCTGTGCCATTTGATTCTTCGAGAAAATATATGAGTGTTTTTGCTGAAAATATTGTAGGAAAGAAGTATGTGTTTGTTAAGGGTGCATATGACGTTGTTTTGGATAAATGCAATGGGTATAAAAGTAGAAATGGAATAGAATCTTTTTCAAAAGCAAAGACTTTTTTTGATAAAAAAAATGAAGAATTGGCTAAAAGTGGTATGAGAGTTTTAGCTTTTGCATACAAAGAAATTTCAGGATCTGACAATGATAATAATTTGATATTTTTAGGTCTTACGGCTATGCATGACCCGCCCAGAAAAGAAGCTAAATCTGCTGTTATGACGTGTAGGTATGCAGGAATAAAGACTATAATGATTACTGGAGATCATAAGCTTACTGCAATTTCTATTGCAAAGCAAGTTGGAATATATAGAAAAGGAGATATGTGTGTTGAAGGCAAAGAATTAAACAATATGAGTGATTCTGCATTGAAAGAAATTATTAAAAAGACAACAGTTTTTGCTAGAGTTTCTCCTAGTCATAAGCTTCGAATAGTAAAAGCGTTAAAAAAACAAGGAAACATTGTTGCTATGACTGGAGATGGAGTAAATGATGCACCTGCGATAAAAGAAGCAAATATTGGAGTATCTATGGGGGAAAGCGGTAGTGATGTTGCTAAACAATCGGCAGACCTGATATTGTTGGATGATAATTTTGCTACATTAGTTGCAGCGGTTGAAGAGGGAAGAATAATATATGAAAATATACGCAAATTTATGAGATATTTGCTTTCTTGCAATATGGGAGAGGTTTTAACAACTCTCTTTGCAATGTTAATTGGAATGCCCATACCATTATTACCTATGCAAATATTGTTAATTAATTTGGTTACTGATGGATTGCCTGCAATTGCTTTGGGATTAGAACCAGGAGATAAAAACACGATGAAAAAAGCACCGCGAAATGTTAATGAGAGTATTTTTTCGGGAGGTTTAGTATTTACAATTTTTATTAGAGGAGTGCTAATTGCATTTACTACACTAACAGTTTTTACTATAATGTTAAGAATGACTAATTCTTTGACTATATCTCGGACCGCGATATTTTTGACGTTAGTTGGTTTACAGTTAATACATGTTTTTGAATGTAAAAGTGAATCTAAATCAATTTTTAAAATTAATCATCTACAAAACAAAAAATTGATTTTAGCTACTATTGTGTCTTTAATTATTGCAATTTCTGCAATTTGGATTGAACCTGTGAATAAAATTATAAAAAATTGTCCATTAGATATGGAGCAAACAGTTGTTGTTTTAGGTTTTATACTATTTATACCTATTGTTAATGCAATAGTTATGAATTGTAGGACCAAGGTGAAGAATATGGATGATATGAAAGTAAGCTTTCCTATAGAGTATAAGTATTAGATTTATTTGTACTATCAGTGTAAAAAAATATAAAAAAACTTGATTTTATTATTTATAGATATATAATAAAAGGTAAGTATAATTTTTTTATGATGTAAATTGCAGTCTCATTTTTAGAAAAGGAGAGCTTATTATGAGTTTAGTAGATAAAGTTTTTGGGTCTTATAGTAAAAAAGAATTAAAGAGAATAAGACCAACTGTAGATAAGATTTTAAGTTTAGAGGAAAAATATAAAGGTTTTTCTGAAACAGAGTTAAAAAATCAAACTAATGTATTAAAAGAGAGATTGGCTGCAGGAGAATCTTTAGATGATATCTTAGTGGACGCTTTTGCTGTTTGTCGTGAAGCAGCTACTAGAGTTTTGAATATGCGTCATTTTGAAGTTCAGTTGATTGGTGGAATTATTCTACACCAAGGTCGTATTGCTGAAATGAAAACAGGACAAGGAAAAACGTTGGTTGCAACTTTGCCGGTTTATCTTAACGCATTAACTGGAGAAGGAGTTCATGTTGTCACAGTTAACGACTATCTTGCTAAACGTGACTCTGATCTTATGGGAAAGGTATATAGATATCTTGGTCTTAGTGTTGGTGTTATATTAAACGGAATGAGTAATGACGAACGTAGAGCAGCGTATGCTTGTGATGTTACTTATGCAACAAACAATGAGATAGGTTTCGATTATCTTCGTGATAATATGTGTATATATAAAGAACAACAGGTTCAAAGACCTTTCAATTTTGCGATTGTTGACGAGGTTGACTCGATTTTGATTGATGAAGCTAGAACTCCATTAATTATTTCTGGTCCTGGTGAAAAATCAACTGATTTGTATGTTCATGCTAATAACTTGGTTAAAAATTTAAAAATGTACAAAGTGAGAGAGTTGGATGATAAAGAAGAACATGATGATGTTGATGGCGACTACATAGTTGATGAAAAGGCTAAGACAGCCACTTTAACACCGTCCGGAGTAAAAAAAGCTGAAGAGTTTTTCAATGTATCCAATCTTATGGATGGTGAGAACATAACATTGTTGCATCACGTAAACCAAGCTATAAAAGCTCATGGAGTTATGCAAAAAGACATTGACTATGTTGTAAAAGACGGAGAGGTTCTTATTGTTGACGAATTTACAGGAAGGGTAATGTTTGGTCGAAGATATAATGAAGGACTTCATCAGGCTATTGAAGCTAAAGAAAATGTTAAAATTGCAAATGAATCAAAAACTTTGGCTAATATAACATTCCAGAATTTGTTTAGGATATATAAGAAACTTTCTGGAATGACTGGTACTGGTATGACGGAAGAAGGCGAGTTTAGAGAAATATATAAATTGGATGTTGTAGAAATTCCACCTAACAAGCCTGAAATAAGAAAGGATTACAATGATGTTATTTATCGTACAGAACAAGCAAAATTCCGTGCTGTTATTAATCAAGTAATTGAGTCGCATGAGAAGGGACAACCTGTTTTGGTTGGAACTGTATCAATAGATAAATCTGAAATTTTGAGTGATATGTTAAGCAAACAAGGTATAGATCATTATGTTTTAAATGCTAAATATCATGAACAAGAAGCTAGAATAGTTGCTCAAGCTGGTAAAAAAGGCGCTGTTACTATAGCAACAAACATGGCTGGACGTGGAACAGACATTATACTTGGTGGTAACGCAGAATATATGGCAAAAGAAGAAATGCGGCAGAAAGGTTATTATGAGGACCTCATTAATGAAGCAGTTGGATTTGCTGATACTGATGATAAAGAAATTTTAGAAGCTCGTGAAACTTTTAATACATTAATGCAGGAGCATAAGAAGGTTATTTCTGAAGAGGCTGAGCAAGTTAGAGCAGCTGGTGGATTGTTTATTATCGGAACTGAAAGACATGAGTCTAGACGTATAGATAATCAGTTGAGAGGACGTGCTGGAAGGCAGGGAGACCCAGGAGAAAGTCGATTCTATCTTTCTTTGGAAGACAATCTTATGAGATTGTATGGCGGAGAAAGAGTGGACAAGATCATGCGTATGTTGAAAGTTGACGACGATTTGCCGATAAAAAGCAAGATGCTAACTAAGCGCATAGAGAGTGCTCAGGCTAAGGTTGAAGCTCAAAACTTTGCAATCCGTAAAAGTGTTCTTAAGTTTGACGATGTTATGAATTCACAACGTGAAATTATCTATAAAGAACGTAAAAAAGTGCTTGATGGTCAAGATATGCGTAATCATGTTGTTAAAATGATAAGTAGTGCTATCGCTGACACAGTTGATATTTATATTGCTGATACAGATAATCATGAACATTGGAATATAACTGGGCTTAGAGATTACTTTATGAATTACATTCTAGACGAGAATGATTTAGCATATAGTACTACTCAACTTGCTGAGTTGAAAAAGCAAGACTTAGTAGATATTATATATAAAAAGGCCATGAATATTTACGAACAAAAAGAAAAAATGATTGGCGAAGAACGTATGCGTGAGTTGGAAAGAGTTGTTATTTTAAGAACGGTTGATTCTAAGTGGACTGCGCATATTGATGACATGGAAGAATTACGTAGAGGAATTTATTTAAGATCATATGCTCAAAAAGACCCTGTAATTGAATATACTATTGAAGGATTTGGTATATTTGATGCTATGGTTTCAAGCATAAAAGAAGACGTTGCAAGATTAGTATTGACTATTCGCATTAGAACAGAGGAAGAAATTAAGAGGGAAGAAGTTAATAAAATTCCTGTTCCTATTAAGTATAAAGAAAGTCCAGCAGGAGAAGAGAGAAAGCCAATCAAGAATGAAAACAAAGTTGGTCGAAATGATCCTTGTCCATGTGGCAGTGGTAAGAAATACAAAAACTGTTGTGGAAGAAATTAATAACAAAAGAAGAGCATTTATGAGGAGATTATCTAGCAATTATTCTAGATAATCTTTTATTTTTATAGTATAATTAAATTTAGAAAAATTAAAAATTATTTGGAGGTTAAATGTTCATAAAATTGTAATATTGCGAACGGTAGGATAAAGATAAATAGTAATTTCTAAGGGAGATAATTATTGTGAGCTACAAAGTAATAGATAAAGAAAAATATTATAGAAAAGGAGTATTTCGACATTTTTCAGAGGATTGTCATTGTTCAACTTCAATGACTGCAAGAATCGATGTTACTGAACTTGTTCATTATTCTAAAAAGAAAGGAACAAAGTTTTATATTAACTTTCTTTACATACTATCAAAAGTTCTTAATTCTCGTGAAGATTATAGAATGGGATATCTTTGGAAAACAGATGAATTAATATGTTATGATGTGATTAATCCCACTCAGTATGTATTCCATGAGGAAGCTGAAACTTGTACTCCTGTATATACAAGATATGATGAGAACTATGAAAGGTTTTATGCTAATGCGTTGAAAGATGTAGAAGATGCGAAGAAAACAAACGAATATATGTTAGATATGGAAAATCATCACAATTGGTTTGATGCATCATTTATATCATGGTTATCTTATGATTCTTTGAATATTGAGTTGCCTGATGCAAATATGTTTTTAGCACCAATTATTAATTGGGGAAAATATAGAGAAGAAAATGGTAAACTTGTTATGCCTGTATCTGTTCGTTTGAATCATGCAATTGCAGATGGATATTTGGTCGCAAATGTATTTCGTTTGTTAGAGCAAGAAATCAAGTTGTTTATTAAACGATGAACAGAATAACAAATTACAATTTATTAAGATGTGCAGAAGATTTTGGTTTTACGAACAAGATAAATTACAATTAATTAGGTAAAATTTAGATACGTTTTTAGATACTAAAATTTAAAATATTATACATTTTTGAAGTGGTATTTAGTGCATTTTAGTAGTTTGAAATTTAGAGAAATAGGCTACAATGGATAAAAGTGCAAAAAAGTATAGATTGAACAGTACACCATGTGGCAGTGGTAAGAAATACAAAAACTGTTGTTAAATATTTGTTATGAAAGGAATAAAAGTGATACAATTATTAATATATGGAAATACAAATTGCTATTATATCCAAGGGAAAAAAGGAAGCTTATTGATAGACACGGATTGGGCTGGGACTCTACAATTATTTTATAGAAAGATTAAGGAATTAAATATAAAAAATATAGACTATCTTTTAATTACACATTATCATCCTGATCATATGGGCATAGCACAAGACATAGTTGATAGTATGAGTGCAAAATTATTAGTTGTAGATATTCAGAAGGATTATATACATTTTTCAGATAAAATATTTGAAAAAGATAATAAAATAAAATTTACTCCAATTAACACAAAACCAGTAATAATTTCATGTGAAGAGAGTAGAGACTTTTTAAAAGAGTTAGGAATCGATGGAGAAATATTGTATACACCGGGGCATAGTGAAGATAGTGTTTCTGTGGTACTAGATGAGGGTGTTGCATTTGTTGGGGATTTGTATGATTTGAATTTGGCATCTGCATTTAATGATGAGAAAATAAACAATAGCTGGAAAAATTTATTAAGTCACAATATATCAAAAATATGTTATGGGCATCACGAGCAAGTTATCAATAAAGAAAAATAAATGTAGCTATAAAAAATATCATGTAGGTGAAATTTATGAGCGTACGATTGTTTATTCAGGCAATTATAAAATATGCATTTGGAGTATTAATTGTAGGTGCTTTGCTATTTATTCCTGCCACTTTTAATTATTGGAATGGATGGTTGTTTATGGGGTTGTTGTTCATTCCAATGTTTGTTGCTGGAATAGTTTTAATGATAAAAAATCCAGATTTGCTCAAAAAAAGACTAAATGTTAAAGAAAAACAAGGTGAGCAGAAACAAGTTATATTATTTAGTGCAGTAATGTTTTTGTTTGGCTTTATTACAGCGGGTTTAAATTATAGATATAAATGGATAGAATTGCCAAATATTGTTGTAATTATATCCTCTGTTGTATTTGTTTTAGCATATATTTTATACGCGGAAGTTTTGAGAGAAAATACATACTTATCTCGCACTATTGAAGTGCAGGATAATCAAAAAGTGATCGATACTGGATTATATGGGATGGTTAGGCATCCTATGTATGCAGCAACAATTTTGCTATTTTTAACAATGCCATTAATATTGGGGTCTATTATTTCGTTTATAATGTTTCTGATTTATCCAATTGTAATTGCTAAAAGAATAGAAAGTGAAGAGGAAATATTAGAAAAAGATTTAAACGGTTATTTGGAATATAAGGAAAAAGTAAGATATAAGATTATTCCATTTGTATGGTGATGATTTAAGAGATAGAATTTTAACTTGAAGGTGAGTTGAAATATATTTGGACAAATTAATAAATGTGAAATGTTTCGAAGAATTATATGAGTGGTTGACTAGTAATTCTAATGTTGAAGATTTTGTATGGGTGAATGCTAAAAGGGGAAAGCCGAATGACATAGAATTTAGCTATATAGATGCGGTTTATTGTGCTTTGTGTTTTGGTTGGATAGACTCTACTTGTAAAAACATTGATGGTGTGACTTATCAGAAATTGATGCCTAGAAGTAAAAAAACTCATTGGACTTATTTAAATATTGCTAGATGTGAGTATTTAATACAAAAAGGATTGATGACAGATCGAGGATTTAACGCTTTGCCGGTCAATTATGAACAATTTGATATCTCAAACGATATATTGATTGAATTAAAGAAAAATAAAAAAGTGTGGAATAATTTCAATAATTTTCCCGTTTTATATCAAAGAGTACGAACTGATAATATTGAGTGGGCTAGGAAAAATAAGAAACTATTTCGTAGTAGACTAGACAAATTAATTGAAATGACTGAGCAGAATAAAACATATGGACAGTGGAACGATTATGGTAGATTAATTTGAATATTGAATAAGATATTTAAATTATGGTATTATATTATTGACATTATTTTTAATCATTAAAATTGATTGTTTTAGTTTTGTATATACTATTAAATATTATAAATGAACATAATTAATATGTTTTTGCTATTAATAATAGGTTTTATATAAAATGAAAGGAGCAAATGTTTTATGGGAATTTATGATTTAAAAGTACAAATGAGAAACGGACAAGATTATGATTTAAGTTGTTTAAAAGGAAAAGTTTCATTAGTTGTTAATACTGCCACTGGATGTGGGTTTACTCCGCAATATGAAGCTTTAGAAAATTTATATGAGAAATATAATGATAGAGGTTTTGAAATATTAGATTTTCCTTGTGATCAATTCGGGCACCAAGCACCTGGTAGTAATGATGAGATACATAGTTTTTGTACCATGAAATATAAAACACAATTTGATCAGTTTGCAAAAATAGATGTTAATGGAGAAAATGAGAGTAGAGTATTTTCAATTTTGAAAAGTCAGCAACCAAACGATGAGATAAAAGGTTTGAAAAATAAAATATCTATGAAAGCAATAAAAAAATTGAGTAAAACTTGTAAAAATAATGGTGATATTATATGGAATTTTACTAAGTTTTTAGTTGATAAGAATGGAAATGCTGTTAAAAGATATAGTCCAATTTTTAATCCTAGTGAGATTGAAAAGGATATATTAGAACTTTTGTAATTGTTGTAATTTTTGAACACATACAATTTTTGGGATTTTTTATATTATTGTAAAATTTTCCACAAATAAAAAATAAATATTTGGTTAGAATATTTATTACAAACGCAAATTATATTTTATAATTTGAAAGGAAGTGTTTGAAATGTCAACAAATAGTTCAAGTAACAGTAAATTAGTTGTGCCAGAAGCTAGAGAAGCGATGGACAGATTTAAGATGGAAGCAGCTAATGAAGTTGGTGTTAACTTAAAAGAAGGATACAACGGCCATTTAACATCTCGTGAAGCAGGTTCAGTTGGTGGACAAATGGTTAAAAAAATGATTGAATCTTATGAAAACTCTTTAAAACAGTAAAAATTTATAAAAAATGCTGATGGCAATTTAAGCTATCAGCATTTTTTACTATATTTATTAAACAGTTTCTTCACTATAATATCCTAGAAATTTAAAATTATCTGTTTCATATGATAGATAATTAATAAATGCTTTAGTAGATGCATCTTTAATATTTCCTAGAAAATCTAAATAAACGGTAGAGTTATCGTTTTTATTTGTAGATGTGATTATTTGTAATTGATATAGTTTTATATTATTTATATTGAAATAAGTTGAAATATTATTTAAAAGTTTATTTGTGTTGTTGGTTTTTATAGACAACGACAATATATTTTGATTTGATGTGGTATACATTTTTTTTGAAACGACCAAAAATTTTTTATTATTTTTGGTGTTGTCTTGAACATTTTCTTCTATTATATTTAATTTATATTTTAACGCCACTTCTTTTGGACATATTACGGCCATTGGTTCGTCTAATTTTGATACTAAAAATGCTGCTTCAGATACTAACTCTAAATGGGATTTTTCATATTTGTGTTTTTTAATATAGGTTGAACATTGACTTAGAATTTGAGTGGTGGATATTATTTTTTTAAAAGAATTGTTATTAGAGTTTGCAGCTAAGCAATATGGGGCGTTTAGGTTTAATATTTTATATATGTGTGTATTATTTTTATTAAGTATGTCATATATATTATTTGTTAGTTGTGAGGATGAGCTATTTATTTCAATAACACCAAAATCTATTACATTTTTATCCATTGCATCAAATAAATCGGATATAAAAGTATAATTGTTTATTGTGCTGTATGTAAATGCTCTTGATGTGGCAATTTTGGAATAACTATCATTAGTTTCAAGACAGCCTAATCGTGGCATAGATATTTTGTTGATATTTTTTTCTGAGGTGTTCAGTATTTCTTTTATTGTGATATTTGTTGTTTTTTTTACATTTTCAGGAAGATTTTTTATTTTTCTATACTGGAAGATTTTTCCAACATTTATTATTGTTGAAAACAGGAAGCTATTTGATTGTTTAAATTTTTGAGATGAACGTTTTTTAATTGTTTTTAATATTTCGTTTTCTCTTTGAAGATCAAATATATTTTTATTGTTTGACATTTTATATTTGGCAATTTTAAGAGAAATTTTAATTCGGTTTTCGAATAGATTTAATAAACTTTTATCAATTTTATCTATTTTGTTTCTTAAACGCTGTATTTTCACGAAAAAACGCCTCCTCACTAAATATTAATAAGGTTACTATTTAAATTATAACATATTTTATTTAATATTACTTTATATTTTTTGATTTTGCCAAACATATGATTTAAAGTTATATTGACAAATTTTTTGTATAATGATATACTAAAAACCGTATTTTTTAATTTAGAATTTTATGTATTTTTATATAATTTTTTAGATATATTTTATATATAGTCATTAGTTTTGCGACTAATTTGACTTTGGGGAGAGTGTAAACTATGAAACAGCGTAGTAGTGGGGTTTTGATGCATATGTCTTCAATTCCTTCTGATTATGGAATAGGAACTATGGGTAAAGAATCCTACAAATTTGTGGATTTTTTAAAGAAATCTGGGCAATCTTACTGGCAGTTATTGCCGTTGTGTCCACCAGATGAAAATGGATCTTCTTACAGCTCGTATTCTACTTTTGCTGGAAATATTTGTTTTATCGATTTTGATTTATTAGAGGAAGATGGATATCTAAAAAAATCGGATTATGATTCTATTAACTGGGGAATTGATGAATCAAATGTTGATTTTGATAAGGTTAATAGTAATAGAATTAATGTTTTAAAAATTGCTTACAGAAATTGGATAAAAACTAATAGAAAACGTATTGCGGATTTTGTTAAAGAAAATAAATGGGCTGATGACTATGCTATGTTTATGACCTTATTTTTGTTTAATGACAGAAAATGTTGGTGGGACTGGGAAGATAAATATAAACTTAGAGATGAAAAAGCTTTAAGTGAATTTAAAAAAGAACATGAAGATGATGTTAACTTTTGGTTGTTTACTCAGATTGTATTTTCGGATCAATGGAATTTGCTGAAAAAATATGCAAATAAGCAAGGCGTTGGATTTATAGGTGATATTCCTATATATGTTGCAGGTAATAGTTCTGATGTTTGGACAAATCCGGATGACTTTTGCTTGGATAAAGATATGAAGCCAATTAAGGTTGCTGGATGCCCTCCAGATGCTTTTGCAAAAGATGGACAGCTTTGGGGTAATCCGATTTATAATTGGAAGAAAATGAAAAAAGAAAATTATACTTGGTGGTGTGATCGTCTTCGTGCATATAGGAATATGTATGATGTTGTTCGAATAGATCACTTTAGAGGATTTGATAGCTATTATTCTATAGATGCAAGTGAAGAGACAGCTAAAAATGGAGAATGGGTTAAAGGTCCTGGAATTGAGCTTTTTAAAGTAATAAAAGATGAGTTGGGTGAGATTGATATCATTGCCGAGGACTTAGGGTATATTACAGATTCTGTTAGAGAGTTAATAGAGACTACTGGATTCCCAGGAATGAAAATACTTGAGCAGGCTTTTGATCCACGTGAAGAAAGTGATTTTATGCCTCATAATTATAATTCAAATGTTGTTGTATATGTTGGAACACATGATAATGATACAGCGCTTGGCTGGTTTAATAGTGTAGATTTAGAAACACAGGAGTTATGTAAAGAGTATCTAAATATAGGTTTGTTTGAAGGTGTAAACTGGGGCTTGATACGTGGATCTATGGCTAGTGTTGCAAAATTGTCTGTTACTCAAATGCAAGATTTTCTTGGGTTGGGGTCTGAGGCACGCATGAATGTTCCTGGAACAGTAGGCATAAATTGGAAATGGAGAATGAAAAAAGGTGCTGCAACAGATAAATTAGCAGAAAAAATATATCATATGACTAAGATGTATGGTAGAATATAAATATAAAAAAATAAAAGGAGAGTTAAATTGTTCATGAATGGTTCTGATATTATTAAAAAAATGCATGAATATTTAAAAGCTGATTATCATAAGAACATAGAACATGCTACAGCGCTTCAGGTTTATAATGCTCTTTCGAAAGCTACAATGGAAAATTTGACAGATAATTGGATGAGTAGTATAAAATCGCATCATGATTCACGTAGAGTTTGTTATTTTTCTGCAGAGTTTTTAGTTGGTCGCGCAGTATTTAATAACCTGGTTTGCTTGGGAATATATGATGAAGTAAAATGTTTGCTGGATGAGCAGGGTTTTGATATTGAAAAATTGGAAGAAATTGAAGATGCAGCTCTAGGAAATGGAGGCCTTGGTCGATTGGCTGCATGTTTTTTAGATAGTGCAGCAACTTTAAATTTGCCAGTAGATGGCTATGGCATTCGTTATAAATATGGGTTATTTAAGCAGGCCATTGAAGATGGATTTCAGGTTGAATATCCAGATGATTGGACAAAATATGGAGATCCTTGGTCTGTTAGATGTGAAGAAGATTCTGCTCGTGTTGAGTTTTATGATCAAAAAGTTATGGCGGTTCCATATGATATGCCGATAATAGGCTATGGAACAAATCATATTGGAACTTTAAGATTATGGCAGGCTGAAGCTGTTAATCGTTTTGATTTTGAAGCGTTTAATGATTGTAAATATAGAGATGCTGTTGAAGAAAGAGATGCTGCTGAAGATATATCAAGTGTTTTATATCCGAATGACAACACTGTTCCTGGAAAAGTATTAAGATTAAAACAACAATATTTCTTTTGCTCAGCTTCTTTGCAGGATATACTTAAAAAGTATAAGAAAAAACATGGTAGTGATTTTTCCAAATTTGCTGATATGCATGCTATACAACTTAACGATACACATCCGGTAGTTTCTATTGCTGAGTTGATTAGATTGCTTTGTGATGTTGAGGGGTTACCATTTAAAGAGGCATTCAATATAGCAAGAAAAACATTTTCTTATACAAACCATACCATAATGTCTGAAGCTTTGGAAAAATGGTCTAAAAAGTTTATGAACAAGGTAATTCCTAAAGTGGTAAAATATATTTTATTAATACAAGATGAGTTTGAAAAAGAAATGAAATCTTTGGGTGTTTCTAAAACTGTGTCTTCTAAAATTGCTCCTTTGCAGGGAGATACAATTCATATGGCTAATCTTGCTGTGTATGCTTCTACATATACGAATGGTGTTGCACGGATACATACTGACATTTTAAAAGCTGATGTTCTAAAAGATTGGTATTCAATATATCCTGAGAAGTTTCAGAATAAGACAAATGGAATAACTCAGCGTAGATGGTTGTTGCTTTGCAATCGTGAGTTATCTGATCTAATTACTAACTTATTAGGAAATAATAAATGGGTTACTAATTTATCTGAGTTGAAGAAATTAGAACAGTTTGTTGATGATGAAAATGTTATTAATGACTTTATGAAGTTGAAATATGAGAAGCGTTGTCAGTTAGCGAAATATATTAAGCATCAAGATGGTGTGTCAATTGATGCTAATACTATTTTTGATGTGCAGGTAAAACGACTTCATGAATATAAGAGACAGTTGTTGAATATTTTAGCTATATTACATTTATATTTTAAAATAAAAGATGGAGACATTAAGGACTTTACGCCAACAACATTTATATTTGGTGCTAAGGCAGCTCCAGGATATGATAGAGCTAAGAAGATAATTAAATTAATAAACTCGGTTGCTAGTTTAATTGAGAAAGATGATGTTGTTAGCAAATATATAAAGGTTGTTTTTGTTCAAAATTATAATGTTTCATATGCAGAGAAAATTATGGCTGCTGCTGATGTTTCTGAGCAAATCTCTACGGCGGGAACAGAGGCATCTGGAACAGGAAATATGAAATTTATGTTGAATGGAGCCGTAACATTAGGAACATTTGATGGAGCTAATGTTGAAATTGTTGAAGAGGCTGGAAGAGAAAATAACTATATATTTGGAAATACTGTTGAACAGATTAAGGAATTATCTGAAGACTATGATCCTGTTAAAATTTATAATAGCGACAAAGACATAAAACGTGTTTTAGATGCATTGGACAATGGTTTGTTAGATGTTCGTAAGACTGGTGTGTTTAAAGAATTGAAAGATTCTATATTGAAAGGCGCTAGTTGGCATGATCCTGATCAATATTATTTATTAGCTGATTTTAAAGATTATGTTAATGCTAAGTTAAAAGTAAATAAAGACTATAAGGATAGATTAGCTTTTGCTAAAAAATGTTGGATCAACATTGCTAATGCTGGTAAGTTTAGTTCAGATAGAACAATTGCAGATTATGCCGAGAATCTTTGGCATATTGAAGAAGTTTAATAAAAGGTTGTCTCTCATAAATATGCGAGAGACAACCTTTTT
This sequence comes from Oscillospiraceae bacterium, assembly GCA_902798695.1. Taxonomy (GTDB): domain Bacteria; phylum Bacillota; class Clostridia; order Oscillospirales; family Ruminococcaceae; genus RUG12519. The sequence continues at coordinate 122,255 of CADBXK010000002.1, forward strand.
AGATTTTATTATTTTATTTGGTTTCAGATAGTTTTAGAGTAATTTCTTCCGATAAACTATATTGAAGGTTTTCATAATTTTCAGCATTCACCCAAACTTGTACTAATATTAGTGGAGCTGTGTCATCTGATTTACAGTGAATTGTTGGAGGGGGACTGTTTAAAATCATATTATTTGATAATATAATGTCATAGATAATTTGTTTAGTTTCTTTTATAGAAATATTATTGGGTATGTTAAAATTCATATCTAATCTTCTAATTGGCTCTTTTGAATAGTTTGTAATTTTGCTGTCGGTTATTAGACTGTTTGGCATTAGAATTAGACGATTATCGGAAGTTGTTAAATGAGTATATATTAATTGAATTTTTTTAACTTGACCTATTGTTTGATTTATTTCTATTATATCCCCAGTAGAAAATGGTCTACATATTAGTAGCTGAATACCTTTTGCAATGTTAGATAATACGTCTTTTAAAGCAATTCCAAATGTTAATAGAGCAGATGATGTAACTGCGAGGATAGCTGCGCTTGAAACATTAAATTTTGCTAATATAACTAATATAACTAATGTATAAATTAAGCATTTAACAAATTTTGTTATTATTGGCATAGATGACGAATCTCGTTTGTCTATTTTTTCAAAGGCTTTTTTTATTGCTTTGTTTATGAATTTTATTAAAGCAATTCCTATTAATATGGCTATTAATGAAAATAAAATGCTTTCGCCATATTTGGTTATTTTTTCTAGTATTAGGTTAAAAATACTATTTATTGATTCCATGGTATTGCCTCCTTAAATCATATTTCTGGTTTTATTATATATTAATTTTAAATAATGTCAACAGAATATAGTTTATATAATTTTAATAAAATTTACATAATATATGGTTTAGTGTTATATATTTTTACTTGACATTGAAAATTATATGCAGTATCATATGTTTAATGAGTACAAATTTTTGGAAGGAAGATGTAAGAATGGATGCAGATGGCGGTAAAAGTGGTTCGTCTGGTCGAATATCTAAATTTTTTGGGATAAAGTCATCCGATAAAGTAACGGAAGATGATATAATGTGTTTGGTTGAAACTGGCGAGGATGACGGAGTTCTTCTTCACAGTCAATCTAAAATGATAGAAAATGTTATAAAATTTCGCAAAACAACTGTTGCTGATATAATGACGCACAGAGTTGATATAGAAGCTGTTGAGGAACATGATAAAATTTCAGATGTATTGAAAATAGGTATTGAAAATGGTTTTTCTAGAATACCTGTATATAAAGAAGACATAGATAATATTATCGGTGCTGTTTATGTTAAGGATTTGTTGGTGCTAATTCGTGAAGAAAATGTTGAAAATAAGCCAATAGGTTCGTTTATTCGTGAATTGCCTTATGTTCCAGAAACTATAAAATGTGCTGATTTGTTTAGACAGTTTACAGAAAATCATCAGCATTTTGCAGTTGTAGTAGATGAATATGGAGGAACATCAGGAATAGTAACTTTAGAAGATATATTGGAGTCAATAGTTGGGGAAATTCGAGATGAATATGATGATGAGCATGATGAGATAATAAAAATAAATGAAACAACTTTTATTATGCAAGGATCAGCGGAGTTGGATAGTGTTGCTGAAATATTAAATATTACTTTTGAAGATAATTCAGAATTTGATACAATAGGTGGTTTTTTAATAGATACATTAGATAGAATACCAGATGAGAATGAACATCCAGTTGTTAAGTATAGTGGAGTTGAGTTCACAGTTTTGGTTGTTGAAGAGAGGCATATTGCAAAAGTCAGAGCTGTTAAATTAGTGGATCAATTTAAATAAAGGTGCAGTTGAAGAAAGTGTGTTTTATATGAAAAAGGAAACGTCTTGTGGAGCAGTGGTTTATAATATTTTTGATGGCAAACTTAAGTTTTTGCTTATTAAGCATGTTAATGGTAAACATTGGGCTTTTCCAAAAGGACATGTTGAAAATAGCGAAACTAAAGTTGAAACTGCTTTGCGCGAAATAAAAGAGGAAACAGGATTAGATGTGGAATTAGATGATAATTTTTGTAAAATGGTTTCATATAATGTTAATCCTTATATTTTGAAAGACGTTTTTTATTTTGTTGCTAAAACGAAGCATAAATCTGACAAAATTTCTTTACAAGAAGAAGAAATTTCTGAGTATGGATGGTTTAATTTTTATGAAGCGTTGAGTGTTCTGACTTTTCAAAATGATAAAAACGTTTTAATTGGAGCAAAAGAATATCTGGAAAATGCAAAAAAATAGAGCTAATTTTATAACATTTAAAATTAGCTCTATTTTCTATAATGAAATGCAAATAGTTTGATTTGATGGTATGTATTTTTTATATTCTACACCAGATAAATCGAACATATGTTTAGCTGCTATTACGCTGTCGCTTTGTGAATATTTATCTGATTTATATATTATAGATTTTATTCCGCACTGAATTATTGCTTTCGCACATTCATTGCACGGGAAAAGTGTAGTATATATGCGAGCACCATAAAGATTGTTACCGCCATTATTCAGTATAGCATTTAGTTCAGCGTGACAAACAAAGGGATATTTTGTTTTTAACATTTCGCCATCTCTGCTCCATGGCATATGGTCATCGTTACATCCAGTAGGCATGCCATTATAACCAAGAGATAGGATATGATTATTATCTCCTACAATGCATGCTCCCACTTGAGTTGTCGGGTCTTTGCTGCGTTTTGCTGAGAGCTCAGCTATTCCCATAAAATATTCATCCCATGAAATATAGTCTTTGCGTTTGGTCATTTTTATTATTCCTTTCAATTTCGCCAAGAATTATTTGTTTTATTCATAAAGTCTCGTTTTGTTTTTAAATATTTTAGTTTATTAAACATATCTGAAAAGAATTTTGGACCAAAAAATATTAAAAAGTTAATTATCGCCATAACAGCTGCAACCGCATTAGACCAATTCATTGCAAGAAGTGAAGATATGATGCTGAACAAGAAAATTACTGCGTCTAAATATGCTAACCATTTTACTTTTACTGGTATTACGAAAAATAAAAGGATTTGAAGTTCGGGATGTGTTGCAGCAAAAGCAAAAAATAGAGATAAATTTAGAAAAATAACGTTTGTAGATCCAACAAGAACCCCACCCAAAATACAAAAAATAATGCCTATAAAATAATATAATGTTAGTTTAAATTCTCCCCAAACTGCCTCTAAACTTCTGCCAATAAAATATAGGAAGTAGAGTCCAAGTAAAACAAAAAAAGGTGATCCGCTAGGAGGAACAAATATAAACGATAGTAGTCTCCAAAACTGGCCTTGCAAAATTAAATTGCGATCAAAATATATCATAGAATATAGAGAAACATTATTGCGCTGCATCGCTGAAATAAAGTCAAAAAGATAAACCATTCCTGATATTATTACAATAAAAAACATCAAATTAGGAATTCTGAACCAAGGTATTTTACGTTCTAACTTATAAATCCACATAAATATTTCTTCCTTTTTAAACTTGATTAAATTAACATAATTATATCACACAAAAATTAATCAATCAATATAAAATTGTTGATAATTTAGATGCTTTTTAGTTAATTTGTTTTAAATTAAATGCAGTAATCTGCAGAAATTGGCAACTATAAAGCAAATAGTGAAACCACAAATAGTTGGAATTATAAAGGATATAACTGTCCATTTAAAACTTTTGCATTCTTTTTTTATTGTTAAACAAGTTGTTGAACAAGGCCAATGCATTAGACAAAATAGCGAGGTGCAAAGCGCTGTTAACCAGGTCCAGCCATTATTGACAAATAGAGTTTTTAATTCAGTTAAATTTTCATATTCAACCAAGCTACCTTTGCATAAATATGCCATTATAATTATAGGTATAACTATTTCATTGGCCGGAAAACCTAATATAAATGCTATTAATATAACGCCATCTAATCCAAATAGCTTTGCAAAAGGATCTAAAAAATTAGAAATGTGGTTTAAAATGCTTATATCTGAAATAATTACGTTGGATAATATCCATAGTATAATTCCAGCTGGAGCTGCAACTATAATGGCTCTTCCTAAAACAAATAGTGTTCTGTCGAATATTGACCGAATTATTACTTTGCCAAATTGTGGTTTTCTATATGGAGGAAGTTCTAGTGTAAAGAAAGATGGAAAGCCTTTTAATATTGTTTTAGATAGAATTTTTGATACAATAAAAGTCATTATTAGCCCTAAAATAATTATACCCGAAAGATATATTGCACATATTAAACTGTTTAACAATGAATTTGAATCGCAGTTTAAGCAAAACATAGTTATTAATGCAATTAATGTGGGAAAACGTCCATTACAAGGAGTAAAATTATTTGTTAATATTGCTATTAGTCTTTCTCGAGGAGAATCTATAATTCTGCAGCCGATAATTCCTGCTGCATTACATCCAAATCCCATACATGTGGTAAGAGCTTGCTTTCCACATGCACCAGCTTTTTTAAATGCACAATCTAAATGAAATGCAACTCTAGGTAGATAGCCAAAATCTTCTAGCAAAGTAAAAATAGGGAAAAATATAGCCATTGGTGGGAGCATTACTGAAACCACCCATGCTAAAGTTTTAAACATTCCTTGTATTAATATACCTTCAATCCAGTCTGGAACTTGGATATATTGAAAAAAATCACTGAGAATATCTTGAATTTTAAAAAGGTTGGTTGATAAAAATTCTGATGGGGCATTTGCACCAGCAATGGTTATCCAAAACACCATACATAATAACAATATTATTGATGGGAGACCGGTCCATTTATTTGTTAGAAAATCATCTAAGTGTTTATATTTTTTGTTATTTTGATTATTTTTATGTATACATTTTTTTGATATTTCTTCAGATATTTTAGTGAATTGAGATGAAATTATGTCTTGTAAAGAGATCGAATTAGAGTATTCAGATATTAGTATATCTTTAGATTTTTGAACTTCTGAATTTAATTTGTTTAGGTTTTCAGTTGTTATTTCGTTGTTTAAAGCTAAATTGTTTATAAAGTCTATATCATTGTTTAAAAGTTTTAAAGCAACAATTTCTTTGTTTATATTTTTTGTTTCAATATGTTTAGATAATTGACTAATGATATTTTCTATAGCTTTGTCATATTGGATTTTTCCTAATTTTTTTGTTGATTGCTGGCACATTAAATCAATTTCAGTTAATAGATTATTTATTCCTTGTTTTTGACGAGCAGAAACTGCAATAACAGGAACATGCAAGATATTGGATAATTTGACAACGTCTATTTGTATTTGTTTTTTATTTGCTTCATCTATCAGATTTATGCATATTATGACATTTTTGATTGTTGCAATTACTTGTAATGCAATATTTAAGCTTCTTTCTAAGCATGTAGCATCGCATATAACAACTGTTACATCGGGTTGTTTAAATAATATATAGTCTCTTGCAACTTCTTCTTCAGATGAGAGTGTGTTTAAACTATATGTTCCGGGAAGGTCTATAAGTTGGTATGTTTTATTGTTAAAGGTATAGGAACCTTTAGCTATGTTTACGGTTTTTCCTGGCCAGTTTCCTGTGTGTTGATTCATTCCTGTTATTATATTAAATATTGTGCTTTTTCCAACATTTGGATTGCCAATTAGTGCTACTGTTTTGAAAATTGAATTTTTGTTACTCAAGTTATAGAATCCTCCTTATTTGTGCTTGTTTTTACAAAAATTTTGGATGAAATTTGATTTCGCAATGCAAACACGGTATCTTTTATCAAAAATGCAGTTGGATCACCGAACATGCTTTTTTGTAGACACTTTACTTTTGTTCCAGGAATCATTCCTATATCGTATAGTCGTTGTTTTATTTGATTTTTTGTTTCTATTTTTTTTATTTCACAAATATCACCTTTTTTTAACTCTGATAGAGTGTTAGCCATATATTGCCTCCTAAAATGCTGTTTTTAAATATTTATATTGAAGTTAATAAAATTATGTGAAAATAATTGTTTTAATTTTTAATTTTATCTTAGTTTATATTGAATTTGCTACATTTTGTAATTTGACCTTATGGTTAAGTATATGGTATCCTATTAGTGTATTAGGAAATTGTATATTGTATGGGAGGAAAAAATGGTTTTAAATTTTACAAAAATGCACGGTTGTGGAAATGATTATATATATTTTAATTGTTTGAAGGAACAATTGGAAAATCCCGAGGAAATAGCCCAAAAATTATCACACAGACATTTTAGTGTTGGAGGAGATGGCATTGTGATGATATGTTCATCAAGTGTTGCTGATGCTAAAATGAGAATGTTTAATAGTGATGGTAGCGAAGGGAAAATGTGTGGTAATGCAATAAGATGTGTTGGAAAATATTTATCTGATAATGGCATTGTTAATAAAGATACAGTTACCATTGAAACTCTTAGTGGAATAAAAACTTTGGAGTTGACAAAAAAGAATGATAAGGTTGTTTCAGCAAAAGTTGACATGGGAAAGGCTGAGTTAGTTCCTGAAAATATACCTGTTTGTGTTGATGGACAACATGATAAATTGGTTGATTATCCATTGGAAATTGATGGGATTGAATATAAAATAACGTGTGTTTCTATGGGAAATCCACACTGTGTAGTTTTTTGTGATGATGTTAGCAAAATTGATCTTGAAAAATTGGGACCAAAGTTTGAAAATAACTCTATTTTTCCTGATAAAGTAAATACTGAATTTGTTAGTATAGTTAATAGAGATAAGATAAAAATGAGAGTTTGGGAACGTGGAAGTGGTGAAACAATGGCGTGTGGAACAGGAGCTTGTGCTGCTGTTGTTGCTGCAGTTGAAAATGGTTTTTGCAATAGAGATCAATATGTATCGGTTGAATTGCTGGGTGGAGAATTAAATATATGCTACACCAAAGAGACAGTTTATATGATTGGAGAAGCTGCTGTTGCTTTTAAGGGAGAAGTTGAAATATAATAGCTGTTTTGGTTCAGCAGTCATGTTTTTAGTTTGACGTAAAAATGAAACATATGATATAATTTAATCGATAATTTTAGTTTGAAAGGTTGATTTTTGATGCGTGTTAATAGAAATTATGCTAACCTTGAAGATAATTACCTTTTTGCAACAGTGTCTTCAAAAGTGGCTGAATTCAAAGAAGCTAATCCAAATAAAAAGTTGATATATATGGGGATAGGCGATGTTACTAGACCGTTGTGTGAAGAGGTAATTAATGAGCTTAAAAGTGCAGTGTCCGATATGGCAAACCCAGAAACTTTTATGGGATATGGTCCATATCAAGGATATGATTTTTTAAGAAAGTCTGTGGCAAAATATTATGCTGACCACGGAGCAAATATAGATTTAGATGAAATATTTATAAGTGATGGAGCAAAAAGCGATTGTGGAAATATACTTGATATTTTTGGTAATGATCAAAAAGTTTTAATTCCTGATCCTGTTTATCCTGTATATTTAGACACAAATGTTATGGCAGGAAATAAGATTATTTTTGCAAATGCAAATGAAGAGAACGGATTTTTACCATTACCAGATCGTAATGTGGATGTTGATATTATATATATTTGTTCGCCTAACAATCCAACAGGAGCTGTTTATAATAGAAAGCAGCTGAAAGATTGGGTTGATTATGCAAATGAAAAAGATGCTATAATTTTGTTTGATTCAGCATATGAGGCGTTTATAGTTGATAAAGATTTGCCTAGAAGCATTTTTGAAATAGAAGGAGCTAAGACTTGTGCAATTGAGATATGTTCTCTTTCTAAAACAGCGGGATTCACTGGAACTAGATGTGGTTTTACCATAGTGCCTAAAGACTTAAAACGCGATGGAAGTTCTATTAATGATATGTGGCTTAGAAGACAAACAACTAATTTTAATGGGGTTTCATATATAATTCAACGTGGAGCAGCTGCGGTTTTTACAGAAAAAGGATCACAACAAATTAGAGAGAGCTTAGATTATTATGGCAAAAATGCTGATGCTATAGGTAAAGCTATGAATGAAATGGGAATTTGGTATACGGGAGGAAAGAACTCACCATATATATGGCTTAAATGTCCTAACAATATGGATTCATGGAAGTTTTTTGAATTGTTATTAAATGATATACAGGTTGTTGGAACGCCTGGTTCTGGCTTTGGGAAGAATGGGGAAGGATTCTTTAGATTAACTGCGTTTGGAAATTATGAGGACACAATAGAAGGTATGAATAGATTAAAAAGCATATTTTAAATAAAAAACTGACTTGTATTTTAACAAGTCAGTTTTTTATTATTTTCTAGCTATGGCTAAAATCTCTGATTTAAACACGTTCCAGTTTTGGTAGGAATCATTGTGTGCAATACAATCAAAGCCGCTTTTGTGTGGGAATAGTATTAATATGTGGGATTTGCATTTATTTTTATTTTGAGCATATTGTGTAGATATGAGTTCAGAAATTTCATCTAAAGTTTTTATTTCGGGATTTTGATTAAGAGAATTTAATATAAGTGCTTGTTTTTTATTAATGTCTATTCCGGCTACTGTTATCCAATGGTAACCTATATTTGTTGCAATTGGGGTATCACTATAGCTAAAGTGCCATATTAGTAAAAGATATGCAATTTTTTTCATAATGTTTGTATGTTTATAATAATTTGGTTTGTTATTAGATATGGATATCTCGTCAACGGATATTCCATATGTTTGTAAATACTGACGCATTTCATATTGACTTTGAGCATTTCGTAAGATGTATGCATATTTGGGCATGCGTTTTAAAAATTCGTTTTCAATTATATCTGTTGATTCATTAAATTCATATGAGTCAAATTTTTTTATGGGAGTTTGCCCATTCATGAACAGAAAGTAGTTTGCTATATTTTGAGATGTGAAAAGCCAACAATTATTTTTAGATTGAAGGCCGGCATTAATGTTTTCAAATTTGTTACACAGCTTATACAATTGAATATTTCTTTTTTTAATATATGATTCAGATTCAGCAATAAGAGTATCTAACTCACTTTCAGCTTGATCCCACCATTTTTCATTGTCTTGTTCCAACAATTCTTCATTGTATAGAGTGTAATTATTATTTATAGTTATGTTATTAAAAATTAGGTTATTAGTTGTGGGTTCTGTATTAACATGATTTATTTTAGTGTTTATGTCATATGTATATAGATCTTCATAAATTTGATCAAGCGTAGAATTAGCATTGACAAGTTCATCATTAATTATACTGAGATTTATGTTATTCTTTGTTAATTTTAATAATGAATTTAATGATGTGTTTAGATCATTTAATACCATTACTGTGTTTTTCAATGAAAGCAAGTCCTGAGTTTCTAAATAATAAATTTTATTTAACTTATTAGTTAAATTATCAATTGATGAATTAATAATACTATTGATTGAAAGATTTTGAATATATATGACTGAGGTATACAGGTTGTTACGTATAATTTCTAGTTTTTCTAAGCACGAGTGTATTGATTCATTTGCGTTTTGTCGATAATAAATATTTGATTGTGCTAAGGAATCATTTAATTGTATTGCTTTTGTAGGAGTTATAATAGAAATAGATATTATTACTGCGCATAACGTAGCTATTAACTTTTTAAATATATTAATTTTCATAAATCTATCACTCCTTTTAGCGAATGAATTTATAATTATTTTATATATAAGCTATTATAAATTGTAATTTGTAACTGGCAATTATAAGTTTTTAATAAATATTTTTGATTTTTTTGTTGAATTTTGCCAAAATGTATAATCCGCAAATGCTTAAAGTAGGATAGAAAAAAACTGACTTGTTAAAATTACAAGTCAGTTTTTTATTTATCATTTCATTAAAAATGTTTGCTATTGTATAGCTCGGGTCTTACGCAATTCTTCCACGCGACGATTGTCGAGAATTATAGCATACTTCTCTTGAATAGCATTTTTAATTTGAAGTATTATACGGTCAAGAGTATCGTTTAACAATAAAATATTATTTTCACGAGGTTCTACAAAACTACTTTGTCGACCGTATGTATTTGGAATTAAATTTTGTTTAGCTCTGCTTTTTATGAATTTAGCTATTTTGTGTATGTCATTTTCTGATAATTGACACATAAAAGCGAAACAGTCTGACCAATATTTTGCAGAATAATGATTTTCATATTTTGAATTATAGTAATATTTTATGCCATACTCATTAAATATTTCGTTAATCTTATTTACACTAGGTCTTAAGAACCAGCCTTCCATAGCTAATTTTGTGGTGTAATCGCTCAGTGCATACTGTGTTTCTACATCCATACTTTTTGCTTTTGGCCATAAAGCCTCTGCAGGGGTTATAACGGCTACAGACATTGTTGCTGCACACAAGGTAGCAATTACTTTTTTTAATACTTTAGTTTTCATTTAATTTATCACCTTTCGTTTAAAATATAATTTGCATAATATCATATTTTCAGTGATAAGTAAAACAATTTTGGGTTTTTTGTTAATTATGTAAAAAAATCAACTTTATTATATAGCATTTACACCATGCAATGTTTGTCAAAAATTGAAATATATTTTATTTTGATAAGTATTTTTAATTTTATATAGAATTTTTTTGATGTGTAATTTATTCTGTGGTATTAGAATGTTAAGGAATCATTAAGACTATCGTAAGCTAACATATTAGATGAATTGAATAAAAAACTGACTTGTTAAATTTACAAGTCAGTTTTTTACTATTATTAATTATTAGCTTTAGATAACATTTCTAATTTCCACAATTTCCAGTTCATTCCTGGAGTGTCACTGACAGAAGAAGAAGAATGGATGCTTTTATGTGGGAATAACATATATATTTCATTTACGAGATTTCCATCAACCGTGTGCTGCATATCAGCAACTCGGTTAACTATGCAAGAAAATCGGTCATTATTGTGTAAATCAAACTTCATTCTTTCAGGTGCAGATTTATTTGTGAGCGGGTCTGAATAAACTGAGTCTAAAACTATTGCCTCGTTTGAATCGATATCTATTCCAGCTATTGTTATCCAATGGCCTCCAACATTTACTACTACTGGAGCTTCATTACGACTAAAATGCTGAACTAATAAGAAATGTGCAAGTTTTTTCATTATTTGTTTATGTTTTACATCGTCTACTTTATTATTTTTTACGGATAACAAATTAAAACTTAGTCCGTATGTATTCAAATATGCATTCATCTCAGAAATGCTTTGAGCATGTCTTAAAAGTTCTACTGGAGTAAAATTTTTCAGTTCTATGTTTCCGTTTGCAAGTGCTTTTGCCTGTTGGAACGTTTTACCATGTAAGCGTGTTATAAATTGTTGTTCAATAACGTCGTGTGGCCCGTATAGGTCTCCAAATCCTTCAAGTTTTCTCAGAGGCTGTTGATGTTCAAGGTTAAGGAAATAGTTTACTACATTCTGTGATGAAAATAGCCAACAGTTATTCAGTGATTGAGCACCAGCGTTAAGGGGTTCGAACTTGTTATATAGATTGTTTATTTTATAATTCTTTTGTTTAAGATAGAATTCAGCTTCAGCAATAAGACCATCTAGTTCATTATCAGCGTCATCCCACCATTTTTCATCCCTTGAACACGAGTTGTCTACTGGTTCTACAATAGGGTTATGAATAACATTGTGATTTGGATTAACATTGTGGTTTGGATTGTTTAATATATCTTTCATCCTCTTAATCTTGTTTTGCATTGCTATATTATTCATTATCATATTTTGTATTGCTATGTTATTCATAAATATGTTGTTGTTCATGTTATTCATAAACATATTATTGTTCATGTTATTCATAAACATGTTGTTATTCATAAACATATTATTGTTCATGTTATTCATAAACATATTGTTATTCATAAACATATTGTTATTCATAAACATATTGTTATTCATAAACATGTTGTTATTCATAAACATGTTGTTATTCATAAACATATTGTTATTCATAAACATATTGTTATTCATAAACATGTTGTTATTCATAAACATATTGTTATTCATAGGCATCATGTTCATGTTTTGTTTATGAATTGAACTTTTAATTTCTTTGAAAAGATTTTTTAATTTTGTGCTTATGTCTAAAAGTTCTGTGTTAGTGTCGCCACATTTATTAGAGTCTTCAATAAAATCTAATAATTGAATTAATTTTATGCTTATTTGTTGCATTGATCCATCAATTTTACCTAACATATTTATGCTAGGAACAGATAATTTATCAATATTTTTCAAACTTTCTATAATAGAGCTTATGTTTGATAGTGCTATTGATTTAGCATCAATTTGAGCATCTGTGTTTTGTGGCCAATTGTTTGTTACTTTTTGGTCCATTTGTTGCAACATTATTAGACAATTTTTTATTGTTTCATTTAAATTATGCAGATTCTGTGAATTTTCTTGATTTAATTTCATTGGAGTTGTTATTGCTCCGGAAGATGATATAATAGACGTAGATATTGTTGCAGCACACAAAACAGAAATTAATTTTTTAAAAAATTTGGATTTCACTTATTTAACGCCCTTTCTAATATTTTATTGTAATGATAATTTCTATGTAAGATACTGGTTAAACTTCCACCAGAATATCATTTCTATAGTGCATTACACTCAATAGTATTATACCTTGTAATTTTTAACTATTTGTGAAATATTAAAGGATATTTTGTTAATTTTTTGTTAAATTTAAAATAATCATTATAAGCTTAAAAAGACAATTTTTGAATGGGTAATAATTTAACATTGTTCACTAAACACTTACTGTTATTAGAATGAGATTTTTTGCATAAATATATTTAAACTATAATTTATAATTGTTTTTATGTTTAATATGCGTTATAATTTTGATATAAGATTTAAGTATACATTAAGTATTTATATATATTTTGTAGGGAGAACATTGAATGGAATTTAAAGATTTTAACCTAGCTCCATCTATTTTGAGAGCTTTAAGAGAACTTAAATATGAGAAGGCTTCGCCAATTCAAAATAAAACTATTCCTGTTGTTTTAAGTGGACGTGATTTAATTGGTTGCGCTGAAACTGGAACGGGAAAAACTTGTGCGTTTGCTGTGCCCATAATTAACCATCTTATTTCAACTAGAAAAACAACGAAAAAAAAAGTAATAAAAGCTTTGGTTTTGGCACCAACTAGAGAACTTGCAATGCAAATATTTGATAGTTTTAGGTCATATACTAAATATAACAGGATTCGTAGTTGTGTTGTTTTTGGTGCTGTTGGATATAGACCACAAATAGAGGCATTGGGTAGGGGTGCAGATATTTTAATAGCAACTCCTGGTAGGTTAAATGATTTAATACGAAAAGGGTATGTAGATTTATCTAATATTAGTTTTTTTGTTTTAGATGAGGCGGATATAATGTTAGATATGGGATTTATAGAGGATATAAAAAAGTTAATGAAAATTATTCCTAAAGATAGGCAGACATTAATGTTTTCAGCAACAATGTCAAGAAGCATATTGAATTTAGCTAATTCTATTCTTAAAAATCCGGTAAAAGCAATTGTGTCTCGACCATCTACAACTATTGATTCAATTGATCAATCTGTTTACATGATAGATAAAAGGAATAAGATGAAATTTTTAATACAGTTGATTGATAGTTTTAATATCCAGTCTGCATTGGTTTTTACAAGAACTAAAACAGCATCAGATAAAGTTGCTAAAGAACTGTTGAAAAATGGTATTGTTGCTAATTCAATTCATAGCGATAAATCTCAGTGGGATAGATTGGGTGTGTTAAATGATTTTAAAAAGGGAAATGTTAGAATTCTAGTTGCTACGGATATTGTTGCTAGAGGGATTGACATTAAAGGTGTTTCTCATGTTATTAATTATGACATACCATACAATAGTGAAACATATGTTCATAGAATTGGCAGAACAGGTCGTGCAGGAAATGCAGGAGTAGCTATAACATTTTGTGAATATTCCGAAAGAAATTTTTTAAAAGTTATCGAGAAGGCTATAAGGAAAAAAATAAAAATTATTAATAATTATAGTCAACAGAAAAATTATGAATTAACTAATAAGTTTTCTATTGGTGTACAAAGAAGTAAGCATAAGGATGATTTTTTGAAAACTAAAAACACAATGAGTTTTTCAGAATATATTGACCCAGTTAAGCAATTTAAAGTTAACGAGAAAAGAGTTGTGAAAAATAAAGCAAAGTCGTTTGATGAATGGATGAAAAATGAAAATCGTATTAAAATTAATAGGAATATATTTAAAAATAGTTCTAGACAATCTATTGAATCAAAAAATCAAAAAGATAAAATTTTTGATTTTGCACTTAGAAAATCTAGCATAAAAAAATAAAATATATTTATTGGAATATATACTTTACATACGGTTTGAATGTTGCAATTTGAATTTGTTGGACATTAATAAAAGATATGATATAATACTTACTGTGTTTTTATTTTGACTTTAAGGAGTTTATAGTTTATGAATATATTGGAAATATTTAAAGTTATTATACTGGGCATAATTCAAGGAATCACCGAGTGGCTTCCTATAAGTAGTACGGGACATATGTTGTTGTTTAACTCTTTTTTTCCTTTAGATATTAATATGTATTCTGGTGGTCAAGAATTTGTGGATTTATTTTTGACTGTTATTCAGTTTGCATCTATTTTGGCTGTGATTTTTTTGTTTTTTAAAAAATTAAATCCTTTTTCTAAATCAAAAAGTTTAAAGGAACAAAGAGAAACATTCTCTTTGTGGGGGAAGGTTATTGTAGGGTCTATTCCTGTGATGATTATAGGATTTGCTTTTAAAAATTCTATACACAAACATTTATATAATGGATTTGTGGTTGCGCTTATGCTAATAGTATATGGTTTGCTTTTTATTGTTGTTGAATGCTTTAAATCTAATGGTAGTGGTGCTGCTATTTCTAAATTAGGACAGATAAATACTCGGACGGCTTTTTTAATTGGAATATTTCAAGCTTTGGCATTAATTCCAGGAACATCTCGTTCTGGAGCAACCATATTGGGTGCTTTATTAATTGGGTGCTCTAGAAGTATTGGTGCGGAATTTTCATTTTTTCTAGCTATTCCGGCTATGGCGGGTGCTAGTGTATTGGAAATTGTTTCGTATTTTAAAAAGCATGGTTTGGGATTTTCTGCAAATGAATGGGTTTCGTTAGGAATAGGTTTTATAATTTCATTTGTGGTTTCTATATTTGCAATATCAAAATTTATGAAATTTATTAAAACACATAACTTTCGACCTTTTGCGTGGTATAGGATAATATTAGGAATTATTGTTGTTGGTGCTTTTGTAACAGGATTTTTGAATATGGGCTTGCATGTTTAATTAAAAGTAGCAATTATTATAAATGAGTATAATACATATGGCATTTATTGATATGTTTTATATATAATTATTTATTAGGTTAATTTTTAATATGAAAATTCAGTTTGATTTAACAAATAGGGGAAATTATGAACGAACTTATTAATATAGGATGTACAAGCTATATATCTATTAGTAGATTGGTTGCGGTTGTTGCGCCAGATGCAGCTCCAATAAAGAGAATGATTTTGGCGGCAAAAAATATTGGGAAATTGATTGATGCGACTTGTGGAAGAAAGACGAAGTCTGTGTTGTGTATGGATAGTGATCATGTTATTTTATCTTGTTTAAGTGTTGATGCTATAGAAAATAAAGTTAAAGAGTGTATAGGTGGTGAGTAGACGATGAAAACTGGTACGTTATTGGTGGTTTCGGGGCCATCAGGCAGTGGAAAAGGAACAATTTTAAATAAAGTTATAGCTGATGAAAATGTTTCGCTTTCAGTTTCTGCTACTACTAGAAAACCACGAGATGGTGAAATAGACGGTGTTCATTATCATTTCATGACAAGAGAAAAGTTTTTGAATGAAATTGCAAATAACAATATATTAGAGTATAATGAATATTGTGGCAATCTGTATGGTACGTTAAAGTCTGAAGTTGAATCACTTTTATCTGAGGGCAAAGATGTGATATTGGAAATTGATGTTAATGGAGCTAAGAAAATTGCTGATTCTATGGAGTGTGTTAGAGTTTTTATTTTGCCTCCTAGTATGGATATTTTAAAACAGAGATTGTCTTCGCGTGGAACAGAAACAACTGAAACGTTAAATAAGCGTATAAATCAAGCACACAATGAAATTAAAGAAGCATATGAATATGATTATGCGGTAGTTAATGATATGTTAGAAGATGCGGTTAAAAATATTCGATTAATATTGGAAACCGAGAGATTAAGAACAAGTAAAATGAAATTTAAAATTGATGAATTAAATAGAAGGAGTTTTTAGTATGAATAGACCATCTATACCTGAACTGTTAAAAAATGGAGAAAGTTATTATTCTTTGATAATTGGTGTGTCAAAAAGGGCACGTCAGATTGTAGATTATGCAAACCAAGTTGAAATAAATTGTCCGGATAATCCAGTTGCTGATGCAATAGAAGATTTTGCTAAAGGTAAGTATGTTCTTGTTGAGCCAGAAGGGATTGGACAAAAAAGTGAGTAGTTCACTTAGTGGCAAAAAAGTATTGCTGGGTGTTAGTGGCGGAATAGCTGCTTTTAAGGCAGTTAGTGTTGCTAGCGCACTGGTTAAAAAAGGTTGCATTGTAAAAACTATAATTACTCGTAATGCTGGAGAATTTGTTAGACCACTAACATTTGAAACTATAACCAACAATGCTTGCTTAACGTCTACATTTGAACGAAAAGAGCAATTTGATGTTAAACATATTTCTTTGGCTCAGTGGGCAGATTTGTTTGTTGTTGTGCCTGCAACAGCGAATATTATTGCAAAAATTGCACATGGATTGGCTGATAATATGTTAACTAGCACTTTTTTAGCGTGCACATGTAAGAAAGTAGTGTTTCCGTCGATGAATACTGGTATGTTAGAAAATGTGGCAACTCAAACTAACATAAGAACGATAGTTAGTAGAGGAATAAAGGTTGTAGAACCAACTGAAGGTATGTTGGCGTGTGGTGATGTTGGCAAAGGTCGGTTACCTGAAGTTGATGACATTGTTCAATGTATATTTGAGACATTAAGTGTGAGAACGGACTTAAAGGGTAAAAATGTTTTAGTTACGGCTGGAGCAACGGAAGAGTCTATAGATCCAATACGTTTTTTAACCAATAGATCTAGTGGCAAAATGGGATATGCTATTGCTAAAGTTGCTGCTGAAAGAGGAGCAAGAGTTACATTGGTCTCGGGAAGAACAGATAGTCTAACTGTTCCTCCAGGAGTTGATGTGTTGTTTGCTAGTAGCGCATGTGATATGTATGAAACAGTTTTGGATGTTGTTGAGAAACAAGATATTTGTGTTTTAGCGGCTGCTGTGGCAGATTATACTCCAAAAGTAAAATTAGATTACAAAATGAAAAAGACGGATTCAAATATGATTTTGGAACTTGTTAGAACCCCAGATATATTGGCAAGTTTGAGGGGTTATGTTAAAAAAGATACATTTTTGTGTGGATTTTCTATGGAAACGCAGAACTTACTGGAAAATTCAAAGAAAAAATTAATGTCTAAAAATGTTGATATGATTGTTGCCAACAATATTAATGATGTTGGAGCAGGTTTTGGTGTCGACACAAACAAAGTTAATATAATTACTCGGGATAAAGTATTGGATATTCCGCTAATGACTAAAGAAAAATTAGCAGGAGTTATTTTGGATAATATATTAAATTATATAAATTAGAAAGAATGAGTTAAAGCTACGTATGCCTCCACGTTGGTATTTGTGGCTTTAATTTTTAATTTTATAGGAGTAGGTAGATTCGCTATGTTAATTGCTTCTGTTGCGGTTGAAAAAACATCTTTCAGCTTTGATAGACTTTTTGATTATTTAATTCCTGAGCATTTAAGTTCGGTGGTTGAAACTGGTTGTTTGGTTAGTGTACCTTTTGGGAATTCTAATAAAGTTCGGCAGGCGATGGTGTGTAATATATTAAATGAGCAGGAGTGTACTGGTAAAAAATATAAATCAATTCAAACAGTTTTGTCTGATGGAGCGGTAATGTCTAAAAATATGCTTGGTGTGGTTCGATTTTTACATAGTACATGTTTTTGCACATGGTATGAAGCAATTAGAAGTGTTTTACCGTCTGGATTATTTTTTCAAATTAATGAGTATTGGAATTTTAAATATAAAGATAGTGAGATTTATACTGTAGAAGAAAAACAACTTTTGGAAGAATTGAATAAATTTAAGAGTTTGCCGAAGATTAATGATTATATTGAAAATATAGTTAGTTGTGGAAATGTTAATGTGGTTAAATCGTTGCAAAAAAAGGGTATTTTATTTAAAACAAAGAGTGAGCAAAGAAAAATCAAAGATAAAACAATAACAATGGTTCAAGCAGTTAATGCCGATGCTAACGAAATTAAAATGACCAATAAACAAAGGAAACTTTTTGATTTTATTAAAAATTCTGGAATGATATCTGTAAAAGAAGCTTGTTATTCTTGTGGAGTTACTGAAGTTGTTTTGAAAAATTTAATAAAAGCTAAATTGGTTGATATATGTGAGTGTGAGACATATAGAAATCCATATAAACATGTAGAAAAAACTAGGTCGGTTAGTCAAATTGTTTTGACAGATTCTCAGTCTAAAGTTATGGACGGTTTAATTGAGCTTTTAAATAAAAATATTGCTTTAGTATCTTTATTGCGTGGTGTTACTGGTAGTGGAAAAACACAAATTTTTTTAAAATTAATTTATTACATGCTAAAAAATGATAAGCAATGTATATTTATGGTTCCTGAGATATCATTAACTCCGCAAATGTTATCTTTTTTTCAATCATTTTTCGGAAAGAAAGTTGCAGTTGTTCATAGCGCATTATCAAAAGGAGAACAGCTGGATGAATACAAAAGAATAAGACGAGGAGAAGCAAGTCTTGTTATTGGAACTCGAAGTGCAGTTTTTGCACCATGTGAAAACTTGGGACTAATAATTATGGACGAAGAAGGGGAAAGTACATATAAAAGTAGTGATATGTCGCCAAGATATCATGCTAGGGATGTTGCAAAATATAGGTGTTTAAAATCGTCGGCTATGTTGCTTTTAGCTTCAGCT
Source organism: Oscillospiraceae bacterium (assembly GCA_902798695.1). Classification (GTDB taxonomy): domain Bacteria; phylum Bacillota; class Clostridia; order Oscillospirales; family Ruminococcaceae; genus RUG12519. The sequence continues at coordinate 141,424 of CADBXK010000002.1, forward strand.
ACTCCATCTATAGAAACACAATATTTTGCTCAAATTGGTAAATATAGTGAGTTTGTTTTAAAAAAACGCTATAATAATGCGAAACTACCCGAGGTTTTAGTTGTGGACTTGAAAAATAAACCTAGTTCGTCTATTTCGGGTGTTAGTATGCAACTATATAATGAACTTAATAGAAATTTGGAAAATAATGAACAGAGCATATTATTATTAAATCGTAGAGGATATAATTCAAGTGCAGTTTGTGTTGATTGTGGATGGGAATTTAAATGTCCCAATTGTTCGGCTTTTATGACATATCATAGTTTAAACGATTCTTTTATGTGTCATTATTGTGGGTATATTCATGATAAGATAAAAACGTGTCCATCATGTGGAAATAAACACATATTTTATAATGGACATGGAACTCAAAAAATAGAAAATGACTTGGCAAAAACTTTTCCAAATGCTAATATTTTGCGATTAGATACAGATTCTATATTTAACAGGCTAGATTTAGAAGAAAAAATAAAGCATTTTGAGGAAGGTAAATATGATATATTAATTGGAACGCAAATGGTTGCTAAGGGACTAAATTTTCCTAATGTGACTTTGGTTGGGGTTTTATCTATTGATAATATGCTATATGGTGCTGATTTTAGATGTCATGAACAAATGTTTTCTTTGCTTACACAAGTTGTTGGAAGAAGCGGTCGTGGAGACAAAGAAGGAAGGGCAATAATTCAAACATATAATCCTGATAATCAGACAATCTTACAGGCTGCTCAGCAGGACTATGACGCGTTTTATAGAAGTGAAATTGTTGAAAGAGAGAATTTTCTTTGTCCGCCTTTTTGTGACTTATGCATTGTGAATTTTAGTGGGATTGATAATGAAATAGTTACGAAATGTGCTAGAAAATTTATCGATGAGTGTCGCAAATATGCAACAAATCGTGTGCCATTACAAGTTTTGGGAATATCAACTCCATATTTAGAAAAATTAAATAATCGCTATAGAAAAAGGGTTATAATAAAGTGCAAAAATGGAACTAATTTTAGAAATTGGATTAGGCCTATAGCAGTGAAAGTCTTTTCATCCAGTGCTTTTTCGAGAGTTAGGTGCAATATTGACATGAATGGTGAAATAATATAATATAATAATTGTGTTGAATGTTGTTGTTTTTAAAATTAGGAGGACTTATGGCACGTAGAAATATAATAACGAATGATGATCCGGTTTTGCATAAAAAATGTAGGGAAGTTGTAAAATTTGATGAGCAATTGGCCCTTCTAATAGATGATATGGTTGAAACTTTACACTCAGTTGAAAATGCTGCTGGGTTGGCCGCTCCGCAGGTTGGAATTTTGCGTTGTGTAACAGTTATTGATATTGGTGAAGGCGTCATTGAATTGGTTAATCCTCAAGTTATAGAGACAAAGGGTAAGCAATTTGGGCCAGAAGGGTGTCTTTCATATCCTAATCAATATGGAAATGTGGAGAGACCGGCTTATGTTAAAGTTAAAGCGTATGATAGATTTGGAAAACCTTTTTTTGTTAAGGGTGAAGGGTTGCTTGCGCGTGCACTTTGTCATGAAATAGATCATTTGAGTGGAATTGTTTTTTTAGAAAAGGCGAAAGACTTAAACCAAGTTGACTAAAATTATTGAGAGAGAGTTGTTTTTTGTTATGAGAGTAGTTTTTATGGGTACGCCTGATTTTGCAGTAGCGACTCTTGAAACACTTATTAAAAGTCATCATGAGGTGGTTTCAGTATATACACAACCCGATAAACCTTTTGGTAGGAAGAAAATTCTTAAACCTTCAGCGGTCAAAGTTAAGGCTGTTGATGAAAAAATACCTGTTTATCAGCCAAATAGTTTAAAGGGTAGTGAAGAAATTGAAAATATAAAAAATATTAATCCGGATGTTATAGTAGTTGTTGCATATGGGCAGATTTTGCCCAAGGAAATTTTAGAAATTCCTAAGTATGGATGTATTAATGTTCATGCTTCTTTGTTACCTAAATATCGCGGGGCATCTCCAATACAAGCTAGTATTTTAAATGGAGATGATGTGACTGGAGTTACAACCATGTATATGTCGGAAGGGTTGGATACTGGTGACATTATTGATTGTGTAGAGACTAGTATTGGTGAAAATGAGACTGCTTCTGAACTTTTTGAGAGATTAGCGCCTATGGGAGCAATGTTACTTGATAAAACTTTATCAAATATTGAATCTGGATCGATTACCCGCACGATTCAAGATGATAGCAAAGCGAGTTATGCTCCTATGTTGACTAAAGAAATTGCCAAAATTAATTTTAATATGCCGGCTAGATGTGTTCATAAGTTTATATGTGGTTTGTCTGATTGGCCGTGTGCATATTGTTATTTAGAAGGGAAAAAATTAAAAATATATAGAAGTGTTTTAAATAATGATTATTCTGGGAAACCTGGAGAAATTTTAGATAATAAAAGATTTATTGTTGGTTGCAAAAGTGGTGCAGTTGAATTTGTTGAGGTTCAACTGGAGGGAAAGAAAAAAATGTTAGCTAAAGATTTTTTTAATGGTAGTAGTTTAAAAAGAGGAAAAATATTAGATTGATAGGAAGTGAGTTTTTTGTACTTATATTATGGTTCGCAAGATATGATGTACTTTATAGTGGTTATTTTGCCATTGCTCTTATTAACATTTGTTGTACAAATCAAAATGAAAATTACTTATAGTAAATATTCTGGGATTATGAATAGACGAGGAATTAGTGGGGCGGAAGCTGCTAGAAATATTTTGGATGGCATGGGATTAAGGCATGTTAGGATAGAAAGGGTGGCTGGTGAACTAACAGACCATTTTGATCCTAGAACAAATACACTTAGATTGTCTGAGAAAAATTATAGTGGACATTCAGTTGCTGCAGTTGGAGTTGCTGCTCATGAAGCGGGGCATGCTATTCAATATGCTAAAAATTATGTTCCTGTAAAATTAAGAGCTGCTGTTATTCCTGCTGTTAGATTTAGTTCGTGGCTATATATTCCAATGTTTGTTCTTGGTCTTTTTTACAATATGTCGTGGTTTATTTATATGGCACTCATAGTATTTAGTTTAACTTTTATATTGCAATTGATAACGTTGCCTGTTGAATTTAATGCTAGTAGGAGGGCTATTTCGGTTATTGAATCTAGAAGTATATTAGACTCTTCAGAAATTTCTGGCGTGAAAAAAGTTCTTTGGGCTGCTGCTATGACATATGTTGTTGCGTTTTTGGTGTCTTTAGCACAGTTAATTCGTATCTTGTTGTTGAGAAGAAATGATGACTAAGAAGAAAAATTGCAGAGAAGTAGCTATGGAACTAATATATCGTGTTATTGTTGAAAATGGATATTCTAATATTGTTTTGAATTCTTTTTTGAACAGTGAAGAATCTTTGGATTCTAGAGATCGAGATTTTGTTTCTAGATTGTTTTATGGTGTCTTGGAAACTAAATTAACATTAGATTATATTATATCCTTATATTCCAAGGTAAAAAAGATTCAAAATAAAGTAAGAATTATTCTTGAGATGGCAATATACGAACTTTTGTATATGAATGCTAATGATTATGCTGTTGTTAATGAGTATGTTAATCTTGTAAAGATTTCAAAAAATAGAGGTGCAGTTGGATTTGTCAATGCTATTTTGAGGTCGTTTATAAGGAAAAATAAAAGTTTTGAATTGCCATGTGAAGAAGACAATAATATTGAGAATCTGAAAATATTATATTCTTGTTCTTCTTGGATAGTTGAAAGTTTGATTAATGATTATGGACCTGAGGCTGCTAAGAATTTTTTAAAAGGTCAGCTTAATAGAGCTAATGTTAATATTAGGGTTAACACTAGCAAAACTAACTGTTCTGATTTGATTTTTAAGTTAAATCAGGAGGGGATTGTTGTGCAAAAATCTCCGATTGAAAATTGCTTAGTTGTTGAACAAGGAAATGTTTTAAGAACGCAAGCTTTTTTAGATGGCCTTTTTCATATTCAGGATATTTCTTCTCAGATTTGTTCGTTAATAGCATCTCATTTTAAGCCCAAAAGTGTTTTGGATGTTTGTGCAGCACCAGGCGGAAAAACATTTACTATAGCTCAAGAAACTGGTGCCAATATTGTTGCGTGTGATCTTTATTCTAAGAGAGTTGGTTTGATTGATAAAAATGCTAAGCGATTAGGATTATCTAAGATAGATTGCGTTGTTTTTAATGCTGAACATGAACATGGTAAGATTTTTGATTTGGTTTTATGCGATGTTCCTTGCTCGGGAATTGGAGTTATTAGACGTAAGCCAGAAATTAAATATAAAAGAGCAGAAGATGTTAATGATTTAACTAAAGTTCAAAGAAAAATAATACAATCTGCATCTAAAAGTGTAAAAAGTGGGGGATATTTGATTTATTCAACATGTACTTTAAGAAAAGTTGAAAATGAAAATATTGTTAGTGATTTTTTAAGAGATAATAATAATTTTGAAATTTGTCCTATTCCAGAATTTGTCAATCAGTATTTTCCAAGTTCGGACGAATATTTAACTATGATAAATGGAACGTTGGAGTGTGATGGTTTTTTTGTAAGCGTTCTTCGGAGGGTCGGTAAAGTTGACTAAAAAAGATATAAAGTCTATTTCATATGATGAATTGAGTAATTGGATTCAAGAAAATAACTATAAAAAATTTCGCACAGATCAAATATTTTCATGGTTACATGAAAAAAATGTTGTTTCATTTGATCAGATGAAGAATGTTTCTAAACAAATTATACAACAAATGGATAGTGAATTTTATATAAATAGCATAAAAATCAAAAAAAAACTTGTATCATCTCTTGATAATACTGTAAAATATTTGTATATGCTTGAAGATAGTGAATGCATAGAGTCAGTTGTTATGGAATATGCTTTTGGTAGGACAATTTGTATATCATCTCAAGTTGGCTGTAAAATGGGATGTAGTTTTTGTGCTTCAGGAAAATCTGGGTTTGTTAGAAACTTAACTACATCCGAAATGTTAGATCAGCTTTATGTTGCTCAAAGAGATTTAGATTGTAAAATTGGAAATATAGTGCTTATGGGAATTGGTGAGCCATTAGATAATTATGATAATTTTATACAATTTGTAAAAAATGTTTCTAACCCTAAAGGAAGAAACTTAGGATTAAGGCATATAACAGTTTCTACATGTGGTTTGGTAGATAAAATAAACAGATTGGCAGATGAAAATATTTCTATAAATTTATCAATTTCCTTGCATGCATCGAATGATTTAATTAGAAAATCCATTATGCCTGTGGCAAAAAAATGGAGTATTGATCAGCTGATGGATGCATGTCATAGATATATTAAGAAAACAAATAGAAGAATAACGTTTGAATATGCTTGTATTGATAAAGTTAATGTTTTAGATAAGCATGCTATTGAGCTTGCTGAACGCTTAAAAGGCATGCTTTGTCACGTTAATTTAATTCCTATTAATCCAATATCTGAAGAATCATTTAAGGCGGTTGAAAATGTTCAACTTCGTAGATTTTTTGATATTTTGAAAAATAAAAGGATTCCGGTTACTATTCGTCGTACTTTGGGACAGGATGTAAATGCCTCTTGTGGGCAATTGAGAAGGGATTCTTTGGATGTTTAATTTAAAGGGGGTTCTTCTTTGAATATTTACGGAAAAACTGACATTGGTAAGGTTAGGGATGTTAATCAGGATTCTTTTGCGTATGGTGAACCAAACGAAAATTCTTGTTTTGCTTTTGTTTGTGATGGAATGGGTGGTCAAAACGGCGGAAATGTGGCTAGTCAGGTTACGCGTGATATTTTGGTTGAAGAATTTTTTAAAGGATTAAATAGAAAAACCGATATTGATGCTGTTAGTAAAATGGTTGTTAATGCTTATGTTATTGCAAATAAACGTATTTTAACAAAGGCCATTTCAAATGAAAATTTGACAGGAATGGGAACAACTGTTGTAAGTGCGATTTTAGTAGGCGATGATTTGTTGGTAAGCAATGTTGGGGATAGTAGAGCTTATTTATATGCGAATGATATATTAACTCAAATTACAGTAGACCACTCATATGTTCAAATGTTGGTTGATTCTGGAAAAATAACTGAGGAAGAAGCAAGAGTTCACCCTAGGCGAAATGAGATTACAAGAGCTATTGGAATACTACATGATGTTGAATATGATTTTTATTGTTCTAAAGTTAGACAAGGAGATATGCTTTTACTGTGTACAGATGGATTAACCAGTGTGTGTAGTGATAGCGAAATAAAACAGGTTTTAAAGTCTGGAAGAGGTTTAAAAAAATTGGTTAATCGTTTAATTGATTTGGCGAATAGTAATGGTGGCCATGATAATATTACCATAATATTAATAGAGTTTTGATATTTGTATATATTATTGATATTTTTGAGATATTTGTGTTAGGGAGGATTATGAATGGACAAATTAATTGGTAAGCGTTTAGATGGTAGATATGAGTTCACTGAACTTATTGGAATAGGTGGAATGGCTAATGTATATAAAGCTTTTGATAATGTAAAAAAATGTGATGTTGCTGTTAAAGTTTTGAAAGATGAATTTTTGGGCAATGAAGAATTTGTTCGCAGATTTAGGAATGAATCTAAAGCGATTGCAAGTTTGTCTCATCCAAACATAGTTCGAATTTTTGATGTTAACTTTGGAGACAGAATACAGTATATTGTAATGGAATATATTGATGGCGTTACCTTAAAAGAATTTATAGATAAAGCAAAAGTTTTAGATTGGAAAGATACTGTACATTTTACATTTCAAATTTTGAGGGCATTACAACATGCACATGATAAAGGCATTGTACATAGGGATATTAAACCACAAAATGTTATGTTGTTGCAAGATGGAACAATAAAAATAATGGATTTTGGAATAGCTCGTTTTGCTCGTGATGAAAGGATTAATAGAGATAAAGCTATAGGATCAGTTCATTATATAAGTCCTGAGCAGGCTAGTGGTGGAATAACAGATGCAAAATCTGATATATATTCAATGGGAATTATCATGTATGAAATGTTGACAGGTAAATTACCATTTGATGGAGATACACCTGAGTTAATTGCTACTAAACAAATACAATCTTTAGCTGAATCACCTTTAAAAATAAATCCAGATATACCTAAAGGTTTAGTTGATATAATTGTTAGAGCTATGCAGAAAGATCCTAATAAAAGATATCAATCGGCTGCAGAAATGTTACGTGATATTGATGAGTTTAAGAAGAATCCTGATATTTTGTTTGAATATAAGTATTTTAATGATGAAGGTAATACAAAATATTTTTCTGTTGCTGAAAAAGAAGAAATGAAAAAACTTCTTGAGAAGGGACAAAAAACATCTAAAAATGCAAATAAGAAAAAGAGCAAATTAATTCCAATATTGATTGGTGTGGCTAGTGCATTTGTTTTAGCTTCAATAATAATTATAAGTATTTTTGTATTTGGAAATAGTGGGGGAAGTAATAATGATATTGAGCTTCCAGATTTTGTTGGGGTTAAATATGAAGATATAAAAACTATGGATGACGGTAAATATGCAAAATTAGGATTTTCAGTTACCGAGGAGCCCAATTCACAGTATGAAAAGGGTGTGGTTTTTGCGCAATATCCTAATCCTGGTATGAAGGTTAAAGATGATTATCAGGATATTAAATTAAAGGTAAGTTCTGGACCAGAGCTTGCTACTGTTCCTAATGTTTATAATATGTCTCTTGCTAGTGCACAAGCTAAACTAAGTTCTGCTGGTTTCACAAATATAGTTACTGTAGAAAAAGATGATAAAAATGTAACTGCGGATTATGTAATATCTACTGATCCTAAATCAGGAGAACAGGTTTCAAAAGACACTCAAATTACAATATATTATAGTAGTGGTAAAGGCAAGACACAGAAAGTACCAAATGTTGTAGGACAAAGCTTAGAGCAAGGAAGGTCTGCGTTAAATTCTGCTGGATTTGATGTTTCTGTAAGTGAACAAGATGATTCTAAACCGGCAGGAACGATATTGTCGCAGGATATAATGGGAGAGGCAGAAGTTGGAACAATAATAAAACTTGTTGTTAGTTCAGGTAGACCTGCAGAACGATCAGCCAATTTGACAATACCTCTAAACTCGTCTCAGCCAATTGATGATACATTTCGTGTTACTGTTTTAAACTCGAGTAATAAAATATTGGCCGAGGGAAATTATAAGACAGGTGGATCTATATCTTTCTCTGATTCTGGATCGTCGACTATGGTATATACTATTAAGATAACTAATGCAACAACTGGAAGGTCTGCTGTATATGGAACTGTTACAGTAAATTATGGTAGCGATCCTGCGGGAATATCTCAAAACTTGAATAGTGCAGCATTTGCTAGCACACTATAGTTTGTGATTTTTGATGTGTGGAGATATTTCAATGACTGAGCAAAGAGGTTTAATAGTTTCTTCCATTAGTGGTTTTTACAAGGTAAAATCTGGAGGAAATATATTTAATTGCAAAGCACGGGGTATATTTCGAAAAAATTATCAAAAGCCGGTTGTGGGAGATCATGTTACTATAGAGCAGGCTGGGAATTCGTATATCATTACTGAGATATTGCCAAGAAAGAATTTTTTTCTACGACCACCTATAGCTAATATAGATTTAATTTTGTTAGTGGTTTCAGTTTGTGAACCTAGTGTGAATTATTTGGTTTTAGATAAATTGATTGCAATTGCAGAATATAAACAAATAGATGTTTCTATAATTGTTACTAAAACAGACTTATCGTTATCAGATGAAATTGCTCAGATATATAATTTGGCGGGAATAACAAATATTTTTATTAATGATTTGGATAGTGATTTAAATAAAGTTTATAATTTGATAGATGGAAAAATATCTGCATTTTGTGGGAATTCTGGCGTTGGAAAATCTACGTTGTTGAATAGATTATTTCCAGATTTAAACTTAAAAACTAATCCAATTAGTGATAAATTGGGGCGTGGAAAACATACTACTAGAGTTGTTGAATTGTTTCCTGTAAATGGTGGGTTTGTTGCAGATACTCCGGGATTTTCCACTGTTGATATTTTAAAATATGATAATATTTCTAAAGAAGAACTTTCAGGATGTTTTAGAGAGTTTGTGAATTATTCTGATTGTAAATTTAGGTCTTGCTCGCATACATTTGAAAGTAGTTGTGGTGTTAAAGACGCTGTGGATAGAGGTCTTATTTCAAGAAGGCGTTACGAGAATTATTGTGCTATATATAATGAATTAAAAAATAAAAAACATTGGTAGATTTTTTCACTTTATAGTTTTATATGGTTGAATTTTTTGGGTATTATGATATACTGAGGCATGTTAATTGAAATTTTTATTCAACCAAGGAGGATTATATGTTAGGGCAATATCTTGAAAATGTTCGAAAGAATTCACCGTTGGTCCATAACATCACAAATTATGTAACTGTAAATGATGTTGCAAATATTTTGCTTGCGTGTGGGGCAAGTCCAATAATGTCCGATGAACCGGAAGATGTTGAAGATATTACATCTATATGTGGAGGACTTAATATAAATATTGGAACTTTAAATCAGCGTAGTATAAAAGGAATGTATAGAGCAGGAAGAAAGGCAAACGAGCTTGGACGTGTTGTTTTGCTTGATCCTGTTGGTGTTGGTGCGTCTACTTTACGTACTAATACTGCTATTGGATTGATGAATGAGATTAAGTTTACAGCTATTAGAGGAAACATATCAGAAATAAAAACTCTTGCTAATGGTGAGGGCATAACTAGTGGAGTAGATGTTAATTTGTTAGACGCAGTTACTGAAGACATTTTGGATGAAACTGTGAGTTTTGCAAAAAGATTGGCGGAGGATATTGCTTCAATTATTATCGTTACGGGAGCAATTGATTTAGTGGCTGATAAAGACAAATGTTTTGTTATCAGGAATGGTTGTTTTGATATGAGCAAAGTGACAGGAACAGGGTGTCAGCTTTCAGGCATGATAACGGCTTTTATTGTGGCAAATCCTGATTCTCAACTTGATGCAGCAGCAGCGGCTGTTTGTGCTATGGGTCTTGCTGGTGAGATTGGTTTGAGTAGAATGCAAGAGGGAGAAGGTAATTCTACTTACAGAAACCGTATCATAGATGCAATATACAATATGGATAGAAAAACGCTTGATATGGGTGCAAAATATGAGACTAGATAGTAATGACCTTTTGTATGAGAGTAAAGTAAAGAACAATTTGTCAGAGAAGTTGCTTCTGTATGCAATAACTGACCGTAATTGTGTGAAAGAAAAGACTTTTTTTGACGCAGTTCGTGAGAGTCTTGATGGAGGAATTACCTTTTTGCAAATGAGAGAAAAAAGCCTAGATCACGATGGCTTTTATAAAGAGGCATTAGTTCTAAAAAAATTGGCTAATGAATATAATGTTCCGTTTATTATTAATGATAATGTAGAGGTTGCTGTAAGAATAAATGCTGATGGAGTGCATGTTGGACAGAGCGACATGGAGGCAGGTAAGGTACGTGACTTGATTGGATCTGATAAGATATTAGGAGTTTCTGTAACTACAGTTGAACAGGCTATAATTGCGGAAAAAAATGGTGCAGATTATCTTGGTGTTGGAGCTGTTTTTTCAACACAGACTAAGGAAGATGCTAGTGAGGTTTCATTAGCAACTTTGAAAGACATATGTAATACTGTATCAATTCCTGTTGTGGCAATAGGAGGAATTACTTTAGAAAATGCTCATTTAATGACTGATAGTGGTATAAGCGGTATTGCTGTAGTAAGCGCTATATATGCACAGCATGATATTTATAAGGCTACTAAATTGCTCCGAAAAGTTGCTGCTGATATAGTTAAGAAGGAGATTTAAATGAAAAAAGTATTAACAATTGCAGGATCGGATTCTAGTGGTGGCGCTGGTATTCAGGCAGACATAAAAACTATGACTATGAACGGAGTATATGCAATGAGTGCTGTAACAGCGCTTACGGCACAAAATACTACTTGTGTAACGGATATAGTTGAGTCATCACCGGAATTTCTTGGAAAACAGTTAGATGCGGTTTTTGAGGATATTTTTCCTGATGCAGTAAAAATAGGCATGGTTTCTTCTCCTGATTTAATAGACGTGATATCCGATAAACTTTTGCATTATAGAGCGAATAATATTGTATTAGATCCAGTTATGGTTGCGACAAGTGGAGCTCAACTTATTGGAGAGGCAGCTATTGAATTACTTAAATCTAAACTTTTGCCGCTTGCTACTATAATCACGCCTAATATATATGAAGCTGAAATTTTATCTGGTTTGACTATAAAAGATGAAACTAATATGGAAAAAGCTGCACGGAAATTATTTGAATGCTATGGGTGTTCTACGCTTGTTAAAGGTGGACACAGTGTTAATGAGGCAAACGATGTACTTTTTAGTGCAGAGAGTAATAAACCTGTGTGGTTTAGTGGTAGAAAGATTAGCAATTCCAATACTCATGGAACGGGGTGTACTCTTTCCAGTGCAATTGCTTCCAATCTTGCCAAAGGTTATAATTTGAATGAATCTGTAGAAAATGCTAAAAATTATTTGTCTGGAGCTTTGTTGGCAATGTTAAATTTGGGTAGCGGTTCTGGACCTTTGGCACACAATTATTTTTTAGTTAAAGAGATGTGATATTGATATGAAAATTAAACATAAATTTGATGGATATGCTGCCATTTACGATGAATGGTTTATGGAAAATGAAAACTTGTTTATGAGTGAATTAAAACTTTTTCTTAAGGTGTTAGGAAATACTTCAAATAAAAGGATTTTGTCAGTTGGTTGCGGAAGTGGATTGTTTGAAAGTTATATTGATAACACTGTTGTTGAAGGAATAGAGCCTTCGATGGATATGGGTTCAATTGCTGAGAAAAGAGGAATTAATATTATTAAATATGGATTAATTGAAGATATTGAATTACCGGATAATACTTATGATATAATCTATTTTAATGGCAGTTCTAGTTATATTGAGAATTTGATGCCTGTATATGAAAAAAGTTTAGCTGCTTTGAAAAAAGGTGGAAAATTAATATTACTTGATGTTCCTAAAGAGAGTGCGTTTGGTTTTATGTATCTTCTTGGAAAGAGTTTAAAAACTTATAATCACGAGTTTCTTGAGAATACTATGCCTAAGTTACCATATCCTTTAGCGTTAGCATCTGCGGGAATATGGCATTCTACTGAAGAAAAAATCAATGTGCTTAAATGTTTGGATATTGAAAAATTTTTGTTTTATCAAACACTAATCAAAAATCCTATGTATACAAATGAAGAGCCTGAAGAGGTATCAGAGGGATATAAGAGTGGAGGATATGTTGCTATAGTGGCGGAAAAGTAGAAGAGGAAGCCTATGAAGTTTTCAGATAAACTATATCAAAAAGTCCATTATTTGTGGAAAGAAACATCAGAAAAATCATTTCTTATAGAGATGGCCAAAGGAACACTTGATGAGGCTCGTTTCAAGAATTATATAGTACAGGATTATTTATATTTGTTGGATTATATTGATATAATTTCTCATGTTTCGAATTTTGCAGATAGCGTGCAATTGAAGGATTTTTTTTATAGAATTATGAATGAAACAAAAAATGAAATATATAGAGTTCATATACCAAACATGGAAAAATTTGGAATATGTTGTGACAATGTAACGAGTTATAGAAAAGCACATGTTATTAATGAATATGTAGGGTATATACGTAATAATTTATATAAAGAAGGTTTTTTGGCTTGTTTATTGGCATTGCTTCATTGTTCTTGGATTTATGCATATATAGGGAAATCATTAACCAAAAAGTATTTTTTTGAAATATGTAAATCGCCATATAAATTTTGGTTTGATGCTTATACGTGTTCGGAATATGTAGAGGCAAACCGTATGTGGATTGATATTTTTGATAATGAAGTGGCAAATATAGGGACAAATGAAAAAGAAAAATTATATCAGATATTTGAAACTTGTGCTCATTATGAAAATAAATTCTGGAGTATGTTTTAATTTTTACAAAAATAACAGGTGAAATTTAAGAATAATTTTAATAACGTTGCTGATTGTGAAATATTAAAAGGATCTGCTTTGGGGCAGATCCTTTTCTTAAATGGTTTCTTTTTTGATTTTGAACAATAATCTAAGAATAGGAGATAGCATTTTTGGACTATGAACTACAACAATTTTCATATATAACAGCTCCTTTTTAATGGGGTTTACCTGTAACAAAACATCAATATTAGACCAGATATTATTAGAATAATAGCGGTTATTATAGCGATTGTTTTTACTGGTGTCGTAAAAATTATTATTAAAATGCCTCCTGCAATTAATAATTTTCCGGTTATATTGTTACCAAAATTTCTTCTACGTTTATATCTCATTATAATAACTCACCCTTTGGCCTTAAACGTGTTTTTCACAATTATATAATACGTAAATTAGACTATGGTTGTGCATATCCCTTTTTATTATTGAATAAAATTTTTAAATAGAGGTGATATGACGTGAATAGTGATTATTTTAATAAAGAGTTTTTGATTAATGGCGAAATTGAAGAAGAAAAAAAAGATTGTGAGATAAAAAATGTAAATAGTAAAAGAAAATGTAATTTGTTTCTTAGTGTTGTGAGTTTTCAAACATTTTTGTGTGTTTTTTTAATGGCAATTCTTGGAGGTTTAAAACTTATATCACCGGATATGTATACTGTTATAGGACAACAAATAAAAACTTCATTAGAGGGGGAGGAACTAAAAAGTGAACTAAAAAATATTTTAGAAAAAATAAAATTTTCTTTGAGTGAACTGAAACCAATTGATTTAGAGAATATGGCAAATAATGATGAAATAGAATCTGAATTAATGGCACAGCCGTTGGAAAGTGATTTGGAAAACTCAATTGATAATTTAATAGTGCACGATAATGGAGATATAACATTTTATGAATTTAAGCAGCCAGCACAAGGTAGAATATCATCTAAATTTGGAAGAAGAGAGAGTCCATTAACGGGAAAACCAAATGAGATACATAATGGAGTTGACATTGTTGTTGGAGATGGCACGCCTGTTATAGCTATGGCAGATGGGGTAGTAACCAAAAAATCAAGTTCTAAATGGTTTGGAAACTTTTTCTTTATACAACATGCGGATGGATATGAGTCATTGTACGCTCATTGTAGTGAAATATTAGTTGAACCTGGTAATAGTGTTGTAGGGGGACAATTAGTAGCTAAATCTGGACATAGCGGTTTGGTTACAGGTCCCCATCTTCATTTTGGTATAAAAAAAGACGGTAAATGGATAGATCCGTCTAGAATATTTCCTAAACTTGTATGATTAGATTTAGAATTTTTGGAGTCAATTTTTCGATTTCTTTTTTATACATATGTCTAATTTCTATTTTTTTGTTATACGATACATCGGGAATTGTAATGTGGGGTATATTTTCTTCATTTTTTCATGAAAGTTTTCATGTTATTTTTTTGTGTGTTTTTTCATCCAAGCCTAAATGTATTTGTTTTGAATTGAGTGGAATTAAATTAATAAAGTCGAATGAGTTAAATTTTTTACAGGACATAATTGTTTTAATTTCAGGTTGTTTTGGAAATTTAATACTATTTTTTATATGCTGTAAATTTAATATGCGCATAGGCGCAGTGGTTAATTTATGTTTGTTTGTGTTTAATTTGTTGCCTAGCATAACTTTAGATGGAGGACAAATATTATTCAGAGTATTTGAGAAATTTTTTGATTTTAATATTTGTATAAAAATGTGCTTCATAATTTCAACATGTATAGCTGTTTTTTTGATGATTGCTGGAATTATTGTAATTATATATTTTAAAAATCCAACTTTGTTTTTTACTGGCGTTATGGTTATGTTTTCTTCATGTTGTGGAAAATTTTAATGTAAAGATTTTTTATTTAGTAGAGAAAACCCACAAATTTCTAATTTGAGGTGCTATTCTATCATAATCCCATAATATGTTACTTCTTTTTTTGCTGTTTGGATCATGTACTTTAATTTTGTCGTTTTCTACTCCAGTCAGAACAATTATGTGACTTTTGGTTGTAAAATCTCCTGCTTTGACCGAACATATAATTGGTTTTCCATTTTTTAAAGCATAAAAAATAGTATTTTTATCTACACTTAATTGATTGCTTTTTATTCCGAAATGTCCACTTATTCTTGTCATTAAACTCCAACTTGTGCCCACTGATTTAACATAGTAACCGTGATTTGTTGAAAATTTTGCTATTTGTTGTGGTGTGATTGAATTGTTTCCAGTTAATCCTGTAATAACCATTGAGAGTGCAGTTGGGCCGCAGCCATTTACAGCTATAATATTGTCTCCATAATTTGAATATCCCCATCTTTCATCCCATTGTAACAGTAATGGAATATTTCCTTTAGTTATCTTTCCAACGTTATCGCTACCGATATTACCTTTCATATTTGGATATTTTAAAACAAAATCTAACATATCAATATCGCGTGATAGCATATCAATAAGCTCTTTGGGATAATGTGAAGAGTTATTTATAATGGTATTTATTCTGCTATCTTGCTTTTTTAATTTACTAAGTCGTTCTTGAACAGTTCCTACATTGTTGTTGACACTTGATAGTTCGTCATAAGTAGGACTTTTTTCGAATGGTTCAAGAATTTCATTTTGCATCTGTTTTTTTTCTGTATCTAATTTTGCTGTGGAATTTATATATGTTCTACAGCCTATAATTAACAAAATTGTTGTTAAGATAATAGCCAAAAATCCAATTTTTTTTACTTTTGGTTCAACTAAGTGCATAATTTATGTGCAACTCCGATCATTCTAAAATAATACTAATAAAGTGTATCAATTTTAGAATGAAATTTTTTTAATTGAACCTTATTAAATTCTTAAAAATTACTTAAGATTTTTTTACAGGTAATTGAATATGAAATTTAATATATTCATCATCACTTGTAGCATGAACATTTCCGTCATGAAGATTTATGATTTCTTTAACTATGGCCAAACCTAATCCACTGCCTCCAGTTCTGCTTGTACGAGATGAATCAACACGATAGAATTTTTCAAATATTTTATCAAGTTTTTCTTTAGGTATTTTTTTTGTTCTGTTGCTTATCAAAATATCAACTTTATCATCATGCGTGATTGTTTCAATTTTGATTGTTTTATCTATGCTGTAGTTAATTGCGTTTTTTAGCAAATTATTGAATGCTCGATATAATTTATCTGGATCTGCGTAGATTTTTATATTTTCATTATAACTATATTGAATTTCTTTTTTCAATTCTTTTAATATTGGATAAAAATCGTCTATAATTTGTTCTATCATCATATTTAAGTTTATTTCTTGTTTTTCTAAAATAATTGTTTCTGAATTAAATCTTGCAATATAAAACAATTCGTTTATTAGATCTTCAAGTTTATATGATTTTTCTAATGCGATTTTTACGTATTTCTCTCTTTGTGGGTTGGGCATATCTTTTGCTTCATCAATTAAAGAAAAATATCCAATTAATGATGTTAGAGGTGTTTTTAGATCGTGTGCTAGATAGACAATTAAATCATTTTTTCTTTTTTCACTTTCTTTTGCCAATCGAGCATTTTTTTCTGATGTCATTTTTAAAATATTCATTTTGTTTTGGATTTCTTCCAATCCATCTGGTAACTCTATTATGCTAACATTTTCATCTAATAGTTTGTTTGAAGCATCAGATACTGCATTTATGTAGGAAAATACTTTTTTCAGCATTCTATATAACAAAATTAAAACAAATATGGTCCATATTAAGAACAATAATATTGTTGAATATAGTATAAAATAGCCACTATACCATAAATCTCTAATGCTATAGTATAAAATGGGATACATGTTGTATGCCCACTGAAAATCTAGGGTATTAATTATAAAAAACGTGATTATAATGAATATAAATGTTAACAGTGCAGCTAGTAATATTTTTAGTAAAAATTTCTTGTATGTTTCTTTTAAAAGATTATTTAGCGTATGTTGATTTTTATTTTTCAATTTTATATCCCACTCCCCATACAGTTTTTATATATTTTGGATTTTTAGTGTTATCATTTAATTTTTCTCGTATATGTCTAATATGAACCATGACTGTGTTATTATCTTTTTCATAGTATTTTTCTTTCCAAACATTAATGAAAAGATCATCAGTTTTGACAACGTTACCTCTGTTTTTACATAGTACCCACAAAATTTCAAATTCTATGGGAGTTAAATTAATAAGCTTAGAATTTAAATAAAACTCATGGGAATTTTTATTTATTTCAATATTTCTAAAATCAATTATGTTTTCGTCGTGTGTTTCTTTTTTGTTATATTTAGTGTATCTTCTAAGATGAGCTTTTACTCTAGCAACAAGTTCTAATGGTTGAAATGGTTTTGTTATATAATCATCTGCGCCAAGTGTTAGACCATTTATTTTATCTATGTCCTCAATTTTAGCTGTAACAAATATTATAGGAAAGTTATAACTTTGTCTTAATTTTTTGCACAAAGAAAATCCATCAACATTCGGCATCATTACATCTAATATAGCTAAGTCTATATCTATGTTTTTTAAATCGTTTAGTATATTTTCACCGCTATAGTATTTGTAGACATTATATCCTTCATTTTTCAAGTATATTTCTATCAAATTTGCTATTTCTTTTTCATCATCTGCTATCAAAATATTCATTTGTTTTGCCTCTTTGCTAAATTTAAAGTTTAATAAATTGTCTTCAATATTTAGTTTAAGTATAGCATACATAAATTAATTTGTATAATATTTTGAATTATAGTTAGTTTTAAAGGAAGCAATTCAGAGAGATATATATGATAAAATTATGTTTTATTTTAGGTTATATGTCGAGTAAATTTAGAGAGAAACATATTTAACTTGATAGAAAAAATTATAGGTTTATATTTCCTTAAGCTTCAGATTGAGTTGGATAAACTCAACTTTTTAAAAGAATAACTTTGAAATCGAGCATGAAAAGTTTTTGTGACAATTGACGAATTTAAACTGTAAATTCATGTAGAAATTAAACAAAATTACATATATATCAAAAAAAAACGGTTTACACGATTTGAACGCTGTGTTAAAATTACCTTGTTTGCAAACAAAACGACGAAAAAGGAAGGAATATGTAACAAGATGTCAAAAAAAGTGGTGACAATTTCTATAAGCATTATTATGTTAATTGTAATGATGACAAATATAGTATTGCCGGTTTATGCGGTGAATACTAAACAACAATTTTCTCAACCTATACCATCAGGGGTATATTGCATACAAAGCATGGTTGGAAAGAATCCTGATAATCAGGATATGTTTTGTGATGTTAACGGACCATCTGCAGAAGATAGTGCTGCTATTCAAATATGGGCAAAACATGAATATTTTGGGAAGCAGTATGCTAGTCCAACATACTTAAATCAGGAATTTTATTTATGGTGTGATCCAAACGATGGATGTTATAC
This sequence comes from Oscillospiraceae bacterium, assembly GCA_902798695.1. Classification (GTDB taxonomy): domain Bacteria; phylum Bacillota; class Clostridia; order Oscillospirales; family Ruminococcaceae; genus RUG12519. The sequence continues at coordinate 159,997 of CADBXK010000002.1, forward strand.
AATAATTCCCATGTATACGGTGATTAATGGAAAAAAGGAAATAATTGAAGATTCTCCTAAATGTATTGGTGTAGAGAATGCTGCTGCTGGAACTAAGCTAGTGCAGCGTGACTTATCTTTTGATGATAACTTTAAGTGGTCAATAAGTAACGTTGGTAATGGGCAAATTGAATTTACGCTTAAATCTACGCTGAAATCTAACAATAAGCTTAAAATTGAGGTTTGTAAAGATGCGCAGGGTTATCGTAATGGTTCACTTTTGCAATTAAACATTCAAAATGATTCATCTGGTCAAAGATTTAAACTAAGTAAATGGGAACATTCAAAAAAGGGTATAAATTCTAGAATGGCTAAGGAGGCTATAAAAGCCATATCTGATAGAATGGCAGGATTTCCTAAGACAGTACCATCTGGAGCATATTGTATACAAAGCATGCTTGGAAAGAATCCCGACAATCAAGATATGTTTTTGGACATTTGTGGAGCATTTAAAGAAGACAACCAACCTCTTCAAATATATACAAAACATGAATATTTTGGACAACAGTATACTAGTCCAGAATTCTTAAATCAGGAATTTTATTTATGGCGTGATCCTGAGGATGACGGATATTATACAATTGTTCCCATGCATACAGTATTTGATGGAAAAAATGTAAATATAGATTCGGCTAAGTGTATTGGTTTAGAAGATATTAATGGTGGAGTTGGAACGAATGTAACACAACGTGATTTGTGTTTTGAAGATCATTGTAAATGGAAAATAAAGTATGTTGGACATGGAAAATATGAATTTATTCTGAAATCTAATGGTCTTAAGCTTGATGTTCGTTTAGATGGACAAGGTTATCACAACGGTTTACGTTTGCAAGTAAACAATGAAAATAAATCAAATGCTCAAAAGTTTAAATTGAATTTTTGGAAACCTTCAAAAAAGGGTGTAGAAAATAAGTGTGCTCAAAATGCCAGAAGGATTATAGATTCTCAAATTACAAATTTTTATTATGGAAACAGACGTAAAATACCTCAAACAGTACCATCTGGAGTATATTGTATACAAAGTATGTGCGGAAAGAATTCCAGCAATCAAGATATGTTTATAGATATTCAATCTGTGTCTAAAGAAGATAACGCCAATATTCAAATATGGGCAAAACATGAATATTTTGGGGAGCAGTATGCTGGTCCACAATTCTTAAATCAAGAATTTTATTTATGGCGTGATCCTGAAGATGGATATTATACAATAATTCCCCTGCATACGGTGATTGACGAAAAAAAGGAAATAATTGAAGATTCTCCTAAGTGTATTGGTGTAGAGAATACTACTGCTGGAACTAAAGTAGTGCAGCGTGACTTATCTTTTGATGATAACTTTAAATGGAAAGTAATTGATGTTGGAAACGGACAATATGAATTTATTTTAAAATCTAATGACTTTAAACTAGATTTGGAACAAAATGAAAACGGTAAATATGACAATTGTTCACGTTTGAAAATAGATATTGGAAATAACACAAATGCTCAAAAATTTAAATTAAGTGGATGGGAACCTTCAAAAAAGGCTATAAATCCTAGAGAAGCTAGAGATGCTATACAAGCTATATCTGACAGAATGGCAGGATTTCCTAAAACTGTGCCATCTGGAGCATATTGTATACAAAGCATGGTTGGAAAGAATCCTAACAGTAATATGTATATGTTTTTGGATGTTTTGGGACCCCGTAACGAAGATAATATATTTTGTCAAATATATACAAAACATGAATATTTTGGCACGCAGTATACTAATCCAGAATTCTTAAATCAGGAATTTTATTTATGGCGTGATCCTGAAGATGGATGTTATACAATTATTCCAATTCATTCAGTATTTGATGGAAAAAATGTAAATATAAATTCTGCTAAGTGTATTGGTTTAGAAAATTTTAAAGGCGGAGTTGGAACAAACGTAACACAACGTAATTTATGCTTTGAGGATCATTGCAAATGGAGATTAAAGTATGTTGGACATGGAAAATATGAGTTTACGTTGAAATCTAATGGGCTTAAACTAGATGTTCGCTTAGATGGAAAAGGTTATCACGACGGTTTACGCTTGCAAGTAAACAATGAAAGCAAATCAAATGCTCAAAAATTTAAATTAAGTTTTTGGAGACCTTCAAAAAAGAAAGTAGAAAATAAGTGTGCTCAAAATGCTAAAAGGGATATACATTCTCAAATTACAAAGTTTTATTGTGAAAATGGACGTAAGTTACCTCAAACAGTAGAACCTGGAGTATATAACATAATAAGTATGGTTGGACCAGACAAAGTTCTAGATGTTAAGGATTTAAATTGCGATGACAATGCAAGTCTCCAAATATGTTCAAAAAATATTGCGAGAGTGCTTTTTGATATGATGTATATGTATTACCCAGACGGAAGTGAGAATCAGCAATTTTATTTGTGGCGTGATCCTAAAGATGGGTATTATACAATAATTCCCATGCATACAGTGATTAATGGAAAAAATGAGGTAAATAGAAATTCTGCTAAGTGTATTGGTTTAGAAAATTTTAAAGGTGGAGTTGGAACAAAAGTAAAGCAACGTAATTTGTCATTGGCTAATAGTTTTAAATGGAAAATATCAGATGTTGGAGATGGACAATATGAATTTATATTAAAATCTAATGGGTTAAAACTTGATGTAATTGGAAATGACAATGATTTGCAATTAAACGTTGGAAACAGACAATCTGGGCAAAGATTCAAATTAGAAAAATGTGATATTGAAGCGCCTTGTACTGAAGATCTGTTAGATATGTCGAAAACAGCATCTTCTGACGGTGTTTTCGTTAAAGAACAGAATGAAAAAATAACTAAAGACCTATTTGAATATTGGAATAATTTGAACTTTGTCAAGATACCACCAGAGGTAAAGGAAATAGATGATGATGCGTTTGATGAATATGATATATTTTCTATAATATGTCCTACTAAGTGGTTGAGTAAATTTAAAAAAGATAAATTTAAGTTAAAAGACATTGGTATTTGGGCTGAAAAAGAAAAAATGATTACTTGTGTTCTAGAGGGACAAACATATAAAGAAATTGAAGATCCAGACAATCAAAGCGATGGCATTGAAAAAGTAAATATAAAATGCGAAGATTTTCAAGAAATTAGTGATAGTTTAAAACGTTTATATATTGTTATGGATGACTGGAAAACCAGAGATGATTTATTAAAAAATTTAACAATTGATGACGGAGCTTTAGATAATTTTACAAAAATAGAATCATTTGATGTACGGTTAAAACGAGAAGATGATCCCAATAAATATGATATAAAATTCGATCTTATTGATGATATTGATTTTGCTTATTATCTTAATTTAGATAGATATATGGAAATAAAAGTTCCAGACGGAATCAAAAAGATTAGAGCTAAGAGATTTAAAAATAAGAAATATTTAAGTAGCATAATTTTACCGAAAAGTATAAATGAAATTGAAGAAGGTGCATTTGAGGGCTGTGAAAGTTTACAAGAAATAAGTTTACCAGAAGGAATAACTAAAATTCCTGCCAGAGCATTTAAACATTGTAAAAACTTAAATAAAGTAGATTTACCTAACAGTTTGAAACAAATTGAAGAAGGTGCTTTTGAAGGCTGTGAAAGTTTACGAGAAATAAGTTTGCCAGAAGGAGTAACTGAAATTCCTGATAGAGCATTTAAAGGTTGTAAAAGTTTAAGCAAAATTAATTTAAACAAAGTTGACACAATAAATGAGACAGCTTTTGAAGGTTGTAATTCATTATATTATGATAATGTAACTAGCGATAACGAAAAACTTAGACAAATGTTTGATACAATAGCAAGAGTGCCACGTGACCGCAGTTTAATAGACTACGAGTTTATTAGAAAACTTTGTAATAGTGAAGTAATAGAGATTGAGCATGATGAGGCTAATGATATTTTATCGGAAATAGATGAAGAGATAAAAGCTAAATTTATAAAATGTACACCAGACAGTTTAAAAATTTTAAGTAAAATATCAAATTTTGAAAGGATATTTATTTCTGAAGGAATTCAAGAGATTGATAAAGCAGCGTTTGAAAACTGTAAAAATGTTAAACAGGTTGTAATACCTGATTCTGTTACAAAAATTGAACAAGGAACGTTTGACAATTGCAGTAATATTAACTTTGTAAAGTGTCCTTTGAGATTATTGGAAAGTTTTAATAAGGCTAATTTGGAACATATATTACTAGATGAAACTGAAAAAGTAGACAACAATATAAATTTTGACAGTTTTTCTGGTTGCCAAAATTTGATAACATTATCAAATGTACCAGATAGTTGGGTAGAAGATGAAAATGTTACTAATAAAATATTTGAAAAGTGTCCTAATTTAATCTTAATTGTAAGTGAATCGAATATACAGAAAATACGTCCACAATATGGAGAAATATTAGATGGTGTTAAGAATATAAGCAAAAGAGATTATGTTAATGGTGATGTATTGAATAAGTTAGTTATTCCAAAAACAGTAGAATCTATTGAAGAAGGCACTTTTGAAAATTGTACCAATTTAAAGAATGTTAAAGCAGATCCAAAGTGGTTGCATAGATTGCCTAAATGGGATATTGAAAGATTGGTAGTTCCAGATTGGGTTTTGGAAGTACATGAAAAAGATTTTGATTGTTGCTATAAATTGAAAGAATTAATTTTCGAAAATGATAACACAAAATTATGTGGAGAGAGTTGTGATGCATTCGAAAACATAGAGAGTATAAAATGTTCTGCAACAACAGCTTCAAGTCTGAGCAAAAATGCTAAAAAGAATTTGAAAAAATTAGAGATCAAAGAAGGAACAATCGAAATAGGAGAAAAATTAAGCGACTTTTATAATTTAGAAAATATAGCGTTGCCTGAAACATTAAGAAGAATAAAAAGTAAGGGTTTAAGTTATTGTCAAAATCTAAAATATATAAAAATACCTGATGGAGTAGAAAGTATCGAAAAAGGTGCATTTGAAGGAAGTAAAAAAATAAAAACGGTATTTTGTAATCTTAAATTGCTAAAATATTTACCAAAAAATCAGATAAAAATTATAAGATTAAAAGATGAAAATATAGATATAAACAAAGTAATAGAAAATGATTGCAAAGGATATGACAATCTTGAAAAAATAATATATAATAAAAATGGCGAAATTGTATCCTATGATATATCAAAAAAGGACGAAGATAAGGAAGTAGAAGATGTATTTGAAAATGATGATGAATTAGAAGAAAATGAAGAACCAACGGTAGTTCCTGTTCCAAAAGAAGAACCAAAGACAGAACCACAAGTAGGACCTTCTCCAAAAGAAGAACCACAAGCAGTTCCGGCTTCGAGCCAAAAGCCCGAAACTACTACTATAGAACAGTTAGTACAAGCAGATCCAGCTAATAAAAAGTACGCAGAATATGTAGAAAAGATAAGCAAAGCTATTGAATTGGGAAAATATGTAAATGAAAACACCAATGATACGTCTTTGGATGGAATCAGTAATAGTATAATAAATGTGTGTATAACGATAAAGCAAAATCATGACAAAAAAAGAACACCATATATTGTGCAAATTTTAACAATATTGAGATTGGCTGATGAAATATTAAATCAACATGGAGACAGAAAAGGAGCGGTAGCAGAAGTAAAAACAGGAGAAGGAAAATCATTTATAATAGGAATATTGGCAATAGTATTGGCGCTAAGAGACAGACAAGTGGATATAATAACGTCAACAACAGAATTAGCGAAAAGAGATGAAGAAGACCAGAGAAAGTTTTATGAGTTATTTGAAGACAAAATAGGAGGAGAGTTAAGTGGAGTCCTATATCATGAAGTAGGAGATGAAGGATATTATGATAGAGGGACAAAATTTGAGAACAATTTTAATGTAGAGGTATTTAATAGAAGTATAGTATATTCCACGGGACGAAATTTCGAATTTGCATATCTAGGAGAACTATATACGAACAGAAGGATAAGAGGGAAAAGGAAGTATGATGTAGCAATAGTAGACGAAGTAGATAATATGTTGTTAGATCAAAATAGTTCACCAGCGCTGTCGGCGAGAGGAATAGAAAAGGTATATGCAAAAGACATATTAACAATAGTATATTATTTTCAAAATTATGAAGAAAGTGAAATATTACGAACATTAAACATGTATATACCAAATAATGGAATAGGGATAGAATTAGTAAGGAAGATGAAAAGTGCAGCCGAGCAGGCAGTGCAGATGAATGAAGGGGCAGAATATATAATAGAGAATGGAAAAAAAGGAAAAAGAGAAATAACGCCAATAAATAATTGCACAGGAGCGAAACAGAAAGGCACGAGATGGAAAGATTACGTGCATGAGATGATAGAAATAAAAGAGAAGTTGGAGATAAGGCAGCCAACAGTTTCATTTGCAGTAGTAGATAATTATGTATATTTCCAAAGGTACAAAAAGATAACAGGATTATCTGGAACTATGGGAGATGTCCAAGAGGTTAATACGATAAAAGATGTATATAAAGTAAATGTATTTAAAGTGCCGAGGAATAAAAAAGAGAAAAAGACAATAACAAAGCTAAAAAGGCCTGAGGATTATCAAAAGTTGATAGATTTAGTAGTAGGAGACTGCTTGGAGCAGAGAGAAAAAGGAAGACCGGTGCTGGTAATCTTCAACTACATATATGAGGCCGAAGGATTTGCGAAGGCACTGCAAAAAGAAGGACTAGAGTGTGGAGTAGTAGATGGACAGGATGCAAAGAGGAGTAAGGAAGGAGTAGAGAGAGCAGGAGAGCCAGGGAGAATAACGATAGGGACAATATTTGCAGGAAGAGGAACAGACATTAAGATAAATAGTGAATTAGATAAGATAGGAGGATTACACGTAATAGTAGCATCCCAGATGCTAAACCAGAGAGTCTTAGAGCAAGCGATAGGAAGAAGCGGAAGGAATGGACAGCCAGGAAGCGCGACGATATTTAGCCCAGAACTACAAGGAGTTGGAATAGTGCCGTTTAGGGACTTGTATAAGAACTTAGACAGATTGCAGAGGAAATTTTCGGATCACATAAGAGACAACTGGAGCTGGTTGTATGAAGCCGAAGGAGGCGGATTAGGCGAATTAAAATATCCGTTTAACACAGAAGTAGAAGACATTTTCGAATTATCGAGCAAAATGATATCAGGGACGTCATTTGGAGTAGAAGACGACAAACAGTTCAGGGACCAGCTGTATGACATGGTAATAACATCGTGGGGAGTATTTTTTGATAAGATACAATTTGACCCAGACCGATATGATAGATGGGACGAGTGCGAAGCGGCATATAATGAGTATATAGGACAGTTACATTATTGGTTATCACCGGGAGCGAGAACGCTAGAAGCGGAGAGGATGCACTTTGGAGATGCGAAGCTAAGGAAAGAGCTAGCGAATATCAACTGGGTAGACGTAGCGTGTAAGGGAATAATAATAGCTGGAGGAGTAGCAATGCTGTGTCTTCCAGGAGCAAATGCGGTAGCATTAGCGGTAGGAATGGCAGCAACGAGTGCGTTAGTAAGTGCAGCGGTAGAAATACACGAAAGGATGCAAAGAGGAGAAGAAATCAACTGGGGAGTAGTGTTAACGCGAGCAGTTGGTGGAGGCTTGAAAGGAGGACTGCTAGTAATTCCAGGAGTAAATACTCTAGGAATAATGGGAGGCTATGCTGGAATATCAGGAATTGAGAACCTAGTATGTGCGGCACTGCGAGGAGAAGAGCTAAACAAAGGAACAATAGGAAGAGAGCTACTAAGTGCAGGAGTTGAAGGACTAAGTGCTGGAGCAGTAAACTGGCTAGCAGGCAAAATATCTGGAAAGGTTGCTGGAAAACTAGCTGAAAAAAATTTAGCTCCAAAAGCAATTGAAGAAGGAGCTAAAGGATTACCTAAAGCCGAGCTTGAAAAAGTCTGGGGCGCTTCTATAAATCCTGATTATACGATTTCAAGTAAAGTTTCAAAATCAATTGGAACAAAAGCTAAAGTTGGTGGTGCTAAAGGTTCTAACTGGAAACCAGTACAAAATAGCATTAATAAAAATAAAATATATAATCCGGTAGAATATAAAGGAACTGTTAAAGTTGGTGGAAAGATAAAAGATGTTAGTAGAAAGGTGTACCAAAGAAATGATATAAATTTTGATTATTTAGACGTAGATACTGGTCTAACTAATTTAGAGAGAATGAGGTTAGGAAGGCCTCCAATCGGTTCAGATGGAAAACCTATTCAGTTACATCACGTATTACAAAAGGAAGTTGGCCCTGTTGCTGAAATTAGAGAATTAACACATCAAGAATACTATTCACAATTGCATGGATTGGTTGAAAGTGGTGGAAGTTTTAGAAATAATCCTGACTTGAATAAACAATATAATAACTTTAGAAGCGCATATTGGAAATGGAGAGCAGCGCAACATAAGGGAGGGAAATAAAATGTATGACGATTTAGTTAATGTAATATCCAAGTATGAAAAAAAAGGAAGTTTTACTCATAGCTGTGTAAATGATGATCTGATACTTCGTGCTGAAAAAAAACTTAATCTTTCTATTCCTAAAGAGTATAAATGGTTCTTAAAAAAGTATGGACATGGTGGTTTAGATGGAATTGAAATAGTTGGAGTAGGTAAAAATGGCAGATTGATTTTTGTAGATTACACATCGGAGTTACGAGAATATGGATTATCACATAATATGATAGCAATTGAAAATTGTGATGAGTGGATATATTGTTTGGATACGGTAAGTCACAATGTTGTGATGTGGGTTTTAAAAAGTGAAACTTATGAAGTGGTTTACAATAATTTTATAGATTATTTGACAGATAGAATTAATGATGCAGTAGAAAATATATGAAATATTATGAATTAGAACCCGAAGTTGCCGGTGGAATGGGAGATATGACTGAAATAGTATATGAAGGTTATAAAATGAAAGAAGTAACATTTTTACATTATGAATTTTTTGGATGGCTAGGTGATGAATTATTAACTACAAATCGATGTTTTATAGTTAGTGATAGTTTAATGAATGATATTATATCAAGTGGGTTAGAAGGAGTTGAATTTAGAAATATTAAAATGTCATTTTCTATGGAATATTTCAGTCTATTTGAAAAAGAAACAGTTCCAAGATTTGTTGAATTTAAGTGTAAATTTGTATATGAAGAAAATATTAATAATGTAAGTTGTGATTTTTATCTTAGTAAATATGGTAAGATGATAGTTAGTGAAAAAGCTTTGTCAGTTTTAAAACAGCATCAACTTGATATTTGTAAGATAAAACCGATTGACTAATTAAATAAAAAAGAACTCTCAGTGAAAATGCTGGGAGTTCCTTTTTTAGTGAGAAGAATATATTTGTATCTTGTAAAAAAGTTGTTTGTGTAGTATAATTTGTATAATGTTTTGGGCATAGTTAGTTTTGAAAGGAAGGGTTTAACATAGTAGATAATCAAATTATAGTTTATGTATCTCGTATTATTGCTATATTGATAAGTTTGCCAGTTCATGAATTTGCACATGGATATTGTGCTAAATTGCTGGGTGATACAACGGCAGATCAACAGGGTAGACTAACATTAAATCCTTTAAAACATCTTGATCCAATTGGAGTTATTGCCATGTTAACAGTTGGTTTTGGTTGGGCTAATCCCGTGCCGATTAATACTAGTAATTTTACCAAACCTAAGAGAGATATGGCTATTGTTGCACTTATGGGTCCTATTTCTAATTTGGTTTTAGCTATAATTGGTGTTTGTCTATTTAAAATAACTTCAATTGTTTTTATAATTAATAATTCACAACTTTGGTTATATTATTTTAAAGTCTTTTTCAATTATTTTGCTATAATTAATATAACATTAGCAGTTTTTAATTTAATTATAGTTCCTCCTTTGGATGGGTCTAGGCTTGTTACCTATTTTTTACCTCAGAAATATTATGATATTTTTATGAGGTTTGAATATTTGGGAACTATTGTTGTGTTTGCGTTATTGTTTTTTGGCGTTTTAGACATGCCTATTAGTATCGCAAGTGGGTGGTTTTTAAAAGTGTTTGATTGGATAACCTATCCATTAGATATTTTGAGGAATTTTTTGATAAACATTATAGTGTAGTTTATTTAAAAAGTAGGAATTTGTTATGCAAAAGATCAATTTTAAATTTGAAATTTTTGAGGGACCTTTAGATTTATTGTTACATTTGATAAGAAAAAATAAACTTAATATATATGATATAGAGATATCTAAATTGTTGGATCAATATTTAGAATATATAAATGAAATGAAAAATCAAGATTTGGAAGTATCTAGTGAATTTTTAGAAATGGCCGCGAAGTTGATATATATAAAGACAGCGTCATTGCTGCCAAAATCTGAAGAAAAAGAAGTTTTGAAAGAGGAATTAACCGGTCGATTGCTTGAGCTGGAACTAATTAAAACGATATCAGTTAATCTTTCAGAGAGAAGTCTTTATGGAAAAATTTTTTCTAGAAAGCCATTAAAAATTGATGTTGACAAAACTTATAGTGGTGTCCATAATAAAAATGAACTATTAAGTGCATATTTGAATGTTGTAGATAGAAATAAGAGCACAAATGCGAACAGTGGGACTGTCTTTACCGACATTGTTGAAAAGAGAATAGTTTCTATAACATCTCGTGTTGTCTATGTTCTTAGAAAGTTGTATAAGGACGAAAAAATAAGTTATTGTGATTTTTTTAATTATGAAAATAAATCTGAAAGAATTGCCACTTTTTTAGCAATTTTGGAGTTAGTTAAATCCAAAAGAATATATTTTACTAGTGATAATAAGTTTGTATGTTTTAAAAAATCATAGTTTGTTTTTGTTTGGAGGATTTTTAATATGAAAGAATCAACTCAAGAAACCATTTTGTTAAATATTTTTGCTAAAATAGAAGCGATTCTTTTTGCATATGCTGATCCTATTTCTATTACTAAACTATCTAATATTTTGGATATTAATACATCTGATTGCAGTAAACATGTGAGAGACTTTGCGTGTGAATTAAACAATGATCACAATAGAGGAATAAAAATTGTTTTTTTAGATGATAGTGTTCAATTAGTTTCAAAAAAAGAATTTGCAGAATACATAAAAAATGCTATTGAAGAAAAAAATAACTATATATTAACACCAGTTTCTATGGAAGTACTTTCTATAATTGCATATAATCAGCCTGTTACAAAGGGATTTATTGAGCAAATTAGGGGGACAAACTCTAACGGAGTAGTAAATTCTCTAGTTGAAAAAGGATTGATAGAAGAATCGGGTAGATTAGATATACCGGGAAAACCAATAAGTTATAGAACTACTAAGAATTTTTTGAGAACGTTTGGACTTTCTGATTTAAATCAATTGCCACCTTTGGAAAATTTAAATGAAGAACAAATTTCATTAGAAGAAGAAATCATACTTGGTAATGGTGATAATAGATGACAGTGTTAATTATATTGTTAATTATTATTGTTTTATTTATCTTGATAGGCTTGGTTAAAATAAATGTGGATTTTAATTTTAGTGAAGACAAGCAATTTGATTGTTTTCTTAGAATTTTGTTTTTCAAGATAAGACTACTACCATCTGATAAGAAAAAGAATAAAAAGAAAAAACCGGAAATGAAAAATGTTAATAGCAAGATAAACGACAAAGATGATAAAAATAATAGTTTAAAAAAAGAAAAGAAAGAAAAAAAGAGTTTTACAGATGTTTTACAAAATGTAAAAATTTTTGTTGAACCTCTTCCTAAATTTTTAAGAAGATTAGCAAAGGGAATAAAAATAAAAAGATTAAGTGTTGTTTGGTGTATATCAACTGATGATGCTTGTGAAACAGCATTAAAGTATGCTAGGTGTTGTGGATATTTCTATAATGTATTTAGGCTGATAAATTCTATTTGTGAAGTAAAGGTGGACAAAATCCGAATATTTCCTGATTTTATAAATGAAAATTCTTATTGTGTTGTTTTTTTACGTCTGCAAATATCTATTGGAAGATTATTGATTGGAACGCTTGGGTATTTGATGGCGATTATAATAAAATATTTAAATAAAAATAAAAAGGAGCGATTAAAATGAACCATCCAATTGAAGGTATGTTGGGAGTGTCTATGGAAAAAATACGTGAAATGGTTGATGTTGATACGGTGATTGGAAAACCAATAATAACTCAAGACGGATTAACCACAGTTATACCAGTCTCTCGAGTAAGTTTTGGCTTTGGCTCTGGTGGTTCCGATGTTCCGTCCAAATCTGAAAAAGAACTTTTTGGAGGAGGTGCTGGGGCAGGAGTTACTATAAGACCAGTTGCGTTTTTAGTTATAAAATCGGGGGATGTTAAGTTGCTTCAGATGGATGAAAATAGCAAAGGTTTAGATAAAATTTTTGAGTCGGTTCCTGATGCTGTTTCAAAAGTTGTTGATTTGTTTAAAAAGAATAAAGAAGACAAAAAGTAAAAAATTAATGTGGTTAGGTAATATTACTTCCTTCAAGCGCATATTTAATCTAATAGATTGACAATTTTTAAGTGTTTAATTTATTGTGTGTGTGTTGGAGGAATTTTATTTTGAACATTTTTAGTGTATTAAAGAAATTTATAAAATTTAGTTTTATATTTAGTATTGTTTTTTTTGCTTTCCCTTTATGTGTTTTTTCTATTGATGAGAATCAATTAAATATTAATGCTCAAAATGGGGCTATATTAATTAATGCAACAACTGGTGATGTTATATATGAAAAGGATGCTGATAGAATTGCTCCTATGGCGAGTACTACCAAAATTATGACTACTCTTTTGGCGTTGGAGCAGGATAACATAGACGAACCTTTTGTTGTGGATTCACATGCTATAAAGATAGAGGGAAGTTCTATGGGGCTAAAGGAAGGAGATTGCGTAACAATACGGGATTTGTGTTATGGAATGATGTTGCCTTCTGGTAATGATGCTGCAAATGTGGTAGCAACTAAGATTGCTGGTTCGATAGATGGGTTTGTGAAAATGATGAATTTAAGAGCGCAGGAATTAGGCTTAAAGAATACTAATTTTTGTACTCCTTCTGGATTGGACACATCTGAAAAAAATGAGCATCATTCTACTGCAAGAGATATGGCACTTCTTACTCAGAAAGCTATGGAAAATTCTAATTTTTGTGAAATATGTTCTCAGAGTTATAAGAAATTGACATTTGGAAATCCACCTACAAATCGAGTGATTCGTAATCATAATAGATTGCTTAAAGAATTTGATGGTGCGTGTGGGGTAAAAACAGGTTTTACAAAAAAAGCGGGACGATGTCTTGTTGCTGCTGCACAAAGAGAGGATTTGAAATTAATATCCGTTGTTTTAAAAGATCCTGATGATTGGAATGATTCAAAAGCTTTGTTTGAATATGGGTTTTCTAAATATAGTTTACAGGAATTGCCTAGTGATTTTTCAGATATTAAGCTAAATATTGCTGGAGAATATGATAAAACGTTTGGTGTTAAGCCGGAAAAAAGCTTAAAAATACATGCTACTTCGGAAATGATAAATAATGTTAAAATGAAAATAAAAACAGATCCTTTTTATTTTTTACCTGTAGAACAAGGTGATATAGTGGGGGAAGTTGAATATTTTTGGAATGATAAATTTATTGGAAAAGTTAGTTTATGTGCAGATATAGATGATAGTCAGTAAAAATAGCACTAGCTTATAAAGACTAGTGCTATTAATTTTTTGTTTTTACATTTTACTATGTTTTAATTTGATTAATATTATTATCAGAACTATAGTAAAAGCTGAAATTATGGGTGTAATTGATAATAGTTTAATAAAGTCACCTGATATTTGTTTATTTACGGTAGCATATGTGGATAGATTGTTGGTTTGGAATTCGTAATAATATTGCTCATTGATTTTGACAATTTGTTTATTAATTTCGTTATTTGAGTTTTGGTCAAACCCATATATTTTAAATTTGTCAGGATCATAAGAATTGGGAATTGGAATTCTAATTGTTATAGATCCTTTAGAAATATTTGGATTAACAATTTCGTGTTGTTCATTTTCAACGTGTATTTGGAATAAGTGTGTGTTATTTATGCTTTGTGTTTTGTCTTGATCTATTTTAATATATAGATCATTGAATTCAGATGATGTTTTATCTATATCTTTTACAAACAATTTAGTATTAGAGTTAAAAACTCCAGCAGGAGCATATACCCATATGCCTGTTTTGCTATCTTTTTGGTTAAATACACTATCTGAAAGGTTATCGCTATTTGATGGACTTTCATTATCGGTTGATATGTGGTTTGAGTTAATTGAGGATGTGCTATTGTTGGGTGGTGAAAAATTATAATTTTTTAATTGGTTAAATTGAATATCTGGAAACTTATCCTTATTGGATGGACCTTCATCGTCAGTTGATATGTAGTCTGAATCGATTGAAATGTTGTCATTATTTGAGTTTAAGAAACTATAGTTTTCTAATTTATCATTTTGATAACTAGTATTTTTTGTGGGGTTTATAATGTTAGCAGTAATATTGGTGGGATGAATAATTGAATAATTAGAACTATCATCGCCTATTAGGGAAAAATAAGAAAAGTCTATAGGTATATTTTTGCCAACGTTTGTTTTTGAAAATGTTGGTGTTCCATTGATTAGAGAAACGTCGTCTCCTTTAATAACATCACATAACTTTGGCATTCCGTCAAATTCGGCGATATTAGTTCCATCATACATTTTATCTTTAATTTTAATATTAGTAATTTTAACAGATTTTGGTATGATATTGGCAGTAACGTTATTTGGCTGAGAAATTAATTTATAATTATCTTTTTTATCGCCTGATAATTCGAAGTTAGAGAACGTAACAGTTTTGTTTATTCCGACACTTTTATTTTCAAAATTTGCAGAACCAATTTTAAATGTTAGATCATCTTTATCCAATTTTCCTTTAATGTATGCATTAGTTGTGTTTACAATGGCAGTATCGTTGCCATCATAAATTTTATTGTTTACAGATAGATCGTTGATTGTTACAGGACAAGGATCTACAGTTATTATATCACTTGTTTTTTTAGATATTTCATTATTTTTATCATCAATTTGTTTAGCAGTTATTGTAAACTTACCAGTTTTATGAAGTGTAATTTTGCCTGTAGAATCAATGGTAGCAATATCGGGATTACTAGAAGTGTATGTAATAGTATTTGTTTCATCACATCCAGTTACTGAAATAGTAAAAGGATCATCCCCATAAGTGTAGTGAGGTGGATATAGATTATTAAACGACATAACAATTGATTCAGGAGATTTTTCAGTTAATTGTTTACAAGTTATTTTTCTTTTCGCACTTTTTAATCTATTATTACTTAAAACACTATTTATTGGAGTGATTGATTTGTTTATATTAATTAATGGGACTGGGTCTGATTCAACATAATTATTATTGCTATCTATAGCTTTTATTTTTATATTATAAATTCCATTTTTATACAATTGTAGTTTTAGTTTATTAGGAGTAGTTTCGATAATTTTAATATCATTGATGTTATTGATATTGTGAAATTTATTTCCGCCATCTAATGAAATTTCATATGTATTTGTAATAATATCGGAACTATTAGTTGTATAAGTTAATGTAACATCGGTATTTGATTCTATTGGTAATTTGTCGCTATATTGAATTGAAGTTGAATTATCTTTATCTATTTTTTCTATATTATCCAATTTTATTTTATCACCATTTTCATTTATCCAAAGAGACTTTAATTTTGTATCTTTTTCAAATTTTGTTGCATAGCTTATTTTAGTATTATTATCATACATCCATTCTATAAATTTATAGCCTAATTTTGATGGTGTAGGAATTCTATAGGCTTCTGTTCCTCCTTGAGTAGAATTTGTGTAAAAAGAGCCTAAGGGGCCATTTTTTAAGTCTGATATAGATTCATTATCGCTAAGATATATTGGTTCAATTTCATGTTTGTTTTCGTTTAAATGGTCAAAAGTAATTTTATTTACAAATTCGGTATTTTCTATATTATTTTTATTTATTATTTTTAAGTTGTTAGAGTTTTGATATTTTTTGAGAGTACGTATGTATCCATTTTCGTTGTATATGGTAATTGCTACTGCGTTTTCGTCATAAAAGAAACATTTTGAATTTTCAAAAACACTTATTGTTTTAATATCAGAATTAACATTTACACAATTATTTGTGTTAATATTTTTTATGATTAAATATGACATTTCGTCAACACATATGGTTGTTGCAATATTATCACCTGTTACGATGCAGTTTTCTAAAGATATATCGTCTATTTTTACATGACTTTTTATATTTTGACTTTCGCTGGCCATAATGTATATGGGAGAAGATTGGTAGCAAGCACACTGAGTTATTTTGTTGTTTTTTGTTATATATGCATTACCGCCACTAATATGTATAAGTGAATTATTTAGTGTGCAGCAATTTTGAATTGTGCAATTATTCATAGTTAATTTACAATTTTCATTACAACGTATAATGCTTTCATTTTTTACGCATTTTGACAATTTTTTAAATGTGGACATAGAATCTATATCTTTAGGACTTTTTTTGCTAAAAGGTTCGGATTGAAAATTTTCGCCACCATCTAAGATAATATTATCTAAAATTAAATCGGCATTATTTTCGCATTTGAAAAATCCCATTGAATTTTTAGCTGTTATAGTTATATTTGGAGAAGTTCCTTTAATAGTAATTTTTTTGTTGTTAATTGTAAAAAGAAAATTTTCATCATTTGAATCAGTATTTTCGTCAAAGTCAAAAGAATAATCTAAATTTTTAGTTCTAACTTCTTCATCATCTTCATTATCAATATAAATATTATTTTTTATAATGATTATGTCGTTGTTTTGAGATTCTAAAATAGCACTTTTTAGTTCAGAAAGATTGTGTACGTAAAAATTGTTATTAGCTGCTAAAATAGAACTGTTTAAAATATGAATCGGAAAAATTGATGTTATAATACCAATATTTATTAATATTAAAATTATTTGTTTAAAAATTTTTGATTTAAAATTACTTTTTAAAAACATATTAATACACAACCTTTTTATATTTAAGTTTATTTTTCAAATCTATGAATTATTGCAAACAAATAATATATTAAATAACTTACTTATTTAATAAATATATAACAATTTTGCAATATGTATATACAAAAATGAGTTTTAAATTTGTCGAAAAAAGAGCACTGACCTCCTTTGGCCAATGCTACTTTATTTTTTGATGAAATTATTGTTGTTCCTCATTGAACTTATCTTCGTCTTTATTTCTTTTTGTTAGTATAAGTATAAATAAACTGATTAATATTAGAATTAAAAGTAGAATTAAGTAAGGGAGAATTGATAGGATAATGTCATTTGTGGTTCTTTCATCGATTATAGTATATGTGCTAAAGTGATTGGTTTGAAATTCACAATAATTTTTATTGTTAATGTTGACAATATTTGTGTCGAAATTATCGTCAGCATCTTGTTTGATTCTATAAATTTGTAGGTCGGCTAAATCATAATCATTTGGTATAGGTATTCTAACTGTTACTAATCCTTTGGAAATGTTTGGTTGAATAACTTCGCCATATTGATTTACAACATATACTTCATATAGTCTAATATGTTCAATTTTACGTTTTATATTTTCGTCTAAATTTTTATAGGCGTTATCATATTCATTTGTGTTCGGATACATTTCTCTAACAACTAGTCTAGACCATTTTGGGAATACGCCTTTAGGTGCGTAAACCTGTATTCCTGTTTTGCTATCTTCGGCTTCAAAAATTTCATCTGGATCGTCATCATCTGTTGTAGTTTCATCACTATCGGATTGAGTTGAGTCGTCAGAATTATCTGAATTGTAGTTCAGATCTTGTTGAACGTTACTTGTAGGATTAGTAGTTTTCAATTTGTTGTTTTTAATTAGATCTAGAGGATTAATAAACGTCAATTTAACATCATTTTTATTAAAGGGTTCTGTGAATATATTGCTAACTTGAGGAGGTTTAGGTAAAATGTTGGCCTTAATATTTTTCGGTTTAATAAGTTCATAATTGGAAGAACTATCTCCATCTAGGCTTACACCTTCGAAATCTATATCAATATCGTTACCAGGACCTGTGCTTGAAAATTTTGGACTTCCTTTTAGGAATACCTTATCCTTATCCTCAGGAAGCAGACCATCTAGCTTTGGATCGCCTTCAAATTCTGCTAAATCTTTTCCGTCATATACTTTGTCTTTTATTTTGATATTTTTTAGTGTTAATTCTTTTGGAAGAACACTGATTTCTTTACTTGGTAAAACAAGATCGGTATAATTTTTATCACTTTCTTTTATTACAGTTATTATAAATTTTCCTGGCTTTACTATATTCAATTTGCCTGTGTTTTTGTCTGTGTTTTCTATGGTTGCAACGCTTGAATCAGATGAATAATAATTTACATTACCGTCTCCCGCACCACCAGTAAAATATATCGTGCTAGGATCCTCTCCGTAAGTGTATGATTGCTTAAGATTGTCAAATGTTGCATCATTTGGTTGATTTAATTTCGGAATACCTATCCTTATTGGGTCTTTCTTTTTGTCTTCGCCACATTCGGGATCTCCCAATATATAATAATATACACGTATGTCATAAGCTTGTCCTTTAGGTAATTTTTCAAGATATTCCTTTTTGAAAGTGATGTTCATTGTAGTGTCACTATTATCTTCATTAGTAAAGTAGCTAACTGTGTAGTCTGTTCCTTCTTCCAAAGGTGTGTTATTATCGGTTTCATTGAGAATTCTAGAGACTGTGTGAAAGTGTGCTGGCCCTGAATATGTTATAGGATTACCGTCGTAGTCAAATATGTAAGGTTCATTTGAACCACCCCACAATGGCGGTATGTCTGTATCATAATTATCTACTTCATCTGATTTGTTTGCAGTGTGACTTATTATAATAGCAGCTTCTTTATTTATGTTTAATTTAGAACCATAATTAAGGTTTATTTGTTTATTGTTATATTGGTTTACGTCATCATTCCGAAATAAATGAACAGTAATATTTTCAAGATTAACTGCACAATTATTACATATATTTAAAAACTTTGATTTTGGGTTTGCTATGATTCTATATTTCTTGTTAGGTAGTGATGTTATTGTTATATCTTTATCTATGAGTAAATAATCATCATTATTAGGTACTGTTATGTCATTATTTAATAAAATATTATCATTATTGTGTGATTCTTTGATAGCATCTTTCATACTTTTAAAGGATGTTACAACATTACATCTGTCGTTTTCTGTGAAATCTGTGGGGCTTGTTGCAAAAACTGTGTTATTTAATAGATTGGAGGGTAATATGGATGATATTAAAGATGTGAATAATAAAACTGATATTAATTTTTTAATATTAATGATTAGTTTAGATGTCATAAAATACCCATTCCTTTCTTTTTTATTAAATTAATGTTTATTATTTATTACTTTTGAAAAAATAAAAAAATTATATAAGTATAGAGTTACTCACACTTATACTCATATAGATAATATTAATAAAATCACTAAAAACACTAATATTACGAATAATTATATCAAAAAAGCTCGAAATGTGTCAACGCAAAATGTGTTATTAATATTAATTTTGTTAAAATTATATTAATAAAAAATTTAAAGTTAGGTATAATTAGTGATATTGATTTGTTGTTTTTAATTATTTGGGAATATTTTAGATATATACATTGTGCATATATACAAAAAATTAATTGTAAATTTAACAAAAAACACACTAGCCAAAATGTTAGTGTGTTTTTTATTAGAATTAGTTTTTTTGTTTTGTATATTTTATATGTAATATATTGTGTTTTATTTTTATTACATTGATTTATAGAATGAAATGATAACTTTTGCTAATCCTATAGCTCCTGTCTCATCATCTTTTGCTTTGAAATATACAAATCTTCTTGCTTTTGGGTTGTTTTTTGACGCAGAAATTTGACACGTCTCTGGACAAATCGCCCAACCGTTAGCCTTAAGAGAATCTTCATCTTTCTCAAATGGTGAGTTGCCTTCTTCGTCGGCATCAACTACTAAATAGGGTGTAGTAAGTGGTTTTTTTGTTATAACACCTTCTGCTTTAACAGTAAGGATAGTCGATCCGGTCTTTTCGACAATCTTCTTATTCGTGACATCTTTTTTGTCGTTGTATGTAACCGCCGTTATAGTTGGAAGATTATTGCAAATACAAAGTGTTACATTTAATGGCTCTGATTTTGTTTGTGAGTCCAGTTCTTGATAAATAGATAAGGGGTATTCTTTTCCATCTTCAAG
>CADBXK010000003.1 GCA_902798695.1 Oscillospiraceae bacterium
AAATGTTGCTGGAGGTAGTTGGCTTGGTAAATTAGTTAAGACTGGAGGCAATATTTTAGGTGATATTTTATAATTTTTATAGTTATTTTGATAGGGGGGGTTGATTATGTCCAAAGAAAATTTAGATAAATTTAAGGAGGACTTAAAGTCTAATTTATCATTAAAAAATAGATTAGATGATTTGCTTAAAAAGAATAGTGATTTGAGTGATGCAGGTAGAAAAGAAAAAATAGTTGAGTTTGCAAATAATGAAGGCTATGATTTTAATATTAGTGATTTTGACAGTAATTCAGGTGAACTTGATGATGATGAGTTGTTTAATGTTGCTGGTGGTAGGACTGTAGGGGGAGACCATGGATGTTATTGTTTTGGTTCAGACTGCTCAGCTTTCTTTACTTAAGTTTTCAATTTGCAAATAAAATTGTGATATTGAGAAAAGTAATTTAAAAATGATGTTTTTGCAGAAAATTCAGATAAATTTAGTAATGATCCTTTTGTGTAGGTTTAATGGTTATTATAGATTTTATAATTTATAAATACTATAGGAGGACCATATGTCTATTGAAAGTGCAAAAAATTTTTTGCTGAATGTTGATGTTAGTTCTGAAATTACGGATATTGTAGAACGGACGATACTTGATAATAGGAAAAAGAAGGAAAAGTTAAATATGATTGTAGATGAAGCTGGTAAGAGAGGGTATAATTTTACTCTTGATGATTTAAAAGGAGCAGTAGAAGATTTTTCATCTATAAGTGACGAAGATTTATCCAATATTGCTGGTGGTTCTATTAAAAATTTTGCAAAAGCAGATATTAAAAAGAATTTTAATTTTATTTTAGATTTAGTGATGTAGATTTTTTGGGGAGGTAAATGCTTTCCCCTATGAGGTTTATATTATTTATATAATAAAAATCATAGGGGAGAGCATAGACCTGAAGATAGTTTTTATTTTCTATTGAATATGCTTTTCCTGTGGATTGATTTCTATATTAATGAAAGGAGGAACTGAAAATGTCAAAACAAATTTTAGATAATTTATTGAGACGTTTTATAGACAAAGAAATGAATATATATGGGAGTAGTTAATTTGATTTTATTTAGACAAAGGAGAGTTGTGGTATGTCGCAAGAAAGTATCAATAAATTTATATTGGATGTGAATGAAAGACCGGAACTCGCTAATCTGTTAAAAAAATCGAGAAAAAATTTTGATTCTAGTGAAGAAAGATTTGAACATGTTGCAAAAGAAGCTAAAAAATATGGTTATGAGTTTACGGTGAGCGACATGATGCTGGCCATGGGACAACGTAATAATAGTCTTTTGGATGATGATTTATTTAATGTTTCTGGTGGCGTGGCAGTTGGAGAAAGATTTGATTTTAATAACAATGAATCTAAAAAATTTTGGAAATTACTTTTATAATAGATGAAAGAATTTGAAGGAGTGTGTTTAAAATGGCTATAGAAAATGTAATGAATTTTATAAAAGATACTCATGAAAAACCAGAATTAAAAAGAATATTGGATAAACCAAAGTCAGATTTTGATTCAAAAGATGCTAAACTAGAGTATGTAGCAAAAGAAGCTAAAAAACATGGCTATAATTTTACAGCAAGCGATTTAAAAGCAGTTTTGGAAGTTCCTGAGAGTGAGCTTTCGGAGGATAGTTTGTCTAATGTTGCTGGTGGAGGAATCATTAAAGATGCATGGAAAAGTGCTAAAAAAAGTTGGAAGACTTTAGACTTGAAGGGATCATATGGTAAAGGTGGATTTGAAGGAGCTTGGAAAACATTTAAGAAATGGATTTGGTAGAAAAAGTTTGGGGAAAGTTTTTTAAAATTTTATATCTTTCCCCTATGTGTTTTATTGTTTTGTTCATATTAACCTTGTTAATTATAGAAAATATAGGGGAAAGATATATTTTTGAATTTTATTAAATATTTTGATATATAATTGATTTTTGTTTAAGAAAGGGTGAATCTGTAATGTCTTTGCAAAATGCAATAGAGTTTGTAGATCGGGTACAATCAGATATTTATTTGAGCAATAGTATTAATGAAGTGGTGTCAAATAGTTGGAGTAAGGTGAAAAAATTTGAATTTATTGCTTCTATTGCCGATAGTATGGGATATGAGTTTACTCTTGATGAATGGGAAGAAGCATTGCTAATGCCAGTAAATGAATTAGATGAAGATGAATTACTTAATGTTGCTGGCGGAGTGCATAGACCGGATCGTTCTCAGTTGCATTGTAAAGGATTTGGTATGCAGATTTAAAATTTATGGATATAAATATTATTAAAAGTTAAATATATAATAAATTGTTATTGGAGTGGTATGTATGTCATTAGAAAATGCAAGAAAATTTGTTGTGGATTTTGATGCGGATCCAAAGCTTCGCATTAGAATGGCTGAAATTAAAAAGGAAATGCAAGAAAATGGTTCAGAAAATTTAAGTAAAATGGATTTAATATTTGCTATTGCTAAAGAACGTGGATATGAGTTTACTGCTGATGAATTGAAAGAGGCAAACAATTGCATGTTTGGAGAAATTTCAGATGATGAGTTATTGAATGTTGCTGGCGGTTTAGATGTAAACTATGATACTTTATCAAAAGTTTCGCATTTTGATATGGCAGATATCTTTAATATGTCAATAGATTAGAAATACGTAATGTGTTATTGAATGTTGGAAACGTTGTTACATAAAAATCAATGTTTCCTTATTTTTACTTTTAAGGAGGTAAAGATTATGGGTATTAAGCGTGAGTTTAATTTTGATGCCGAAGAACAGCAAAAATTCAATGAGTATATTGAAAATAAAATGAAAAAAAAATTACAACCTTCTCAAGATGAAGATTTTTTATATACTTGGAATTTGTGGATCGATGAAGCTAACGATGATGGTGGATTTGCAGATGTTTTAAATTCACATATATCTTCCAAACGTCCTGTTAATTTTAAGCAACCTGATTGCGTAAAAATTGAAATATATGAATCTATTGCTGGTAGGATACCAATAATTATTATCGGTAATGATGACGATTTTGAGCAATTTATTGTGAATGTTGCTTACGGAGGTGTTAGGCCAGATAATATTCAGCAACAAGGAGCGTCATTTTTGGCCGGGAAAAAGAATAGATTTATTGTCCTTTCTGAAAAACCTTACAGTAATATTCCGGCAGAATGGATGCGGCTATCATATGGCGACTGGAGAAAAAAGTCTATGATTTTGAGAAGAGCTCACGAGTGCACGCATTATTATACCAGGAGATATTATGGTACAGCTGATAATAATTTACATGATGAATTAATGGCTGATTTTTTTGGATTATATGCTGCATTTAAAGAATATAAGGCAAAATGGTTTTTGCATTTTATGGGCGTTGATGGGGAAAATAAAAATGGAAGATTATCGTTGTATGTTAAAAATCTTCCTAATAAAGTGGCTGAAGCTATTGGTGAAACTGCAGTGTATTGTGCAAAGTTTTTGGAAAAATGGTCGTTATCTAAAGAATTTATTGAAATGAGTGATTCTGAGAGAGTAGATTTTCTCTGTGAGTTAGGAATTGTAGGTATGCTTGAAAAAAGTGAATAAACTTAGAAAAAAATTAGCAATGATTTTAAATGTCTATAAATCATTGCTAATTTTTATTATATTAATTTTTAATTTTTTAGTAACCTAGAAGTCGATAATTGCAATAATCTTAATAAGGGATAGTTTAAAACCATGAGAATTATTAAAACAATTAAAGCTGTAGTAGAAATTGAAACTAACGAGAAAAAGTTAGGTAATACAAATATTACAACTACCATGCTAATAGTCATTGATAAGAAAATCGCTAAACGTTTCCAGTTTAGTGGTCTGCATACTTCAAATAGAACTAAAAGACCATTTGTTGCTAAAAGAACAGTAGCTGTTGTTGATAGTTCTTTTAAGTCAAAAGAAAATATTGATGAACAAATTTGAAGCATTATAATGATTGAAATGTTACACAGTCCACCAGGAAGAGCTTTTTTTAAAACATTTACTATAAATCTCCCTTTTACAATTGAGGTGGTTGGTTCTATTGTTAGGAAAAATGAAGGGACACCTATGGTGAAGAAGCTTATTAATGTCCATTGAAATGGGGTTATTGGATATGGTACATTAGCAAACAAAGCTATAATGGAAAAAATAAATGAAAATATATTTTTAACTAAAAATAATGAGGCTGAGCGTTCTATGTTATTTATAACGCGTCTACCTTCCATAACAACTTTTGGCATTGATGCAAAATTAGAATTTAATAAAACAAGTTCAGAAGCCTGACATGCGGCATCGCTTCCCGAGGCCATTGCGATTCCAACATCTGCATTTTTTAAAGCTAAAACGTCGTTAACACCGTCTCCTGTCATTGCTACAGTATGCTTTTTGTTTTCTTTTAGAATTTTTACAAATGTACGTTTCTGATCAGGAGTTACACGTCCAAAAACGGTATATTTTTCAATTGCATGCTGAATATCTTGTTCTGTTTTAAGAGTTGATGCATCTATATATTTATCAGCATTTTCAATTTTTGCTCTTTTTGCAATTTTAGAGACAGCTACCGGATTATCTCCGGAAATAACTTTTATTTCAACACCTTGATCTCTAAAAAATTGGAAAGTTTTGGGAGCTTCCTCTCTTATAGGATTTTCTATTAACACTAAACCAAGTGGGGATACGTCTCCATTTAAATTGTTTTTTTCAATAGTTCCGTTTAAACTTGCTAATAAAAGAACTCTGGTTCCCTGCGATATGTATTTGCTTACCATAGGTTCTATAGATTTGTATTCTTCTTTTAGTATAAACTCTGGTGCACCTATTATATAGGTTCCGTGGTTTGCAAAGTCGGCTGCGGTCCACTTAGTTGATGATAAAAATGGATGAAATTGCCTAATTTTCCATTTGTTAGGTTCATTAAAATGTTCTTTTAAAGCTCTAGATGTAGCATTATCCGCTTGCATGTTAGAGGATATTGCATTTATAATTTCATGCAAATCGTTTGGATTATTGTTAAATAGTGGAACAACATCGGTAACTTTCATATTTGGTTCTGTAATTGTACCGGTTTTGTCAACACATAAAACATCAACTCTCGCTAAAGTTTCTATAGCTCCCATGTCGTGAACAAGAGTTTTTGATTCAAGAAGATTTATAACACTAATAGCTAATGCAATGCTAGTTAGCAAATACAGGCCTTCGGGAATCATACCTACAAGAGCAGACACTGTAGTTGTTACTGAATCCTTGTAAGTCATACTTAATACAAAAGTTTGTTTGAAAAATAATATAAGACCTATTGGAATTATTGTAAAACCAATTACTCTAATTAATTTATCTAATGAAGCCATCATGTCTGATTGTGGTTTTTTAACTTGTTTTTTTGCTTCAGCAACTAATTTAGACGCATAAGAATCCTCTCCAACATTGTCTAATCTAGCAAAACATTCTCCAGAAAGAACAAAACTTCCAGACAGTAATTCTTGACCAACTTTTTTTGGTATTGGATCAGATTCTCCGGTTAGTAAAGATTCGTCTACTTGAATATTTCCTTTTAATATTGTGGAATCTGCCGTGATTTGATCACCCGATTTAAGAATAACTATATCATCTCTAACTAACTCATTATTTAGAACAGACACTCTTTTGCCGTCTCTAATTACAATGGATTTTGGCGATGAAATTAAAGTTAATTTATCTAGTTTTATTTTTGATCTAATTTGTTGAAAAATACCAATAAGAGTATTTAAAATTACTATTAATAGAAAAAACATGTCTTTGTGTGAATGAGCCAAAAATAGACATATCCCCAATATAAAAAATATTAAATTAAAAAAAGTAAAAACGTTATCAAATATAATCTGACCTATAGTTTTATAAGATTGGTTGTGGCATATATTTGAGTAACCAGCTTCTTTTAATTTGTTTACTTGTAGAGACGTTAAACCTTTTTCTGGGATTGTTTTTATTCTTTCAATATATTGTCTTTGAATTTTTTTCTTTTTTTTGAATTTTAACTGCATAGAAGATTAACTCCTGTTTTAAATATTGTAATAAAAATTACAATTATAAATTATTTTTTATGGTTGAATATAACCCATCAGCATCAAGCTTGTAGTGCTTTAACAGTTCTGCAGCTGGTCCAGATTGACCAAATTGATCATCTATTCCAATACGAGTAACTTTAGTTGGATGATTTTCACAAACAACAGAACACACTGCTTCGCCAAGGCCACCTATTATGTTATGTTCTTCGATAGTGAATATTTGACCTGTCTCAGAAGCTGCTTTTAATATTATGTCTTTATCAATAGGCTTTATTGTATGAATATTTATAACTCTAGCATCTATTCCATCTTTTTTTAGCAGATTAGCTGCAGATAGAGTTGCTTTTACAGGTAAGCCAGTAGATATTAATGTTATATCTTTACCGTCCTTAAGCTGAATTCCTTTTCCAAATTCGAATTTATAATCATCGTTGTTGTTAACGCTCTCAATGGCTAATCTACCAAGTCTTATATACATAGGGCCTTTATGGGTTGCAGCATATTTTACCGCTTCTTGCATTTCATAATGATCACATGGATTTAATATGGACATGTTGGGTATTGATCTCATCAATGCAATATCCTCACAGCATTGGTGGGTTGCTCCGTCTTCACCAACAGAAATTCCGGCATGAGAACCAGCAATTTTAACATTTAAATTTGGATAAGCAATAGAATTTCTGATTTGTTCAAAGCCACGTCCAGCACTAAACATGGCAAAACTTGCTACAAATGGTATTTTACCCATTGTAGATAGGCCTGCTCCAACACCAATCATGTTGCACTCTGATATACCACAATCAAAAAAGCGATCTGGGAATGCATTTTTGAAAATTTGAGTTTTTGTAGCAGTAGCTAAATCTGCATCTAAAACAACAATATTATCATTTGATTTTGCTACTTCTACCAAAGCTTCTCCAAAACTTTCTCTAGTAGCTTTCTTTATTAATTTTGACATTCTAATCCTCCAACTTAGACAAAGCAGCCACTAACTCTTTTTTCGCAATATCAAATTGTTCCTTATTAGGAGCAGCGCCATGCCATGATACATTATTTTCCATATATGAAACACACTTGCCTTTATTTGTTTTCATAATTATAGCAGATGGTTTGGATTTACAATTTTTAGCTTTATTTATAGCATCTTCAATTTGCTCAAAATCATGACCATCTATTTCTAAAACATTAAATCCGAAAGAACTGAATTTTTCTGGGATATTAGACAAGCCTGCCACTTCTTGAATAGATCCATCTATTTGTAATGAATTGTTATCTATAAATAAACAAAGATTATCTAAATTATAATGTGATGCAAACATAGAAGCTTCCCAAACTTGGCCTTCTTCTATTTCGCCGTCGCCTAATATACAATAAACTCTAACATTGGAGTTGTCTAATTTTGCTCCAAGAGCCATTCCACAAGCAGCAGAAATTCCCTGACCTAAGGAACCTGTAGTCATATCTACGCCGGGAGTGGACTTCATACTAGGATGTCCTTGAAGATGAGACCCTAATTTTCTTAATGTTTTTAGGTCTTCTAATTGGAAAAATCCCATATGAGCTAAAATTGAGTATAGCGCAGGAGCTGCATGTCCTTTTGATAAGACGAGCCTGTCACGATTTGGATTTTGCGGATTTTTAGGATCCACTTTTAATTCTTTGGAATACAAATATGCTAATAGATCTGCAATTGAAAGAGAACCACCTGGATGACCAGATTGTGCAGAAAATACACTTTCTAAAACTCCTATGCGTATTTTACACGCAAGTTTGCAAAGATCTTTTATACTTTTACTGTCCATTTAATTTCTCCCAGCATTTTTAATTATTTTTATATTATAGACTAATGTTATTTTCAATACACAAAGATAACATTAGTAAAAAATGCACTAAAAACAAAGTTTAATTTTGAATTAAAACACACATTTAAATATACTATACAAAGTTTAGTTTGTCAAAAGATAATATCTTAATATTATTTGATTTATTATATATTTTATGTATTAATATGCAGTATTTGAAATTTTTAATTTAATGGACAATAATATATAATATGAAGGGGTGATTTTTTTGAAATATAATTTTTTAAAGCAAAATGGTAAATTATATATAAAAAATGAGAACATAGTGTTAGGATATATTGAGTTTTTTGATAAAAATAATATAATATCCATTAATAAAGTAGTAGTAGAGGAATCATTTAGAGGGCAAGGAATTGCAAATAAGCTTATGGAACAAATTGTTAACATAGCTGACGAGAAAAATAAGAAAATTAATCCTGTTTGTTCTTTTGCTGTTAGTTGGTTTGAAAAAAACAAAAATTTTAGTCATGTCCTAGTGAAATTTAATAAATTTTCAAGATAAAGGCTATGCAATAAAATTTTTTTGTTGGAGATAATTTTTTATGATGTTTACACAATTATTTATTCCGAGCATTCCGGAGTTTAAACACATGTGATAGTTTTCCATCGACATCCAGTCTTTATCAGAATATTCGTTGTTGTATTCTCTTCGTTGTTTGTCAATTTTCTTGACTAATTTTTGGATATTATGTTTGTTTTTTATGTTTGGATTATATGTAGTAGCACGTTCTACTCGATTGTTTACCGAAGAATTTATAAAAACACTAAAAAGTTTAGGGTGATTTTCTAATATATAATTTGCACATCTTCCTATAATGACGCATGAGTGTTTTTTTGCTAATTTTTTTATCAGGTTAGATTGTGCAATAAATAAATCATCATTGATTTGAAATGGAATATTATTAAAAGGAATTACATTTTCACTTTGCAAAGAGGCAATGTATGAAATAGGTTTCATAAGGCGTTCATCAAAATCTTTTAGATATTTTTCAGAGTAATTCCAGTCTTTAGAAATAGATTTAAGAAGTTTTTTATCATAACAAGGGACGTTAAGCTGTTTAGCCAGTTGATGGCCTATTTCCGATCCGCCACTTCCATAGGTTCTATTTATTGTTATTACAAAGTTATTATTAGAATCTTCCATTAAAAACACTTCCAATCTGAAAATATTTTTGTACATATTTTTTATATAATTGTACCATGAATTGTCAAAGTAATTCAATCAATTAATTTTATATTTGCAAAAACACAAAAATGTTGTATAATTTAATATGACTGTGACTTTATTTGGAAAGGTGTTTTTATTAGGATGTCGAAATTAAAAAAATTAAGCACGTTGGGAGTAGTCTTAATAATTTTTTCTGTTGTTTTTGGTTTTAACAACTCTCCTCTTGCTTTTTATCAAATGGGGTATGGGGCGATACCGTGTTATTTGTTTTGCGGAATAGCTTTTTTTATTCCAATAATGTTTATGGTTGCGGAATATTCTTCTGCGTTTAAGAACGATCATGCGGGAATTTATACTTGGTTTAAACGTTCTATGGGTGAATCGTATGCGTGCTTAGGAGGATTTATTTTTTATTTTTCGTATTTTACTTGGATGATATACGTGATAACAGTGATATGTATACCTATGTCGTCTTTTTTGTTTGGAGAAGATACAACTCAAAGTTGGAGTGTTTTTGGGTGGGATCAGATTAAAACTACAGGTTTTTTTGCGATTTTATTGATGATATTTATCACTATTTTAGCTACGAGAGGTTTTAATAAAATTTCTGTTATAGCTAGGTTTGGCGGTTTAATGAATGTGGCAATAAATGTCACTTTATATAGTGCTAGTTTTATCGTGCTGATTTTGACTAAAGGAGAATTTGCACAGCCAATAGATGGTATATCATCTTTTATTTCGTCGCCTAATACGGAACACGGAGATATGCTCTATGTTTTGAGTTTTATTATGTTGGCATTGTTTGCCTATGGTGGTCCTGAAAGTTTAAGTAGTTTAGTTGAAAAAGCTAGATCTCCAAGAATTTTTGCTAGGGGTGTTTTGATTTCAGCAGTGCTTATTACTGTTGGATATTCATTATCAATATTCTGTTGGGGAATAAGCTACAATTGGAACGATTTGAACGTGGCAGAAGGAGTCAACATGGGGAATATTACCTATGTTATGATGGGTAATTTGGGCTATAAATTAGGACTTGCAATGGGGTGGTCTCATGATTGGGCTTTGTCATTGGGAGGTTGGTTTACTAGAGCCGTTGGCTTTTCAATTTTTATGACATATATGGGTGCGTTTTTTGCTATGATATATGCTCCATTGAAAACTGTTTTGGAGGGAGCTCCTAAAGGATTTTGGCCTAAATTTGTAACTAAGAAAAATAAATTTGACATGCCTCATGTTGCTATGTGGATTCAAACTTTTGCTGTTTGCATTGTGGTTTTTCTGATGTCTTTTAGTGGACAAGGATCAAAATCTTTTTATAGAACTGTAATACTTTTGGCGGATGTTGCAAATGCTTTACCATATTTATTTTTATCTTTTGCATTTCCTGCTTTTAGGAATAATAGTAGTTTGAATCATAGTTATAAATTGTTGAAATCTAAAATTTCGGTATATTTTGCTGCTATTTTAGTATTTGTAATAGACTTGTTTGCTAATATATTCATTGTTATTGACCCCATAATAAAGGAAGGAGAAGATGGTATTTATCTGGCTTTATGGATGGTGGGTGGACCTACTGTTGTTTTAATAATTGCTTTTGCTATGATTTTGAGATATAAAAAAAGAATAAGAGTTAGTGAACAATAATGTTCGTTGAAATTATTTTTAAAATTTGGAAATAAGCTATTGACACGTGACAACATATAGTATATAATTTAAATCGTCGTTTTGATGTGTTTGATTTTGTTTGTAGTTTTTGGAATTGTTTTTTGAAAAGTTTAATATATATTGAATGTGGGTTTATGTTCAATATGTTTTGCGGGTTTAGCTCATCTGGTAGAGCGCCACCTTGCCAAGGTGGAGGTAGCGAGTTCGAGCCTCGTAACCCGCTCCAGTGGCGATGTAGCCAAGTGGTAAGGCATGGGTCTGCAACACCCTGATCACCAGTTCGAATCTGGTCGTCGCCTCCAATTAGAGTTAGCAGGATGGTTTTCTTGTTAACTTTTTTGTTTTTTGTCGATATTTGAATGAAAATTTTGCTTTGTAGAATGTAAGCAAGGGAGATATTATTGATTATGCTTATAGTTTTAAAACAAGGTGCTAATAATGCTCAAATTAATGCGTTTTTAGATTTGCTTAGGATAGAATATGGGTTGAAATTTAAGTTGACTGAGAAAAATAATAGAAAATTAGTAATGTTATTGGGAAAAGATTTTAAAAAAATTGATATGAATTTATTGTTAAGTTTTGATTGTGTGGATTATGTGAATGAATCGGATGAGGATGTTAGACTTGTTGATAAGACGTTTAATGATCAAAACACGGTGATTAAGGTTGGAGATAAGGTTATTGGAGAAGCAAACTTCTGTGTTATAGGAGGGCCTTGTTCTGTTGAAAGCGAAGAACAGATATATCATATTGCTGATAAAATGAAAAGTGTTGGAGTGAAATTTTTGAGAGGTGGTGCCTTTAAACCTAGAACCTCACCATATTCTTTTCAAGGTTTGGGGAAAAAGGGTCTAGAGTTGCTTTTGAATGTGAAACGATTAACTGGACTTTGTGTAGTTACAGAACTTGTAGATCTTAAATATTTGGATTTGTTTTCTGATGTGGATATAATACAAGTTGGTGCCAGAAATATGCAAAATTTTGAGATGCTTAAAGAATTAGGAAAATGTCAAAAGCCGATATTATTGAAACGAGGCATTTCTAGTACGATTCATGAGTGGCTAATGAGTGCTGAATATATATTGTCCGGTGGAAATGCCAATGTAATATTATGTGAGAGAGGAATAAGAACCTATGAGACTTTTACTAGAAACACTTTGGATATTTCAGCCGTATCTATTATAAAAGAAATTTCCCACTTACCAATTGTTGTAGATCCCAGTCATGCGGCGGGTGTGAAGTGGTTGGTTGAACCGTTGTCTAAGGCAGCCATAGCAGCAGGAGCAGATGGGGTTATGGTTGAAGTTCATGATTGCCCTGCTGAGGCGTTGTCCGATGGAAATCAGGCATTAGATTTGGACGAGTTTGGTGATTTTATAGATAGTATAAAACCGTTTGTTCATGTGGCAAATAAGAAAATGTTATAATTTTATTTGGGATTTTCAATGTGATTTTAAATTTTATTTTTGAGGTGAATTATTTTATGATGAAAACTGTAAGAAGAATTTTTTGTTGTATGTTTGTTTTGACTTTTTTGATGTGTAGTTTATGTGGATGTAGTGAATTTAATTTGGACTTTTTAAAGATGAATTCTAATGATACTGCACAGTCTGAAGAACAACTAGGTGTTGAAAAGAAGGCTTTGCCAGCTACCACGTTTTTTTATGATCAATTAAATGATAAAGAAAAAGCATACTACAAAGAAATATTGTCTATATTACAAAAAAGGGCAGAAAAAACTAAAATTTCTGTAAATGATAAAGATACAATAGATAGAATATATTCTTATGTTTTGAACGATCATCCTGAAATTTTCTATGTGTCTGGATATAAGCTTCAGCAAGGAACAGACACATATTTATCAGGAACTTATTTGTATAGTAAAGAGGAGATAGATTCTAGACAGAAAAAAATAGATGAATATGTTTCTAAATGTTTTGCTCAAATGCCTTCAAATGCGGATAGTTATGGGAAAGTTAAATATGTTTATGAATATATAGTTAAAAATACAGAGTATCAACCTCAACAATATGAGGATCAGAATATATGTTCTGTTTTTATAGGTGGAAAGTCGGTGTGTACGGGATATTCTAAGGCTACTCAATATCTTTTAAATTGTTTGGGAATTAATACAATATTTGTTACTGGATTTGCAGATACGGGTGTTAGTACCCAGATATCTTCTGGAAATGATGGTGAAAATCATGCTTGGAATGAAGTTTGTATAGATGGAAATTGGTATTGTGTTGATACTACATGGGGTGGTGGATTTTCAAAGAATAATTTATCACAAAATGGAGAAAAGTTAATTAATTATGATTATCTTCTCTGTACTACTGATGAATTTAACATTTCACATAAAACAAGCAAAGATTTAAAGGTTCCTGTATGTACTCATAGTGAAAATAATTATTTTGTCAGAGAAGGAGCTTATTTTGAAAAAGCAGATTTGAGCCAATTTGGTAAACTTGTAAGTTCGCAGTTGAAAAAAAAGCAACACAGTGTTTCAATTAAGTGTAAGTCTATAGAAGTATATAATAGTTTGAAAAAAGTATTGTTTGATGAAGGTAAAGTTAGAAATTATATTTCAAAAGAAAATGGTAGCGAGCTATATACATCATCTTCAGATAAATTATTAACATTAACCATATTCTTTTAATTCGTTTTTGTGTTGAGAAATTTTATATAAAAATAAAAAATTATATAATTGACTTAATTTGGTGTTTAAGATAAAATTAATAATTATAACGTGAGTTTGAGGTGTTTATGAAGGATATTAGTATTTGTCCGTCAATATTATCGGCCAATTTTGCTTGTTTAATCGATGATGTGAATCGCTTGGAAAAAGCAGGAGTGAGTATTTTGCACGTTGATGTTATGGATGGACATTTTGTGCCAAATATCTCATTTGGTGTGCCGATTTTGAGTAGTTTATCTAATGCTTGTGATATGTTTATGGATGTTCATCTCATGATTACTAATCCTATTAGATATGTGCAATCATTTGTTGATGCAGGAGCAGATAGTATAACGTTTCACGTTGAGTGCGATGATGATGCAGATGATTGTATAAGACGGATTCATGATTTAAATTGTAAGTGTGGTATTGCTATTAAACCTAGTACGGACATAGATTCTGTTTTGCCTTACATTAATGTTGTTGATATGATTTTGGTTATGACTGTTGAACCTGGTTTTGGTGGACAGTCATTTATGCCAGATATGCTTGAAAAGGTTAGAAAAATTAGGAGTTTGAATTCTGAAATTAATATACAAGTTGATGGAGGAATAAATTCTAAGAGTGCTAATAGAGCAGTAGATGCAGGAGCAAATTGGTTGGTTGCGGGGTCTGCTATATTTGGACAGAAAGATTTTGATACGGCTGTTAAAGGTTTGAAAGAGTTTAATGTTATTTAATTGTTTTTTAATATAGTTTCTATGGCATTATTTTTTATTATTAACTCGCAGTGTTCT
This sequence comes from Oscillospiraceae bacterium, assembly GCA_902798695.1. Classification (GTDB taxonomy): domain Bacteria; phylum Bacillota; class Clostridia; order Oscillospirales; family Ruminococcaceae; genus RUG12519. Next base: position 14,241 of record CADBXK010000003.1, read on the forward strand.
TCTATAATTTTCTTGTTTAATTCGCCATATCCGATAATGCTTCCATATTCGAAGAATATGGGTGATATTTTTGACAATTGTTCATTATCTGAATATATTATTAATATGAAGTAGTTATTTATTTGTAATAATGTGTTTTTAAGTATTTTGTTGATGTAATGCTTGTTTATTAAGATTTTGCACATGTTTTTAAAATCTCGAATGTATTTGAATTTTATTATTAATGGTTTTTTGCTGTTATCGTTTAAAATGTTATTCATGATTTCTTTGTTTATTATATTTAAATACAATATACATCCATTTTCTTCTGTTGGAAATGCTTCTATGAATATTTTACTTTTGGATATATCTATGTTGGTGGTTCTTTTCACTTTATATAATAAACTTACTATAAGTTGTCTCGTTTTTTTGTCGTTGTAGTTTATTTTCTCATAATTCACGCCATAATTTTGCATGTCCTTTAAGGATAATGTAATTTTTATGATATATTTGTCTATAATTTCTATGTTCAATGTATCACATCTTTTCATTAAATTGTTTTTGTGGTTTAATTATTTTTATGGTATTTTTACATTACGTATGACTTGATGTTTTTGATTTTTAGTCAATTTTTATTCTTAAATAATTGAAATTATTGGATTATTAGTGTATATTTGTTTATGGTTTATTTTATATTTTATGGAGGAATTGATTGTGCCTAGAAAAAATAAAGTAAAAAGGTATTCTAAAATATACAGAGGCTATGGAAAAAATAGAGGCTGGTTGTTTCATGTCTTGGTATGTTTAGCTTTGTTTGTGGTAATTGCTTTAGTGGTTTATTTGATTGCAACTGGTGTTAATAGTTATTTGAATCGTGAGAGATGTGTAGAAATTGAAATTCCTCAAACTTCGTCTGAGAGCTTAGAGGAAGATTCGTCTAGTAAGAATAATGCTGCTAGTGATGTGGCGCAGCAAAAGGAAAACTTAGTGGCTTCAGAAATTCCTGCAGATAAATTAAACAATAGTAAATATTTAACAGAATTTATTCAAAAAGCTAAGAGTGATAATAAAAACGCTGTAATTGTTCCTTTAAAAAATGAAAATGGAAGTTTGCTATATTCTAGTAAAATAGCAGAAGCTAAGAATTGGGGAACAATTTCGAAATCGGCTGCAGATGCTAAAAAAATTGCTTCAGAGATTGAAGCAGCTGGATTGATTCCTATAGCTAGAGTAACGACTTTTTATGATCAGCTAGCTCCACACATTAAAAGAAATAATTCATATGGTTCTGTTTCTAAAAATAGTAAAACATATTTGTTTAAAAATTCTGTTACTGGGAAAGCTGAGAAATGGTTAAATCCGTATCAAAGTGTTGCGAGAAAATATATTTGTGATATTGTTGGTGAGATTGCTGGAATGGGATATAAACATGTTTTGTTGGATAATGTTTCCTTCCCTGATACAGAGTTTAATAATCAAGTGCAGACAAATGCTGATGGAAAGAGTAAAAGTGATATTTTAAAACAATTTTTTAAAGAATTGGATGCTACGGGAGTTTCGTATATAGTATCATATAATTGGAAAATTTTAAGTGAAGAAAAATTAGCCAATACTTTATATGGAGGGAAAGTTTTTGAGTATGGCGTTAAGAAACAGTCACCTTTGATTGATGATGAGAACAAGCCTTTTAATGCTGAAAATAAGGAAATTATAAAGAAATCAATCGAAACAATAAGGAATGTTGATTCAAGTGTTTTAATTTTTCCTAGTATAATTAATTCTGGTAACAGTAATAGTATTTTAGATGAATTTAAGGCATACGGTATACATTCTATGTTGACTTTAAATAAATAAGCTGTTGAATTTTAATTGCATGGGAGAATTTAAAAATGTATAGTAAACTTTACAACATTTGGAAAGAAAAAGCTGTTGATGATGCTGATTTAATATCTGAATTAGAGGCTATTAAGGATAAAGAAAAAGATATCCAAGATAGATTTTACAAAGATTTAGAATTTGGTACGGCAGGAATAAGAGGAGTTATTGGTGTAGGCACAAATAGAATGAATATATATGTTGTTCGTAAAGTGACTCAGGCTTTTGCTGAATATTTAATAAAAAATAAGGAATGTCCTTCAATTGCAATTAGTTATGATAATAGAATAAAATCTGAATTATTTGCTAAAGAAGCTGCATGTGTTATAGCGGCTAATGGAATAACTGTGCATATATATAAGGAACTTATGCCTGTTCCGTGTTTGTCTTATGCAGTTAGAAATTTAAAATGTGATGCAGGAATTATGATTACTGCTAGTCATAATCCTGCTGAATATAACGGATATAAGGTTTATGGCAGTGATGGATGTCAGCTTAGAGAAGATGCTGCTAGTGAAATACATAATATTTCTTTAACGGTGGATATTTTTGATGGTATTAAGCGTATGAATTTTGATGATGGACTGTTGGAAGGAAAGATAAAGTATATTTCTGATGATATTATAGAAAAATATATGAATTGTGTTAAATCGTGTTTAATACATCCAGAGATATTTTGTGAATCTGATTTTAAAGTAGTATATACACCTTTAAATGGTACTGGAAATAAACCAGTTCGAGAAATGTTTTCACAGATGGGAATAGGTTCTGTATATGTTGTTAAAGAACAAGAAAATCCAGATGGTAATTTTTCTACTTGTAAATTTCCTAATCCTGAAGTTAAGGAAGCTTTGTCTTTAGGATTAGAATATTGTAAAAAATATCAACCGGATATATTAATTGCAACTGATCCGGATTGTGATAGAGTTGGAATTGCCGTTCCTGATGAAAGAGGAGAGTATATTTTAATTAGCGGAAATGAAATTGGGGCATTGTTGTTTGAATATATATGTAGTCAAAGGTTGGCTTTAGGCATTTTGCCAGAAAACTCGGTAGCTGTAAAAACAATAGTGTCTAGCAATATAACAGAAAAAATTGCTGAAAAATATGGTGTTGATTTGAAAAATGTTTTAACTGGATTTAAATATATTGGAGAACAAATTGCTATATTAGAAAGAGCCGGAGAAGAAGATAGATTTATTTTTGGATTTGAAGAAAGTCATGGTTATTTAGCAGGAAGTTATGTTAGAGATAAAGATGGTATAATGGCTACTATGTTAATATGCGAAATGACTGCTTTTTATAAAAAACAAGGGAGATCTGTTTTACAAGTTTTGCATGATATATATAGATCTTATGGTGTTTATAAAAACGTTACTGATAGTTATGTCTTTGATGGAATGGAAGGCATGGAAACTATGAGCAAAATAATGTCAAATATTCGAAGAAATATACCTAACTCTATAGGCAACTTGAAAGTTTTAAGATATTTGGATTATTTGTCTTCTGAAAATATTGAACTTAGTAGCAATAGGATAGAAAAAATTAGTTTGCCTAAATCTAATGTTCTTGAATTTAAGCTTGAAAACAATGCTTCGGTTATAGTTAGACCCTCGGGGACGGAACCTAAAATAAAAGTTTATTATACTTCTACTGGTGCAACTTTTGAGGATGCTGAAGAGTGTCAGAAAAAAATGAAATCGGATTTTGTTAAGTATATTAAAAAATAATTTTTATGTTTTGTATATATATTATTGCATTTTGAAATAATATATGTTATAATAGCAATAGTGTTGATTTTAAGAATTTGCGCATTCAAAGCTTGGAGGTGACTTGTAATGAAGAAAGATATACATCCAAACTATGAGCCAACAACTATTACTTGTGCTTGTGGGAATGTGATTGAAACTCGTTCTACAAGAAAAGATATAAAAGTTGAAATTTGCTCTAAGTGTCATCCTTTCTTTACTGGAAAACAGAAATTAGTAGATACTGGTGGGCGTGTTGATAGATTTAATAAACGCTTTAATCTTAACAAATAGAGAATTTTGGCCAGTTTTAATAAAGGCGGTGTCGGTGCACCGCCTTGTTTTCTATTGAGTGTGAATTAAATTTAAAAATGGGTGAGGAAGTATATGCAAACCTCCTATTTAACTATAATGGATTCTGTTAATGCAGAATTGGTTGTGAAACAGTCTAAGTTTTTGGGACATATGAGTTATGTTAAAAGTAAAGAAGAGGCTGAAATGTTTATAGCTAAGATACGATCTGAGTATAAAGATGCAACTCACAATGTTCCTGCTTACTCTATTTATTGTAATGGTGTTATGTATTGTTCAGATGACGGGGAACCACATGGGACAGCAGGTAAACCAATTCTTGAAATTTTGAAGAGAGAAAATATATATGATGTCTGTGTAGTAGTTACTCGATATTTTGGTGGTGTGCTTCTTGGAACAGGTGGTTTGGTGAGTGCATATTCAGATACCTGTAAAGAATTGATTAAAAAAGCAGTTATTGCTAAACGGACATTGTGTGCTTCTTTAAATGTTGTAGTTGATTATGGTGAATTTAATAAAATAGAACATTTTATTGAAAATTATGATGTTAGTATTGTTGATAAAAATTTTTCTGATAAGGTTAGTATGACTTTACTGATTAAATCAGAAAATGAGGATGAATTTAAGAAATTGTTGATGGAAAAAACAGCTGCAAATTTGAAAATTGAAAGTATTGGACATTTGTGGGAAAGAGTAAAAATATGATTTTGTTTGGTATAGGTTGATTTATAAATCAAGAGTTGTTTTTAAGGAGAATTTGATTTTATGGATCATTTGTCAGTTAGAGATAGAATACATGACGTTGAAAAAAGAATTTTGAGGTCTAATGCATGTCTTGCAATGAATAGTCAAGGAAGAGCAAAAAAAGAATTAATTGATGATTTGAGAACTGATTTTCAAAGAGATAGAGATAGGATATTACATAGTAATGCTTTTAGCAGATTAAAAGAAAAAACTCAAGTTTTTTTTATTCCTTGTGGAGATCATTATGTAACGAGATTGGTTCATTCTTTGGAAGTATCGCAAATTGCTAGAACCGTTGCTCGGGGGTTGAAATTAAATGAGGATTTGGTTGAAGCAATAGCTTTAGGGCATGACATAGGACATTCTCCTTTTGGCCATGTGGGGGAAGAAGTATTAAATTCTATTTGTCCTCACGGTTTTTCGCATTCTGAAAATAGTGTTAGAGTGGTTAATTTTCTCGAAAATCATGGAGAGGGACTAAATTTAACCTATGAAGTTATAGATGGAATACAGCATCATTCATTTGGTGGTGAGGTTGCTGAGACTTTAGAGGGTAGGTTAGTTAGTATTTGTGATAAGGTTGCTTATGTGAATCATGATATAGATGATGCTGTAAGAGCAGGGGTGATTTCTGTTGATGATTTACCTGAAAATTGCAGACGAGTTTTGGGCGATGGAAAGAGTGAACGTATAGCAACGGTTGTAAGATCAATTATCGAAAATAGTGATGATGATATTAAAATGTCTCCGGAAGTTGGAAAGGCACAAAATGAATTACGCAATTATATGTTTGATAATGTATATTATTCAGATCAAGTTCAATTTGAAAAAGATAAGGTAAGAAATATAGTGAAAATGATGTATAAATATTATAAATTACATAGTTCTAAATTGCCTGAATTCTATCAGAAAATTGCTAAACAATTTGATGTTGATAGGGCAATATGTGATTATATTTCTGGCATGAGTGATATATATATCACAGAGCAATATGTTCATTTTTTTGTTCCAAAATTTTTAGGAGTATAGCTGAGGATGAAAACGATATGGTTAAAATAAGTGAAGATTTTATATTACAACTCAAGGGTTTATGTGATATTGTTTCTGTTATTTCGTCGTATGTGGATTTAAAGTCCTCAGGTAAAAACAAAAAGTGTTCTTGTCCATTCCATTCTGAAAAGACTCCATCTATGGTTATTTATGAAGATACACAAAGTTTTTATTGTTTTGGTTGTGGTGTAGGAGGAGACATTATAACCTTTATAGAGAAAATTGAAAATTTAAGTTATGTTGATGCTGTTAAGTTTTTGGCAGATAGAGCAGGACTTGCTGTTCCGACTAGTGAATTAGACGATAAAATCAGCAAGCAAAGGTCTCGTATTTTAAAAATGAATAAGATAGCGGCTAAGTTTTTCTTTAACAATTTAAGATCGGATGTTGGACGCTTTGGACGTGAATATTTTGCTAAACGAGGATTGTCTAAGGATATTATTATTAGATTTGGGTTAGGATATGCTGATGATTCTTGGGATTCTTTAAAAAATCATTTAAAGTCTAATGGATTTTCTTTTGAGGAAATGTGTGAAGCAGACTTAGTGCTTAAATCCAAAAAAGGGTCATATTATGACAAATTTAGAAATAGAGTTATTTTTCCAATTATAGATATAAAAGGCAATGTTATAGGATTTGGCGGAAGAGTTTTAGATGATAGCAAACCTAAATATTTAAATAGTTCTGATACGCCAGTATTTAAGAAAAGTTTGGGACTATATGCACTAAATTTTGCTAAGAATAGTGGCTCTAAAACTTTGATATTATGTGAAGGATATATGGATGTTATATCTATGCATCAAAATGGATTTAATAATGCTATTGCTGCTTTGGGGACTTCTTTGACAGAATCTCAAGTTAGACTTATTTCTAGAAATTCTAGTGATGTTGTAATTGTGTTTGATTCTGATAAGGCGGGCAGCATTGCGATGGACAGGGCTTACAAAATGTTTTTGGATATTGGAGTTAGACCAAAGGCATTGAGATTAAAAGGAGCAAAAGATCCAGATGAATACATAAAAAAATATGGGGCTTCTAGAATGAAAGTATTGATTGATCAATCTAAGAGTGCGATAAAGATCAAGATTGATACAATTGAAGAAAAATATAATTTGGAGGATGTGGAACAAAGAAAAGATTATATAAATGAATATTGTTTGATTATATCTAATATTGTTGATTCGTTAGAAAGGGAAGTTTATATTGGTGAACTTTGCAAAAAAATGAAACTTACAAGAGAAATTGTTACGAATCATGTTGACTATTTGTTGAAAAAAAAGCGAAAAAAATATAACAAGAAGATTGACAGAGAACTGATTAAAAATGTGAAATTGGAATATGCTGCCAAAAATATGCATTCGAAGTATGATAGAGCAGAACAAGGAATTATTAGATTTTTGTATAATAATCCCGATTATATTAATTATTTGTCTGAAAAATTTGATGAAAATTGGTTTGATTCAGATTTACACAAAAAAATTTATAAAACTATAGTTGATAAAATTAATTATGGAAGTAGTTTAGATTTTGTGGCATTTCATAGTGTGTTGGATGTTGACGAGATGGGAATCTTTTCTAAAATAGTTAATGAAGGCAGGAATTATGCAAATACAAATAGAGAACTTGATGATTATATATGCGTTGTAAAAGAAAAATATGATGAAAAATATGAAGATATATCTAGTATGACGTTGGAACAAATTGAACAAAGAAGAAAACAAAATGCACAAAAAAAGCGTTGATTATAGGCTGTTTTTTAGGAGGACAAAAATGGATGAAAATTTAAATTTAAAAGACATAAAAAAACAAATAGATAATTTGAACTTAGATGAGAATGGACCATTAGAAATAGATCCGAAGATAGTGTCAAATGACTTACTTGAGCGTGGCAAAAAAAATGGAAAACTAAGCATACAGGAAGTTGCAGTGGCACTTGAAGAATTAAATTTTGATAGCGATCAAATTACTAAGCTTTATGAAAAGTTTGAACAATACAATATTGAATTAGTGGATGATCTGGAAGATGAAGATTTAGATATTGATTTGAGTTTGGATATTGGAATAAATGATAGTGTTAGTCCTGCTATGTCTATGGAATCAGTAAATATTGATGATCCTGTTAAGATATATTTGAAAGAAATAGGAAAGGTTTCATTGTTATCTGCAGAAGAAGAAGTGGAACTTGCTAAGAGAATGTCAGATGGGGATGCTTATGCTAAAAAACGTCTTTCAGAGGCTAACCTTAGGTTAGTTGTTTCTATTGCAAAAAGATATTTGGGACGTGGTATGCAGTTTTTAGATTTGATTCAAGAGGGAAATCTTGGACTTATAAAGGCTGTTGAAAAATTTGACTATACTAAGGGATTTAAATTTTCAACATATGCTACATGGTGGATACGTCAGGCAATAACTCGGGCTATTGCTGATCAGGCTAGAACAATTCGTATACCTGTTCATATGGTTGAAATTATTAATAAGGTCAAAAAAGTGTCTAGTCAATTATTACATAAAAATGGGCATGAGGCTAAAGCGGAAGAAATAGCTGCAGTTTTAGATATATCTGTGCAAAAAGTAAAAGAAATTATTAGAGTTTCACAAGAACCGGTGTCTTTAGAAACTCCAGTTGGTGAGGAGGAAGATAGTCATTTGTCTGACTTTATTCCTGATGATGATGCACCTGCTCCTGCTGATGCGGCATCCCATACGCTTTTAAAGGAACAGTTAGGTGATGTTTTAGGAACATTGACTGATAGAGAAGAAAAGGTTTTACGACTTAGATTTGGATTGAAAGATGGTCGTTCTAGAACCTTGGAAGAAGTTGGAAAGGAATTTGATGTTACCAGAGAAAGAATACGTCAAATAGAGGCGAAAGCTTTGAGAAAGTTACGTCATCCTAGCAGATCTAAAAAATTGAAAGATTTTTTAGATTAATGAGCGAACAATAACTTTATTTTGAGATTTTACGATATGCTGTTTATTTTCATAGGAGGCTGATTATATATTTTTGTGTGTATGTGGCCGCCAATTAACTTTTCCTCATGAACTATCATATCGGCAATATATTTTTGTGATTTGTTTTTAGGAGAACTAATAACAAATCTTTTTTTTGTGCATTTTTTTCCACAGTATTTTGATAAATCAAATCCTTGTTCTTTTTGTAAATCATTGTATTCTTTTAGAATTTGATTAAAAGTTTTAGGAATTATTATTTCTATTTCATCTATGTATTCAATGTCATATTTTAGGCTTTTTAAATATTGCTCTGGAGTTAAATTTCTGTTTTGTTTGCTTATTACTGTAAACATTAATATTGTGACAATTAAAATTACAAAAAGTGTTAAATACATTATTGTTTTATTGATTTTTAAATGTAGCATAAGCACTAAATATCAACTCCTTGATATTTATAGTATGATTTGTAAATTTAAATAATACACATGTTAATATATTTTTTTTACAATCTGATTAAACAAATGTTTATAATTTTTATGTTAATAATATATGAATTTTATTAATTGTTGACAATTATCTACAAAAATGTTATCATAACACTAGTTGTTTTGATTTTTAATATGTCTATTTATGCATATATTAATCGGCAACTATTAATTTAAATGTTTTATATTTAAGGCTTTGGAAGAGGAGATTTTTTGATGTCGAATAGACTGTTTCAAACTGTGATAAATCAAATGAAAGACGCTATAAATAGAGTTATTGGTGTGGTAGATAGTAAAGATATTATTATAGCTTGTAGTGAATTAAATAAGATAGGATCTTTTAGAGAAATTGCATCTGTTAATTTGGTTGGTTCTCGAGATGTTTTTATAGTTGATGGATACGTATATAAAATGTTTGGTATACATACTCATTTGGAATATGCGGTTTTTGTTGAGGGAGTTGATGAGACTGCTATACGTTATGCTAAAATATTGGCGATTACTTTGTCTAATATAAAGCAATACTATGACGAAAAATATGATAGAAATAATTTTGTGAAAAATATAATATTAGATAATATTCTGCCAGGTGAGATATATATTAAAGCTAAAGAACTTAATTTTAAAACAAATGTAAAAAGAGTTGCTTTTTTAATTAGAACGATTGGTGATAAAGAAATTTCATCTTTTGATGTGGTTCAAAAACTGTTTCCTGATAAAAGAAAAGATTTTGTGTTTAATATTAGTGAGACCGATATTGTTTTGATAAAAGAAATTTGTGATGATATAAAATCAAATGATTTAAGAAAATTAGCTAGATCTATTATTGACAGTTTGTTTGGTGAACTTTCAATTAAAACGACTGTTGGTATTGGTATTCCTGTAACTAATATAAAAGATCTTGCTCGGTCGTTTAAAGAGGCAAAGGTTTCTTTAGACATTGGAGAAGTTTTTGAGACAGATCGTTCTATAACTAGTTACGATAATTTGGGTATAGTTCGCTTAATATATCAACTTCCGGTGACACTGTGTGAAACTTTTTTGAACGAAGTATTTAAGGAGGAGCCTATTGGTTCATTGGATAGAGAAACTTTATTTACAATAAATAAGTTTTTTGAAAATAATTTAAATGTTTCGGAAACATCTAGGAAGTTGTTTGTTCACAGAAATACTCTTGTATATAGACTAGAGAAAATTAAAAAATTAACTGGACTAGATTTAAGAGAGTTTGATGATGCTATTCTATTTAAAATAGCGCTTATGGTTCGTAAATATTTGCTTTCAAAGTTAAATGAAAACTAAAATATAAAACGTGTTATTGATTTGTGTAAGGAGAATATTATAGAATGATAAGCATGAAAGATGTTTGTTTTGATTATGACAATGGAACTCGCGCACTTTATAATGTAAATTTGAATATTGAAAATGGAGAGTTTGTTTTTGTTGTTGGACAATCTGGAGCGGGTAAAAGTTCTATGTTAAAATTGCTTACTCGTGAAAATGTGGCGACAACTGGAGAAGTTATAATAAATAATTACAATTTAGGTAATTTAAATAAAAAAGAAATTCCATACTTTAGACGTACTGTTGGTATGGTTTTTCAAGATTTTAGATTAATTCCCGGTATGACAGTTTTTGATAATGTGGCGTTTGTTTTGAGAGTTACTAACTTCTCTAATAAATATATAAGTACTAGAGTACCTTATGTTTTAGATTTGGTTAATCTCTCAGATTCTGCTAATAAATATCCTAGTGAGTTATCTGGTGGTGAGCAGCAGCGTGTGGCAATAGCTCGTGCTTTAGCTGGCGACCCCCCAATTTTGATTGCAGATGAACCTACTGGAAATATTGATCCAGAGCTATCTTTGCAAATTGTTGAATTGTTAGTTGATATTAATAAATATTGTGGAACTACTATAGTTGTTGTTACTCATGAACATGAAATTGTTCGTTACTTTGGTGGCAGAGTTGTTAGTATTGAGAATGGTCAGATTGCATTTGATGAAGTTATTGGGGGAGAACATGAACATAAATAGTTTGAAGTATTTGTTTTTTGAAGGATTAAAAAATGTTGTCAAAAATAAACTTATGGCGTTGGCATCTGTTGGAGTGTTAACGGCTTGTTTAATTGTTGTTGGTTGTTCAGTTTTATTAACTGGTAATATGAACAACATGGTTACTTATATTGGTGAACAGAGTACGATGGTGGTTTTTTTAAAAGATGAAGTTGATCAGGCTGATGTTGATAGATTAACGGCATCTCTCAAAGAAAACAATAGTGTAAAAGAGGCAAATTATATTTCAAAAGAGCAAGCATTATTGAACTATTCAAAAAGAATGAATAGCGACTCAGCAATAAAGACTTTATCTGAGGAAAATGTTTTGCCGGCATCTATAAATGTACATATTAGTGATATGTCGGATTTAGATAATCTTGTGGAAATTGCAAAGAGTTCTTCGGTTGTGGAAAATGTTGTTGTTCCAACAAATGTTACCAATGTTATTAAAGAATTGGGTAAGACTGTTGGTTGGTTTGGAACTGCTATAGTTCTTGCTCTTATATTGGTTTCGATAGTTATTATTTCGAACACTATTAGAGCAACGGTTTTTGCAAGAAGACGAGAGATTGCTATTATGAAGCAGGTTGGGGCTACGGACAACTTTGTTAGATTTCCTTTCTTAGTTGAAGGAATGACAATAGGTTTTATTTCAGCAGTTATTGCATTTATATTAATTTGTGCTGGATATCAAACCGTAATGGTTATATTGACTGAAAGTAGTTCTGCTTTTTTAAAATCGATGTTTTCTAGTTTGATGCAGTTTAGTAGTATAGGCTGGATTATGGCATTAGGATTTTTAGTTAGTGGAATTTTAGCAGGGGTTATTGGTAGTTTAATAAGTTTAAGGAAATATTTGAGTGTTTAATTACGCACTTTATAGTTTTTTAGTTTTTGATAGGAGGTTTTGCTTTGAAAAAATTAAAAAAAGTAAGGGCTTTTAGTTTATGTTTATGTACGATTATGATTAGCCAATTATTCACCTTTCAGGTATCTGCAAAGACAGCTAGTGAACTTAGAAATGAAATTGCAAATTATAGAAAAGAGCTTTCACAACTTGAAAAGAATGGTATAGAACAAAGTAAATATCAAAGCACACTTTCTAAACAGATAGATGCTTTGTCGCAGCAAATGCAAGAATTTGATAATCAGATTGATGAGTTAAATATTCAGATAGATGAAAAGCAAACTGTTATCGATAAACTTAATGAACAAATTTTTGATAATGAATTACAAATTTGTAAAATGAAAACAGATATTGATGGTTTAGAATCGGATAAAAATTTTACTGAAGATCAGCTTCGTGAGAGAATGAAAGAAAACTATTTATATGAACAATCTGGTCCTTTAGAAGTTTTGTTGTCTTCTCAGGATTTTGGAGAATTTATATCAAATATTATCTATTTGCAAAAAGTAGCTGAATTTGATAATAAGCTTATGGAAAAGTTGGATATGCAAATAGATGAAATAAACACAGAAAAATCAAAAGTTGAGGACGTTGTCACAAAGATAAATAGGAGCAAGGATGTTGTTGTTTCTGCATTAGATGAAGTGCAGGGAAAAGTGTCTGAAATTAATAAGGCCAAGGAAAGTAAAAAATCAGTTAGTGATGAACTTTCCAGTCAGCTGAAAAAGAGCACTATTCAGTCCGCGAATATTGAACAGGCCAAGAAACGAGTTCAGAAAGCACAGTCTCGTGCAAAGTGTGAATTAGAGAATCCTACGAATGCTATTAGATCATTGCAAAATAAAAATAGAGGTAATTTTAAAGGCCCTGTAGATACGGGGGGATACATATATCCGGTTGATGGATCTAGTAAAATTAGTCCTGATAGAAGATTTAATCCATCTATACCACATTATGGTATTGATATTCTTACTTATGGCCAACATCTCCCTGTTGTTGCTTCTAGAGGAGGAACGGTTATTGTATCTAGATTTGGACTTAAGGACTCGGGATATGGAGGATATGGCAACGTTGTAGTTATAAGTCATGGAGATAGATATTCCACGTTATATGGTCATATGTTGACAAGATATGTTAACGTTGGTGATGAGGTAAGTAGAGGACAATGTATAGGGCTTGTTGGAAACACTGGTGATAGTAGTTGCATTCACCTTCATTTTGAAGTGAGGCATCATGGGGACCCCATTCCGACTCCATTTGAGAAGGATTGATATTTATATTTTGAGTGTAATTTGAGAGGAGGTTTTATTTTGAAAAAGTTAAAAAAATTAAAGGTTTTTAGTTTGTTTTTATGTCTGGTAATTGTTGGGCAATTGTTTACTTGCCAGGTATCGGCTCATAAGACAGTTGAGGAACTTAGAAATGAAATTGAAAGTTATAGAAAAGAGCTTTCCCAGCTTGAAAAGAATGGGGTAGAACAGAGCGCATATCAAGCTACGCTTTCTAAGCAAATAGATGCTCTTTCGCAACAGATGCAAGCTTTTGATAGTCAGATTAATGAATTAAATGGTCAGATAGGTGAAAAGCAAGCTGCTATTGATAAACTTAATGATCAAATTGCTGAGCATGAGGCTCAGATTGAAAAAATGAAAAAGGATATTGCAGCTATAGAATCAGAGAAAAATGTTACTGAGGAGCAGCTTCGTGAGAGGATGAAGGAAAACTATTTATATGAACAATCTGGTCCTTTAGAAGTGTTGATGTCTTCTCAAGATTTTGGAGAGTTTGTATCTAACGTAGTTTATTTGAAAAAAATAGCTGAATTTGATAAGAAGCTTACGGAAAAATTGGATATGCAAATAAACGAAATAAATGCAGAAAAATCAAAAATTGAGGATGTAGTGGCACAAATAAACAGAACTAAAGATGTAATTGTCTCGGCCTTAGATGAGGTACAGAAAAAAGTTTATGAAATTAATAAGGCTAAGGAAAGTAAAAAGTCGGTTAGCGATGAGCTTTCAAGTCAGTTGAAAAAAAGTACCATGCAATCAGAGAGCATTGAGCAAGCAAAGAAACGAGTTCAGAAAGCACAGTCTCGTGCTCAGTGTGAATTAGAAGATGCTACTGATACTATTAGATCATTACAAAATAAAAATAATTTTAAAGGTCCTGTAGATGCTGGGGGATATTTGTTCCCAGTTGCACCACCTAATCGTATTCATAGAGGATATAATCCGTCTATTCCACATTATGGTGTTGACATTGCTACGAATGGTCGAAATAATCCTATATTCGCTTCTAGAGGTGGAGTGGTAATTGCATCTAGATTTGGAGTTCGTGGAGATGGATTGGGTGGATATGGCAATGTTGTTGTTATATATCATGGAGATGGATATTCCACGTTATATGGTCATATGTTGACAAGATATGTTCATGTTGGTCAGGTTGTAAGTAGAGGACAATGTATAGGACTTGTTGGAAACACTGGTGAGTCTCATGGAGAGCATTGCCATTTCGAAGTGAGATGTAATGGAAGACCAATTCCAACTCCTTTTGGATAGAATTTAGGTGTTTTTGATTAGAGTTAAGGAAGTTAATTAATGAAAAATACAACGTTCAAGTGGTTCGTTTTTATACTTTGTTTTTGCGTTTCTTGGACTGGTGGAATGTATTTTGCATATTTACAGTTAGGTAGATTTGATAGATTGACTTTTCAGTTTAATGAAGTTAATAAATTTGTTAAAAATAACCACTTAACTGAATTAGACGAAGAATCGTTGATGGACTATGTTTTGAGCGGGTATGTTAGTGGCTTAAATGATAAATATGCAAAATATTATACTGCGCAAGAGTGGGAAAAATTTGAAAATGGAAACAAAGGTCTCCTCCATGGAGTAGGAATTAGAATTGAAAGTGATAGTTCTGGATATATTAAAGTTATTGCTGTTTTTGCAAATTCTCCTGCGGAACGTTCTGGAATTCAAGTTGGTGATGTTATTACCAAGATTAATGATGTTGAAGTTTTAGGACATAGTGTTGTTGATGTAGTTAATATTTTGCAAGGAGAGAGTTGCGATACTTTTGATATAGTATTTAAACGAGGTGGAGAAACATATAATAAAACGGTAACTAGAGATATTATTGAGTTGCCCAGTGTTGAGTACTATATGGACGGTTGTAATGGGTACATTAGAATAATGAGTTTTAACAATTCTACAGTTAAACAGTTTGAGGAAGCACTTAAGAATTTGCAAAATGATGGAGCTCAGGCCTTAATATTTGATTTAAGAAATAATAGTGGGGGAACTGTGGATTCTGTATGTAAAATACTTAATATGTTGTTACCCTCGGGAGTTATAGCTACACAAAGAACATTGGATGGACATGAGACTGTTCTTGGAATGTCCGATGAAAATGAAATTAATATTCCTATGGTCACTATCACGAATAAGAATACTGCAAGCGCTGCAGAATTATTTGTTTGTGATTTGAAAGACTACAATAAAGCCAGTCAGGTGGGACAAACAACATATGGTAAAGGTGTTTTGCAAACAACAAAGCGATTCTCAAGTGGAAATGCTGTTAAGATAACAACTGCATATTTTAATCCTGCCAAGAGTAAAAATTTTGATCAAGTAGGATTAAAACCGGATGTAGAGGTTACTTTAGATGAAAATAAAGAAGACCTTTATTTAAAAGGACAGTTGGATTTAAGAAATGATGATCAATATCAGGCGGCTGTAAATTTATTAAAAAATAGTTTATAAATATATACAAAAAATAACATGCTGAAAATACTCAGCATGTTATTTTTATTTTTTTAATTTGAAATATATTGATACCCAATCCTTATTCCTTTTAATTTTTTGGGGAATTAGGTTATTTTGTTTGAGTTTATTAATAACCTCTACTTCTCTTTCTGCTATGATACCTGAACATATAAATTTAGTTTCGCTATGCATAAATTTGGTTATGTTGGCAGATAGTTCGATAATAATATCCGAAACGATATTTGCACATATAACATCGAATTTTCCGTGAATTTTCTCAGTTAGATTTCCGCACAAAAATTTAAATGAACTTTCGTCTATATTATTTAACTGAGCATTTTCTTTTGCAATTTTTACAGCTAAAGGGTCTATATCTACTCCTAAGGATGATTTGGCCCCTAGTAATATGGATGTTATAGATAATATTCCACTACCACATCCAACGTCCAAAACAGTGCAATTGGGAGTTATGAGTGTTTCTAAAAACTCAATACACATTTGTGTGGTTTCATGTTTTCCTGTGCCAAAAGATATTCCAGGATTTAAAATTACTTTTATTTCGTCACTTTTATTATCAAATTTTTCCCATTTAGGACATATAATTACATTTTTACCTATTTTGAGTGGATGATAGAATTCTTGCCACTTTGTTTCCCATTCATTGGTATTAGAAATAGATTTTTTTGTTATTGTGTTAGAGATATGATTTTCATTTAATTTTTTATTTAAAAAATCAATAGAACTATCAATGTTTTTAGAATTTTGTAGATATATATGTATTTTTGCAATATTTTTAGCTTTATTTTTAAGTTGATTATCAATTAAATCTGTGTGAGCAATTTCCATAACATCTTTTTCTAATTGAGAATAATCTTCGATATATACGCTATCTGGGTTAACTAATTGAGCAAGTTCAGACACAGTGTCTGTATATTTTGATGATATTTCAATAATAATTTCAATCCAATTCATAATTTTTATTCACCATTTCTTTAAAAACATTATTTAAATTATTTATTATGTTAGTGGAAGTCATGCTTCTAGATGTTTTTGTTGATTGTGTTAATAAATCAGCAGATAGGCCATGAACAAATATGGCGTTAGATATTGCGTGTTGCATATTTTCATGACATGGAATAAATGCTGTTATAATTCCTGTTAAAGCATCACCTGTTCCACCTTTTGCCAATCCTTCATTACCGCTGGTATTAACATATTGATTTCCTTCAGGAGTAGACAATATAGTGTAGGGGCCTTTTAGAACTAAAAAGCAATTCCATTCTATGGCTTTTTGTTTTGATATTTGAAATCTATTTGTTTCTATTTCAGTTACTGAACATTTACACAATCTAGCCATTTCACCAGTATGTGGTGTTAAAACTGTAGGTTGATTTCTTAGTTTTATTAAATTTATCAACTCATCATTTAAGAAGTAAAGAGCGTCTGCATCTAAAATTATTGGTACATTACTTAAAATGACTTTTTTCACAACATTTCTAGTAATAGTTTTTCTGGATAATCCGGGACCGCATGCTATAATGCTAGTTTTATCTGGTATTTGAAAATCATATATATATCCATCTTTTTCTAGGCATGAGGTATATGTTGCTTCTAGTAAATGATTTATTGCATAACTTTTTGCAAATTCTGGAATACCAAGAACTATTAAACCTATTCCGGACAAAATGCATGCTTTAGCAGATAATATTGGTGCACTAGGCATATATCTACTTCCGCCAATTATTAATGCTTTACCATAGGTTCCCTTGTGCGAATTTGGTTGGCGTATAGGAAGAGTGGATTTAAAGTTTTCTTCATTCCAAGTTTGTTTTAATGTTGTTTTTGACTTATGATCAAATATAATTCCTGCGTCAACAACCGAAATTTTGCCGTAATTAATTTTAGATGGATATAAGAAAGCACTTATTTTTGGAAAAGAGACTGTAAAAGTGTAATGGGCTTTTATTGGATTTTCAATCATTTCTCCATTGGCAGACACTCCACTCGGTATATCTATCGATATAATTTTTGCATTCGATTTATTTATATCTGAAATGAGCTGATAATAAATTGAATTTGATTTACATTTAAAACCTATGCCTAATATAGCGTCTATT
The DNA here is from genome assembly GCA_902798695.1 of Oscillospiraceae bacterium. Taxonomy (GTDB): domain Bacteria; phylum Bacillota; class Clostridia; order Oscillospirales; family Ruminococcaceae; genus RUG12519. Next base: position 32,237 of record CADBXK010000003.1, read on the forward strand.
ATAACGGTAGATTTATCAATAAGTTGATTAGTCGATTTATCGTATGAAAAAAAGCTATATCCGTGATTTTTATATAAATTAAGATGATATAAGGAAGGACCTTTATATGTAGAGGGATTAGGTATAATTACAAGATTTACATTAAAGTTTAAGTTTTTTAATCTACGTGCAATAGCTATTCCATCTCCACCATTATTGCCATGGCCACAAAATATTGTTATGGTATCTGTTGGTTTTACAATTTTTAAAATTTTATGTGTTATTGCTTGACCAGCATTTTCCATCAATATTTCAGATGAAACTCCTAGAGAATCTATTGTATATTTATCCGCATCATACATTTCTTCTTTTGAAAATATTACCATAAATATCACCTTCTTTTCAAAATACAGTATACATTTAAATTAAATAATAATCAAGAAAAATAACCCTCCAATCACAAAATATTGTTATCAGAGGGTTATATTTTTAATTAAACATATCTTTTATTTTATCAAAAAAGCTTTTTCTTTTATGATAATTTTTTTCATTAAGTGAACTATCGAATTCTTTTATTAATTTCTTTTGTGTTTCATTAAGATTACGTGGAACTTCAATTGTAGTTGTTATTAGCATATCTCCTCTGCCATGAGCACGAAGTTTATTAACACCTTTTCCTTTTAATCTAAATGTTGTTCCAGGTTGAGTTCCTTCTGGTACGCTATATTTTACTTTACCATCTATTGTTGGAACAATAACATCAGCACCATTAACTGCTTGTGAATATGTAATTGGTATATCGCATAGTATGTCAAACCCACGTCTTTTAAATAAAGGATCCGGTCTAACAGTTATTGCTACGTTTAGATTTCCATATGGACCACCGTTAGATCCTGCATTTCCTTCACCAGAAACTAGTAAAGTTTGACCATCATCAATTCCACCAGGAATATTTATTTTTATTTTTTTAGTTTTAGATTTTTTACCAGTTCCATGGCATCCAGAACAAGGATTTGTTATAATTGTTCCTTTACCATTACATTTTGGACATGTTCTAGAGGATGTCATTATTCCAAAAGGAGTTCTTTGCTGAACTTTAATCTGACCCATACCTCCACAATCAGGGCATGTAGTTGGTTTGGATCCGGGAGCTGCTCCACTTCCCATACATTTATCACATTTATCCATTTTGGTTATGCTTATTTCTTTGCTTGTTCCTTTGCAGGCTTCCAAAAATGAAATAGTTATACTTGAAAATGTATCTTGACCACGTTTGGGGGCATTAGCATTAGATCGGTGTGAACCACCAAATCCACCAAAGCCTCCGCCTCCAAACATACTGTCAAATATGTCTCCTAAGTCAACATCAAATCCGCCGGCACCATATCCACCAGCTCCAGATCCGGCTCCAAAATTAGGATCAACGCCTGCATGACCAAATTGGTCATATTGGGCACGTTTGGTTGAATCACTAAGAACCTCATAAGCTTCACTAACTTCTTTAAATTTTTGTTCCGCTTCTTTATCATTAGGACATAAATCTGGATGATATTTCTTTGCTAATTTACGATATGCTTTTTTTATTTCGCTATCTGAAGCACCTTTTGATACACCAAGCACTTCATAATAATCTCGTTTATTTGCCAAGGTTATTTCCTCCAAAATTGCAAAGGGAAACAAGGTTATTTATTATATCTCCCTTGTTTCCGAATGCAGTATATTTATTAGTTGTTTTTGCTATTGTCATCAACATCAGTATAGTCTACATCAACAACATTATCATCATTTGAATTAGATGTTTCATTCGAATTCGAAGATGTTTGTTGATTTTGATCCGATGCTTGTGTTTGATTTTGTGCTTGTTTATATATTTTTTCAGAAACAGAATAAACAGCTTTTTGTAGGTCTTCTTGCTTTGATTTTATATCATCTATATTTGTTGCCTTTAGAGCCTCTTTTAACGCATTTACCTTTGTTTGAATTGATGATTTTTCATCTTCAGATAATTTATCTCCTGACTCAGATAAGATTTTTTCACTTTGGTAAACTAATTGATCTGCATTGTTTTTAACTTCAACCTCTTCTTTTTTCTTTTTGTCTTCTGATGCAAATCTTTCAGCTTCTTTAACTGCTTTATCAATTTCTTCATCACTCATGTTTGTTGATGATGTTATTGTGATATTTTGTGCTTTTCCAGTTCCTAAATCTTTTGCAGAAACATGCACAATGCCGTTAGCATCTATATCAAAAGTAACTTCGATTTGAGGAATTCCACGAGGAGCTGGAGCAATTCCATCTAAACGGAACATTCCTAGTTGTTTGTTATCGTGGCAAAATTCACGTTCTCCTTGATATATTGCGATGTCAACAGAAGTTTGACCATCTGCAGCAGTTGTAAATATTTGAGTTTTTTTAGTTGGGATTGTAGTGTTACGTTCAATCATTTTTGCCATAACTCCGCCTTGGGTTTCTAGACCTAATGTTAATGGTGTAACATCTAATAATAGTAGGCCTTTAACGTCGCCGCCAAGGACGCCACCTTGTATTGCTGCACCAATTGAAACACATTCATCAGGATTTATGCCTTTAAAAGGCTCTTTGTTTAGTTTCTTTTCAACAGCTTCATATACTGCTGGAATTCTTGTAGAACCACCAACCATCAAAATTTTATCTAATTCCGAAGCTGAAAGACCTGCATCTGATAGAGCTTGTTGAACTGGTTCCATTGTTTTTTCAACTAAATCTGCAGTTAATTCATTAAATTTTGCTCTACTTAGTGTTAAATCTAAGTGCTTAGGACCAGTTGCATCTGCAGTGATAAATGGCTGGTTTATATTTGTGCTCATAGTTGAAGATAGTTCAATTTTAGCTTTTTCAGCTGCTTCTTTAAGACGTTGCATAGCCATTTTATCTGAAGATAGATCAATTCCTTCAGCTTTTTTAAATTCAGAAACTATCCAATCTATAATTCTCTGGTCGAAGTCGTCTCCACCTAGTTTGTTGTTACCTGCTGTTGCTAAAACTTCTTGAACTCCGTCTCCCATTTCAATTATTGAAACGTCGAAAGTTCCTCCACCTAAGTCATATACCATTACTTTTTGGTCGTCTTCTTTGTCTACACCATATGCAAGAGCAGCTGCAGTAGGCTCATTTATTATTCTCTTAACGTCTAAGCCAGCAATTTTTCCAGCATCTTTAGTTGCTTGACGCTGTGAATCTGAAAAGTAAGCAGGAACTGTTATTACAGCTTCAGTTACTGGTTCACCCAAATAAGCTTCTGCATCAGCTTTTAGTTTTTGTAAAATCATAGCTGAAATTTCTTGAGGAGTGTAGTTTTTATCTTCAATATTAACTTTATAATCTGTTCCCATATGACGTTTAATGGAAATTATTGTTTTTTCAGGATTAGTTATTGCTTGTCTTTTAGCAACCTGACCAACCATTCTTTCACCTGTTTTTGAAAATGCAACAACCGATGCAGTTGTTCTAGAACCTTCTGCGTTTGGAATTACAACAGCTTCTCCACCTTCCATTACAGAAACGCAGGAATTTGTTGTTCCAAGATCTATTCCTATTATTTTACTCATATTAAATTACCTCCATAATAAATTGTTTTATATTTTTATTGTTGAATATAAATTCAAATTATATTCTAAGGATTAGCTACAACTACCATAGCATGGCGTATAACAGTGTCCTTTAATTTATATCCTTTTTGCAAAACTTGGCAAACAGTATTGTGATCGAAACTTTCATCTTCAATTACATTAATTGCGTTATGACAATTTGGATCGAATGTTTTGCCTTCGCTTTCAATTTCAACGACACCTATCTTTTTCAAAGTATCGCAAAATTGATCAACAACTAATTTTATGCCCTTGCTTAAGTTATCATCATTGCTTACAGATTCAAGAGCACGCTCTAAATTATCTAGAACAGACAATAAAGGTGTTATGCAATCTGCTTGTGCGGATATATATATACTTTCTTTTTCCTTTATTGTACGTTTACGAAAATTATCGAACTCAGCTTTTAGTCTTAAATCTTGATTTTGAAGATCTTTAAGTTTAGCTTCTAATTTACTTATTTCTGACGATGTTTCTTCGGAACCTTGTTCAGTATCTTCTAAAAATTCATTCTGTTCTACATCATCTTTTAATTCTTCTTGATCATCTGTTTCGATATTATTTAATTCATCAATAGTATCTCTAGTATTTTCTTCCATGTGGCTATTCTCCTTCTTCAGTTTCTGATTCAAATTCATTTAACATATTATCTATTATAGATGTAACACTTTTCGAAAAATAGGAAACATAGGGGATAATTTTTTGATAATCTAATCTTATAGGACCTATTACTCCAAATGAACCGAATTGACTATTTGTTCCATACTTAGAGAGGATTAAGCTAGAATTACCAACTGCAAATGTATCATCTTCTTTTCCAAAAACAATATTTATTCCAGAAAAAGCACTTGATAATATATCTTCTATTTGATTTTTAGCAGACATGAATTCCATTAATTCATTGGCTTTTAATCCATCATATTTTAGTAAATTATTTTCACCTTTCAAGTCTACTTGTGTTTGTGAAATTTCATCATATAGTTCATGCAAAGTATTTAGAAGAGGAGATAGGCTTAAAATGTAATTTCCCATGGCAGTTGACAAATTATCAAAAATGTTTTCGTCAAATGAATCCAATGAAAGACCTTTAAGATTCTCATTAATTATTCTTTCAAAAAATTCTAACTGTTCATTAGTTATGTTAAACTGCATTCGGCAAATTTTATTTTTTATTTCTCCCGAAGAAGTTATTAATAAAACAGCATAAATTCTTTTTCCAGTTGGGATTACTTCAACTTTAGAAATAACTGAAAATTTTGGCAAATAGTTAGCTGATACAGCAGCTAAACCAGTAATTTCTGATAACGCACTTACAGCATTATCTATAACTGCAGAAATTGAACTTGTATCTGCTTGCAGTAATTTATCTATTTCTGCTTTTTCTTCACAACTTAAACTTTTTGGTGTTATAATATGATTTATATATGCCCTAAAACCGAGATATGTAGGGACTCTTCCCGCCGAAGTATGTGGCTGTTCTAATAATCCCAAATTTTCCAATTTAACCATATCATTTCGTATTGTGGCAGGTGAAACAGTTTTATTAAGCTTTGAACAAACAGCTACACTACCTACAGGTTCTCCTGTTTCAATGTATAAATCAACTATGTGTTCTAAAATTTTTAACCGCCTTTCGTCGCTTTTCATATATTTAACACCTCAATATACGATGAATTATTTTAGCACTCATATTATCCGAGTGCTAATTATAATATTATCACCATTTTTTAATTATGTCAATATCTTATTAAAAATAATTTTTGTTTTGTAAGATATATTGTTTATTTAAAGAAGAAGTAACAATAACTAATCTTATTGCTACTTCTTCGTATTTAGTTTAATTATTGAAAGACATGTTTAACCATGGTAAATTAGACTCACTTATTGAATATATTGCTGGAATATCATTTATCATAACATAATATGATTTATGAACTGTGTTTTCACTTTCTTCTTGATGTATATTGTCATGGTTTGAATGTGAATATTGTTTTGAATCTGAAATAGAACCTATTTTAAAACAGTATGTTTCGCCGTCAATAATATATGTGATGGTAGATTGTGGGTTAGTTAAACCGCATGAGCTTATAGTAGCATCTGAAGGGTTTATGGTGTATACATCAGTTGCAGTTAGTGTGAACGGAGAATTTTCTAGTTGAATTCTTATATCTTCCGTTACTGTTAAATTGGAAGGAGTAATTATATTTAGTTTTCCATCATCATTTGTTGTTATTTCAATGGGTGTTTTTAAATTGCTTTTTTCTATTGTACATTTAGTTATGCCTCCACTTACCCAATTGCCATCTTGATCTAGTTTTCTAGCAGAATATGGAATTAAATTTAGATTAGCATATTGAAAATGTTCTTTTAGAAAAGGTTTGATTTGAGATATTGGCACCAACGCAATTTCACTTTTAGATTCTTCAAGACAATAATATGCGGTTTTATCAGGGTTCATGTTACCAATTTTTAATGTTGTTGAATATTTATCAAATTCAGTTTTTACAGTAACTTTGGGATCTTTAAGTCCATAGTCGCTTAAATTGTTTGATGGAGTAAAAATATTTTCGGCCTCTAAGCTTTTAGCCGAATTAAACAGCATTCCACAAAAAGATTGATTTATTGGGATTTTATTGAATTCGCTTACTTCCCATAGGTTGTTTTGATGAGAAACCGAAAAGCTTTTATTGTCTGATATTATGGTGACTTTTATTGGATCATCATATGAATAATATTTTTGATTCGTTGAAGTTTTTTGTGGTGTGGCGTTTAATATTAAAATTGAAAAAATTAAAGTTACAAGTATTATTGTGCAAATTAATATTGTTTTTTTCTTTTTTTTCATTGTCTATCGTCTCTTTCTATATCTGTAAACAATATACCCAATTATGGCAATTGTTGTTGGAACTACTGCCATAAACAGAAAACCTATTATGGTTACTTGTAGAATATTTATTCCAAGAGGAGGTGTTGACATGGATTTAGGCAAAATGGTTATATTGCTTTTATGATCGGTTGTTTCGCCAAGAACACTTAATACAAACTCTCCATTTCCGTAATTTGGAATATCCATAGCAGATAATATTTCAATATTAGAGAAAGCAGTAACTTTTGTTGTTTTTTTATCGTTTATATTTTTTTGAGTTCCAATAACAACTGAAAAAGATGATTTGGAGGCTGATTCATATTTGAAATTTTTATCATTTTCATTTAATATAGCACAAGTTTTGCTTGTTGCACATATTTCTGTTTGAATTATGGCATCATTTATTTTTTCCAGGTGCATTGGTTTGCATGATTTAACTACAATAGGTGCATTTTTAATTGAGATATTTTCGGTATATTTATTAGAATCATCTGCCAATGAATAAAATTGATTTGTAGAATTTCCTATTAGATTTTTAGGATTAGTTTCTATAACCATTCCTTCAGAAAAAGCAATTCCATATTTTTTTAATAATGATTCTAAATTGGGTAATTTTGATTGTGTTGCTGAAGCAAAGTATACTAAAGAGCCTCCATTGTTTAAATATTCTTCAATTTTAGATATATCTTCTGATGTATAGTCTGCTTTTGGACTACTAATTATAATTAATTCAATATTTTCAGAAATTTCATCTTTAGCAAAATTTAAATTATTTAGATCATAGCCATTGTCTTTAAATTGTTGGGCTATAGGAGAAATATCAGTTTCACCATGCCCATTAATTACAGCTGTTTTAACGAGATTTTGACCAGAAATGAATTCTAGAGCGTGAGCAATATTTGATTCTACGTTTGAAACTATTTGATGTTGTTGGTTATGTATATCTCCATACGATTGAGTAAACATTTTTGATTGTGGTAGATATTGTGAATTGTTTGAATCGTCTGTAATTAGTATACCGCCTGAGTTTAATTGAAAATTTGGGTAGTTGGAAACAAAGTTAGGATTTTGATCTAAATTAACGAATTCTATGCTTATATTTGGATTTTCGGAAGCAATATTTTTAGAAATGTTATACATATGTAATAAATATGGAGAACCATTTTTAAATGTTTGTTCATCGCCTAATAAAATTAATTTTGTTTTTTTATTGTAGTTCTTTAAAAAAGATTTTGTTTGATCAGATATTTGATATAATTGATTGGATGATAAATCTATTTGTATGTTATATTTTTGAACAAGCGTAGAGCATACTATATTTATTAAAAATACTATGGAAATAAATATTGCTGTAAATGTTGCAGATAGTGTACTGTATTTAAAATTTTTAGTATGTAAAAGATTTTTTACATTACCTTTGATTTTTTGTCTAATTTTCATTATTTTACCTCAATTCCAACGTTTTTTCTCCAGTGTTTGGACGGTTAAAAACACAAAAATGACGATTATGCTTATAAAATATAAAATATCTGATATGTTTAAAATTCCAGATATTAAGTTGCTATATTTTGGCATTATAGCTAAACTATTAATAAAAGTTTTAAGCCAATCAAATGGCATATATTGTGAAAGAGCCTCTATAAAAACAAATATTAAAAACACACCAAAAGAACCAAAAGCGGATATTATTTGACTTTCAGTTTTGGATGATATAAATATGCCTATTGAAATTAGAGATGCGCCTAAAAGAGTTGTTCCTAATAAGCATCCAATTATTAAACTAAGAGAAATTTTGGCAAATAGGCAAACAACAATAACATAAATTAAATTTATAGATGTTGCTGCTATGAACATAATTAAGGCTGAAATATATTTTCCTAAAACTATTTCGGTTATTTTAGCTGGGGAACAAAATAGTAGTTGATCAGTATGTAGTTTATATTCTTCGCTAAATAATCGCATAGTTAGTATAGGAGTTAGTAATATTATTACCATAAATAGTGTTTGAAAAAATGCAGAAATATTAGATGTGTTTTGTACTATTATGGATGAAAAGAAAAAAAAGGCTGACAGGGCACAAAAAATGCTCATAAATATATATCCTACAGGATATAAAAAATATTCTTTTAATTCTTTGCGAATTAGTGCGGTCATGATTGATTCTCCTCTTTATTAGATTTGATGTTTTCACCAATTTTTAAATTTGAGGTTGATTCTATTAAATTAATAAAAACTTGTTCTAATGTTGTAGAATTGTCTTTAAAGTATAGTATGGGCACATTGTTTTTCATAAACGATTTGGAAATATCTAAATTTATTTGCCTTTTTACTAAAGGAATAAGATTAATTTCAATAATATTGCTGTCTATTAAAGATATACTTTTTATTTTTACTATTTTTGAAATTGGTTGCAATGATTTTCGAACGCTTTCTTTACTATTGCAACTTAATTTTAAGTGATATTCATTACCCGTTGTGTTATTTTTTAATATATTTTTCTCTGTATCATTTGCGATTATTTTACCGTGATTTATTATTATTATTCTGTCACAAATAGCTTGAATTTCAGATAATATATGAGTTGATAATATTACGGTATGCTCACTAGATAGGGACTTTATGAGTTCTCTAGTTTGTACAATTTGAGATGGATCTAAGCCAGAAGTTGGTTCATCTAATATTAATACAGAAGGATTTCCCAACAGAGCTTGAGCTATGCCTACTCTTTGACGGTATCCTTTTGAGAGCTGACCAATTAATTTGTCTATATATTGTGATATTTTACACAATCCACATACTCGAGTAATTTCTTCTGTAGCAGGTTTTATTTTTTTTAGATCACAAACAAATTGTAAATATTCATTTACTGTCATATAATCATATAGTGGGGGATGTTCTGGTAAATATCCTATACATTTTTTTGCGTTTTCGGAATCGTTAAAAATATCATGGCCTGCTATTTCAACTGTGCCTTGAGTGGATGAAATATATCCAGTTATAATATTCATGGTTGTTGTTTTTCCAGCACCATTTGGTCCTAAAAAGCCAATAATTTCTCCTTTTTTTATGGAAAAAGAAACGTTTTCAAGAGCAGTAAATTCATTATATTTTTTAGTTATATTTTTTACTACTATTAAATTTTCTGGTGAATTATTGGAGACATGTGTATTATTCAATATTATCCCTTCTTCGATTTATATGTTTTCGTTTGAAAAATAAAATCTTTAAATATCAAAAGTATTTAAAGATTTTATTTTTTATTTTTTAAATATTTTTATATAACAATTTATTTTTCGTTGTTTTGATCTAAAGAATAAAAAATGAGACCTGATACTGGTTTTGGGAAGAATAATGTGCTTTTGGGAGGCATATTTTCTCTGTTCTTTGATATATTTATTACTTCATTTATTCTGGTGGCACTTAGCAAAACAGCAAAACAAGCATCTCCATTGTCTACACATTGACAAGCTTTATTAGCAGATTGACTATATGTTATTTGTTCGGATTCTATATTAAGAATCTTTTCAAAAAATAGTTTATGTAAAACTGTAATATCAAGTTTATTGTATGCATCAGATTGATTAGATATTTCTTTCATAATACTGCCATCTTTTAAAACCAATACGCAGTAATATCCATCAGTATAAATTCCAAATGCATTTTTATTTTCTCTTCTAAGTCCAAACATTGTGTTTCTGGTAGATTTAAGTGTTTTACATTTAATTATATCAAAATATTGAGATGATCTTTCAAGCATATCATCGCTATCGAACATATTTATGTTAGAAATTATTCTGTGAATTGGTAGAATTGTAAGAGCTTCATTGTTTTGGTCAACGAAAAATGTCATAACAAAATTTGCTGGGTGATCTTCTGATATATTTTCGGTTTCCCTTAATTTTTCTCTGTATGAACATGCTGCTTTAAATCTGTTATGACCGTCTGCTATATAATAGGTCTTATCATTGAATAATTCTTCAAAGGCGGTTATTGTATCTGGATCACTAATTTTCCAAATTTTGTGTATTAGATTGTTTTGTTTTGATTTTGCTAAATAGTTTGATTTAGCTACTGTATGAAGCATATGTTTAATTTGATTTTCATCGTCATTGTATAATACACAAATTGGATTAAACTCACATTTAGTTTTATCAAGTAGCTCTATGCGGTCAATTTCATATGCATTATTAATATTTTTGTGTGTCATAACATAGTTTTCATCTTTTTCTGGAAGCTTTAATCCTCCAATTATGCCTTTTAGTCTATATGTTTCAGTATTTACTTTATAAGAAATTTCGTATATATATATTGATGGCGTTTCATCAAATGTTAGAATTTTATTTTTAATCCATTCATCTAGTGTTTTCTTTGCTTCCTCATATGAGTTGGGCAATTCTAAGTTAACTGCATTAAATTCATTTTTTGACTTTAATTCCTCTTTTTGTTCATTTGAAATCATATCATATGGTGGACAAACTACTCTAGATAAGTTATTAGATTTTGTAGATTTGTCAGTGTAATATAAACCTCTAAATGGTTTAATTGTGCTCATCAGTAAATCCTCCATAACTTTTTCATATTAATTTATTAGTAAAAAGTAACGATATCATTATATCATAAATTTATAATATGTAAAGAAATTGAAGATATTGATATTATATTTGGTTTTGCAAAATTTTCTGATATATGGTAAAATGATGCTTAAGTTTTTAATCGGATTTTTATTTGTATGTACTAGGAAAGTGATTGGTGTTTTGATGGATTATTCTAAAATTATTTCTAACAAATTGCAGGGTATGGAGTGCTCTGGAATAAGAAAGTTTTTTGATATAGTTAATAAGACTGACGGTGTTATTTCGTTAGGGGTGGGTGAACCAGATTTTAAGACTCCTTACAAAATCAGAAATAAAGTTATCAGTGTTTTAAAAGATGAACAAATAAAATACACGTCTAATAAAGGTAATATTGATTTGTTAAGAGGGATTTCTAAATATTTAGCTAGCAGAATAAATGTTAGCTATGATCCTAATCATGAGATTATGGCAACTGTTGGTGGTTCGGAAGCTATAGATTTAACTGTTCGTTCTTTGATAAATCCAGGTGATGAAGTAATTATTATTGAACCTGCTTTTGTTTCTTATAGACCTATTATTGAAATGAGCGGAGGGAACGTTGTAGAAATTGCTACTAGCATTGAAGACGAATTTCGCCTTAATCCTAAAGATTTGGAAAATGCTATAACAAGTAAAACTAAATTATTGATATTATCTTTTCCTAACAATCCTACAGGTGCTATTATGTCTCGTAGTGATTTGAGCAAGATTGTGGATATTATACAAAAAACAAACATAATGGTAATTTCAGATGAAATATATTCGGAATTAACATATGGACAAGATCATGTTTCTATTGCTGAATTTGATGGTATGAAGGAACGGACTTTGATTATAAGTGGTTTTTCTAAAGCGTTCTCTATGACTGGATGGAGACTGGGCTATGTTGCAGGTCCTAAGGAAATTATATCTCATATGATAAAATTACATCAATATACTATTATGTGTGCGCCAACAATTAGTCAGATTGCTGCAATTGAAGCTTTAAGATCTTGTGATGAAGAAGTAAATTGGATGCGAGAGGAATATAATAAACGTAGAAAATATGTTGTTAATGAGTTGAAAAAAATGGGTCTTAATTGTTTTGAGCCTTTTGGTGCGTTTTATGTTTTCCCTGATATTAGATCTACTCATATGAGTTCGGATGAGTTTTGTGAAAAATTGCTTGAAGCAGAAAAAGTTGCTGTTGTTTCTGGAAGAGTGTTCGGCAAATGTGGAGAAGGATTTGTAAGAGTTTCTTATTGTTGTTCCATGGAAAATTTAATTGAAGCAATGAGAAGATTGAGAAGATTTGTTAAAAGTTTGATTTGAGTGGGGATCTAGAATGCAAGAATTAGTTTTAAAGGCATATGCTAAAATTAATTTGGCGTTGGCAATACAAAATAGACGACGTGATGGATATCATAATTTAAGCACAATTATGCAAACTGTTTCAATCTATGATAGAGTTACGTTAAAAAAAAGTAATCAAATAACATGTAACATAAATGATGACTTTATTCCTAGTGGAGAAAAAAATATTGCATTTAAGGCCGCAAAAGTCTTTTTTGAGTTTACTGGAATTGATGCAGGTGTGGATATAGTTATTGACAAAAAGATTCCGTATGGAGCTGGTATGGGCGGAGGAAGTGCTGATGCTGCAGCTGTATTTTTAGGTTTAAATAAACTATATTGTGCAAATGTTAGTGAGAATTCACTTGTTCAGTTGGCATCTAAAGTTGGAGCAGACGTTCCTTTTTTATTAAAAGGTGGTACCGCGTTAGCGGAAGGTATAGGGGAGATTATAACAAATATAAAACCATTGCCTGAGTGTAATATATTGATTGTTAAGCCAAGTATAAGTGTATCTACAGTGGATGCTTACAATGAGTATGATAAGCTTGCTGATGAAGCTAAAAATAGTGTGAATTATTTGATTCCTTATCTTGAACAAGGTGATTTGGATGGCCTTTGTTGTGGATTGTTTAATGATTTTGAAAGAGTTGTTGCTGGAACAACTATAAATAAAATAAAAGGCCAGATGATGGCAAGAGGCGCTCTGACAAGTTGTATGACCGGTTCTGGATCTGCTGTTTTTGGAATATATCGAGATTTTGAAACTGCAGATGGAGCTAGAATTGAATTTGAAAAAGGCGGATTTTTAAGTTTTGTATGTGAACCTGTGAAAAAATTATTGATTAATTGAATAAAACAGAAAAATTTGACCACCCTTATTTTGAAAAATAAAATAAGGGTGGTTTTTATGAAATATATTATATTAAATAAAGTAAAAATCTATAGAACAGAAATCGCAGTATTTATTGGGTTGCTTATTTCTATAGTTTGCTGTTTTGCTAACGTAGTAGGACAAAGTGAGGATATTAGCAATCACATACTAAGATTACATATATTAGCAAATTCAGATACAGAGGAAGACCAAAATTTAAAATTGCAAGTTAGAGATGAGATATTGAATAGTTTTAATTTTGATTATTCTGATGATAGTAGTTTATATGAAATTGAAAATAAAGTTGATAATGAGCGGTCTAATATAGAAAAAGTAGCTAAAGATGTTGTTGAAAAAGCGGGTTATACCTATGATGTTGAATCTGAATTGGTAAATATGTATTTTGATACGAGAGAATATGATGATTTTGCTATGCCAGCAGGGAAATATGATGCATTACGAATAAAAATTGGTGAGGCAAAAGGGCATAATTGGTGGTGTGTTTTGGTTCCTTCTTTGTGCGTTCCTGCAGCTAATGGAGAAGTAAACGAAAAAATTGAGCATGTTTTTAGCGAACAACAACAAGATTTAATTGAAACAGGATGTAAAACTGAGGTGCGGTTTGCTGTTATAGAAATTTATGAGTATATAAAAAACCTATTTACTTAAATCTTTTTGAGCTTGTTGAGACAAATATGCATTTATAAAGTTGTCTAAATCACCGTCCATAACTGCCGATATATTTCCGTTTTCGCAATTGGTTCTGTGATCTTTTACTAAAGTGTATGGCATAAAAACATAGGATCGTATTTGAGAACCCCATGCAATTTCTTTTTGTACTCCTTTTATATCCTCAATTTTTTCTAGGTGTTCTCGTTCTTTTATTTCTATAAGTTTTGATTTTAACATTTTCATTGCAATGGTTCTATTTTGTAACTGACTGCGTTCGTTTTGACATGATGTTACTATTCCTGTAGGAATATGGGTTAATCGGACTGCTGAAGAGGTTTTATTGACATGTTGACCACCTGCGCCGCTGGAACGGAAAACGTCCATTTTTATATCTTCGTCACGTATAGTAACGTCCATTGTTTCATCTATTTCCGGTAAAACTTCTGCTGAAGCAAATGAAGTGTGTCGTCTACCAGATGAATCAAAGGGAGATATTCTAACTAGTCTATGCACCCCAGATTCTGATTTTAAATATCCGTATGCATTTTGTCCCTCAATTAATAGAGAAATGCTTTTTATACCAGCTTCATCACCTGAAATGTAATCTAAAGTTTTTATTTTGAAGTTATGGCGTTCTGCCCATCTTGTATACATTCTAGAAAGCATTTCAACCCAATCCATAGCCTCTGTTCCACCAGCTCCGGCGTGTAGAGTGATTATTGCGTTTTTAGAATCATATTCTCCACTTAGTAGAGTTGATAATGTTTGTTCCTTTATTTCTTTGTCTATTTTATTTAGTGTTTGGTTCAGTTCGTCTGAAAGCGATTCATCATCTTCTTCTGTTAGCATTTCAAACATTGTTTCACAATCTTCCATCATTGTTTCTAAATTTGTGAATTTTGTTATCTTATCTTTCAGATATGTTGTTTTTTGCATAATTTGTTGTGCTGCTTGCATATCATCCCAAAAGTCTGTGGCTGTTGCTTTAGATTCTAATTTTTTTATTTTTTCTTTAAGATTATCTATGTTTAGTGAATCGCGTAATTGAGTAATTAATGGTTTATATTCTGATATTTTACCCTTAAATTCTTGATATTCAATAGCGTTCATAATAAATTATATACCTCTTTTTTAAAATTTTTGATAATATAATTATATTTATTTGTTAAACAAAAATCAATAGATTGTAGTTTGGTTTTTGCTCGAATTATTTTTATTTAATTTGGTTTGAATTTTTAACAGATATAAGTTATTATATAAAAATAGTAGGTATTCAAAAATTTATTAGCGAAAAATTAATACTTTTTTGTAAATGATTTTCAGTTTATTCAAAGAAGGGATATGGTGTAATGTGTTAAATACTAAAAAAATAAAAAGTGGGGTATATTTCCATAGTTTTGTTGATAAAAAATTTAAATTTAACAGAATTTCTGTAAATTTTGTAGTGAAAATGGATTCAAAAGAAGTTTCACAAAATGCAATATTATCATTTTTGCTTAGAAAACGTTGTCAACAATATCCTAATATGTTAGATTTAGGGAAAAAACTTCAGCAATTATATGGTGCTAACCTGTTTAGTGGTTGTAAAAAGGTTGGAGATAATCAAATAATAACATTTGGAATATCTGCGTTGGATGATGAGTTATCTTTAAATGGAGAAAGTATAAGTAAACAAGTTGCAAAGCTTTTAGACTGTATTATTTTTGATCCTGTTATTGAATCGGGAAAATTTGTTAATGAAGATGTTGATATTGAAAAACAAAATTTAGTTGAGCTAGTTGAAAGTGAATATAATGACAAGAAACAATATGCTATGAATCAGGCGTTATATTGTCTATTTGATGGTGAAGGATATGGTTGTAATAAATATGGTGATGTTGATTCTATTAGAAAAGTTGAAAATTCACAATTGATTGAAGCATATAAAAAGATTTTGGAGTCAGCGGAAGTACACATTATGTTTGTGGGAAGAGAAAATTATAGGGATTGCTTTGATGTGTTTAAAAATAGATTTGATTCTATAAATCGTAATAATGTATATATTTCACAAAATGAAAAATATGTGAAATTAGGTGAGTTGAAAAAGAAAGTTGAATATGATCAAGTTTTGCAATCTAAACTTGTATTGGGTTTTGCTAGTTCAAAAAAATATAATTCAAAATTAGATGATGTTATTATGATAATGACAGCTATATTAGGTGGAACACCAATGTCTAAGTTATTTGTTAATGTTAGAGAAAAATTGAGTTTGTGTTATTATTGTTCTGCTCGTTATGATTTATCTAAAGGTTTAATTTGGATTGAATCTGGAGTTGAAAATAAAAATGTTGAACGAGCTAAGACTGCTATTTTAGAACAATTTGAAGAAATAAAGAATGGTAATTTTTCGGATGAAGATCTTGAAAAAGTTATTATATTTTTTGAAAATGGCTTAAAGAGCACTTTTGACAGCCCTGGTGGTATTGAAAATTATTATTTATTACAGTTATGTGGAAATAATGTCAAATCGATTAGTGATAGGATAGATAACATTAAACGTATTAAAAAACAAGATATTATTGAAGTAGCTAACCTATATTCTTTAGTTATGGATTATGTTGTAACTTCGGAGGTTTAGTATATGGAAAAAGTAGTTATTAAAAACGAAAAATTAAGTGAAAAATATATTAAGTTTAAGCACAAAACTGGTCTTACAGTTTTATTATATCCTATGGAAGGATATTCAACTTCTACTGCTATTTTTGCTACAAAATATGGTTCTATAGATAGAACATTTAAAAAAAGCACAAGTAGTAGTTTTATTACAGTTCCTGATGGAATAGCTCATTATTTAGAACATAAACTTTTTGAAAATGAAGATGGTGTAGATACATTTGAGCTTTTTTCGAAAACAGGTGCTTCAGTAAATGCATATACGTCTTTTGATAGAACTGCATATTATTTTTCTTGTACAGATAATTTTTGTGAGTCACTTAAAATTTTATTGAATTATGTACAGAATCCTTATTTTACGGATGAAACTGTTCAAAAAGAACAAGGTATTATTGGACAAGAAATAAAAATGTATGAAGATGATCCTGACTGGAGGGTTTTCTTTAATTGTCTTGAAAATATGTATCATAATGTGGCGGTAAATGTAAATATTGCTGGAACTATTGAGTCTATTGCGGAAATAAACAAGGAAGTGTTATATGAGTGTTATAATACTTTTTACAATATGAACAATATGGTTCTTGTAATAGCGGGTCCTTTTGATATTGATTCGGCAATTGATATTATTCAGTCTGAAATTAAAGATAGCGATCCGGTTGAAATAGAAAGAAAAGTTGATTATGAACCTGATAGTGTGGTGAACTCTATTGTTGAGATTTCTCTTCCTGTTTCTCAACCTCAGTTTTGCATAGGGTATAAATTGAATGCTTTAAGTGGACTAGATATGTTAAAAGCAGAGATGATATATCAATTAATATGTGAATTGTTAGTTGGTGAGAGTTCAGAGTTATATAAAGACTTATATGATAGCGGACTTGTTGCTGGCGGAAATATGGATTATGAAGTGTTTTGTGGAGAAGGATATTTTTCGCTAATATTTTCTGGAGAATCTTCTGATCCTAAGAAAGTTTTAAGTAAATTGAATTGTGAAATAGAAAATAAAATAAAGACTGGTTTTGGAAATTCAGAATTTGATCTTGTAAAAAATGCGCTATACGGTTATTGTATGAATTGTTTTAATTCTCCGAATAGGGTTGCGAGAGAAGCGTTGGATTCGTTTATTTTCAAGTATGGTATTTATGATAAAATAAGCATTTTAGGAGAATTGAACTTAAAAGATATTAATGATAGTTTGAAGTTAATAAATATTAATCATTCCACACTTTCTATTGTTAATCCGCTGGAAGATTAGTTTGTTTTTTGGAGTTTTAATTGAATATACTTGATAAAAATTCTGTGTAAAAGTTTTAAATTACACAGAATTTTTGTCGTGCATAGTATGTGCTTTGTGTTAAAAATTATCAAATAGTTAATAAAAAATTAATTGTTTGGTAATATTTTTTTAATAAAATTGAACTCGAACGCGTTTTTTAAAATCAAAAAGGAGAAATTGAATAAAATGTTTGAGTTTGGTTTTAAAAGAAAATTGTTTTTAAGAGTTTTTAGTTTGATAATGACTGTTTCGCTTTTTTTTAATATGGGTTTTAGTAATTGTTTTGCTATATCAGATTATGATAGAGCAATGATATTTAGTGAATATGTTATAGACAAATTAAATAAGAGTAAACTTGATTTGGCTGAATCTCTTAAAGTTAATAGTAGTAAGCTTTCTACTTGCTTTAAGGAAGTTCGTGTATATGATGATGACAAAAAACAATTAATAAAAGATAGTATTGTTGAGCAAGAAGTATATAAAGATATAAAGGAAACTGTTGATAAATTGGTGGCAGAGATTGATGAAAATGATAATGTAAAAAGAGCTTCTGCTATTTATGAGTGGATTTCTAAGAACATTAAATATGATTATTACTCTGAAAAAATTTCCAAATCTGAAGATATGGCAACTCAAAGTGCATTTTGTGCTTTCAAATATAAAAAAGCTGTTTGTGATGGTTTTTCTCAATTATTGCAAATGATGATGCGATTGGCAAAAATACCTTGTAAATATATTTTGTCTATTTCACATAAAAATCCAAAGACTAACGAAGTGAGTAATCATGCTTTCAATGTAATTTATTTGAACGATGGACAACGTACTGGATGGACATTGTTGGACTCAACTTGGGCATCTTGTGCTTTACATGATAAAAACAAACACGATGATGATAGTGAAATTCTTAATAAGTTTTTTCCTGCACTTGATAACAATAAATCTTTCAAGGAATCAAATATGAGTATTATGAGTATGGAAAGTCATAAAATTCAACATATAGGTGACGATTATTCTATAAAGCAGTCAGAAAAATTTGGTGACGATGAAATATTGATGTCTTCGTATATAGGAGACTTAAGATTAGTGTATATTCCAGGGCCTCTTAAAAGATCTAATGGATTTAGTATTATAGTATCAAATGAACTATCTAAATTTAATATTCCGATTTTCTTCAAATATGAAGAATATAGATTTTATACAGCACCAGAAATTATTGTTGAAGGTAATGTGGAAATCGATTTTAATAAGTGCAACAAAGACATATTAGATGACATAAAAGATAAATTGAATTTTGATAGATCAAATAAATATAAGTTTGATGAAAAAAATAAAAATATAGTTGTGGATAAAACAAGTGGAGAAGAAGTTTTTAACTTTAGTAATATTAATTAAAATAAAAAGATCTGAATATTAATGTATTCGGGTCTTTTTTTATTGTGAAAATATGCTATAATTAGTATTGATTGAAAATAAATATAAACTGTATAGAAAGGTGTTGTTAAATGAGTTGGGTTGGATTTCCACAATTAGGAATTGACAAATTATATATTTCTCCATATATTAACGTCTTTGGATTTAATATTTATTGGTATGGAATAATTATTGCTATAGGGATGTCACTTTCTGTTTTATATGCTTTTTTTAATGCGCATAAATTTGGTATCAATAAGGATAAAATGATTGATGTTATAATTATTGGAATTGTATTTGGAATATGTGGAGCCAGGCTATATTATGTCATATTTAGTTTTGATTCTTTTTCTGACAATTTTTGGAAAATTTTTGATTTGAGAACTGGTGGTTTAGCTATATATGGTGGCATAATATGTGCATTTATATCTGGCTTTTTGGCTTGTAAATATAAAAAAATTAAGTTTTTGCCTTTAGCAGATATTGCTAGTATTGGATTTTTGTTAGGACAAGGAATAGGAAGATGGGGGAATTTTGTTAATATAGAAGCATATGGCTCTCATACTAATTTGCCGTGGGGAATGACTTCTAATGAGATACCGGTTGATCTTCAACCTGTACATCCGACATTTTTATATGAGTCTATATGGTGTATTTTAGGTTTTGTTATTTTCAATTTATTATTGAAATATAGAAAGTTTGATGGACAAGTTTTACTTATGTATTTAACCTGGTATGGTTTTGAAAGATTTTTTGTTGAAGGGTTGAGAACAGATAGTTTATGGTTGATTCCAAATGTTATTAGAGTATCTCAACTTATATCAATAATTTTGTTTGTTTTTTCAATAATAACATTGGTGTATATTTTGTTTTTTTATATGAAAAAACATAGCGATAAAGAGTATCTTTATGTAAATACTCAAGAATATAAAAATAGTTTATTAAAAAAATAAAAAAGTAGGGGTGTTTTATTTTGGCTAATATAATTAATGGTAAATTAGTTGCACAACAAGTGAAAGAGAATGTTAGAAATGAAGTTGAACAATTAAAAAATTCTGGAGTTGATATTTGTTTGGCTGTCGTTTTGGTGGGTAATGATCCAGCATCTAAGGTTTATGTTAGAAACAAAAAGTTAGCTTGTGAAAAAGTTGGAATAATATCTAAAGAAATACTTTTTGATGAAAATATTTCGCAAATTGAGCTAGTTTCTGCTATAAAAGATTTAAATAATAACAATAAAATTAATGGTATATTGGTTCAGCTTCCTTTACCTAAACATCTAGATGAAAAAGAAATTATTCGATCGATAGATCCTATGAAAGATGTTGATGCCTTTCATCCTGTAAATGTGGGAAAAATAATGATTGGAGAATATGATTTTTTACCTTGTACGCCGGCAGGAATAGTTGACTTGATAGATTCTACGGGAATTGATATATGTGGTAAAAATTGTGTTGTTGTTGGTAGAAGTAACATTGTTGGCAAACCAATGACAATGTTATTGCTTAATAGACATGGCACTGTGACTGTTTGTCATTCAAAAACCAATAATTTAATTGATTTTACTAAAAATGCGGATATTTTGGTTGCGGCAGTGGGAATTCCTAATTTTATTACTGCGGATATGGTTAAACCTGATGCAGTTGTTATTGATGTTGGAATAAACAGAATGCAAGATGGTAGCTTGTGTGGCGATGTTGATTTTTCAAATGTTGAAAAAGTAGCAGGATATATTACTCCTGTTCCAGGTGGAGTTGGTCCTATGACAATAGCTAAATTAATGGAAAATACTTTGAGAGCAGCTAAGAAACAAAATTCAATTTAATGTTGTTTGACATTTTTGTTCTTTTGTGGTAACATTATTAATACCGCATGTTGTAGGCATAAGTGTGTTTTTTGACCGCCTGCTACAGCGAGTTTATGTATAAGTGAGGAATATTTATGTACGCAGTAATTGAGACTGGTGGAAAACAGTATCGTGTTAGTGTTGGTGATGTAATTTATATTGAAAAATTGAGTGTTGAAGATGGCGCTGATTTTTCTTTTGACAAAGTCGTTGCTGTTGGTAAAGATGACGGTATGGTTATTGGTTCTCCATATGTTGATGGAGCTAGTGTTTCTGCTAAAGTTGTTAAAAGTGGAAAAAAGAAGAAGATAACTGTATTTACATACAGACCTAAGAAAGATTCAAAGAGAAAAATGGGTCATAGGCAACCATATACTAAAGTTGAAATAAAATCGATAGATGCATAATGATTAGGGCTAAATTTTTCTATTCAAAAGATGGTATTTGTGTTGGATTTGAAGTTTCTGGCCATTCTGGCTTTGCTGATTCTGGACTTGATATAGTTTGCTCTGCAGTTTCTTGTGCTGTTCAGATGTGTTGTAATGGTATAACAGAAGTGATTGGGGCGGGTGCTGATGTTTTTGTGGATTCAGACACTGTTTCTATGAAAATTGAAAGCGATGATGAGAAAGTTCAGGTTCTATTGGAATCATTAAGAATGGAAATAGGTCTTTTGGAAGAAAATTATAGTGAGAATGTATCGTTGTGTGTATTGGAGGTATAAGATTATGTTATTAATTAGTTTACAACATTTTGCTCATAAAAAAGGAGTAGGTTCTACTAAGAATGGTAGAGATTCTGAATCTAAACGCCTTGGAGTTAAGAGAGCAGATGGTCAGTTTGTTTTAGCTGGCAATATTTTAGTTAGACAAAGAGGAACCCACATTCATCCGGGTGAAAATGTGGGACGTGGTTCAGATGATACTTTGTTTGCTAAGGTTAGCGGAAAAGTTAAGTTTGAACGTGTTGGTCGTAACAGAAAAAAAGTCAGCGTTTATGCTGGTTAGTTAATGTGAATTATCAGTCTCGGGATTATGTTTTCTCGGGACTTTTCTATATTGTTTAATTTTTTGTATGTTTAATAAAATCAGGAGAAATATATGTTTGTTGATTTAGTTAAAATTAAAATAAAAGCTGGAGATGGCGGAGATGGCGCAGTGGCGTTTCACCGTGAAAAGTATGTTGCTGCTGGTGGACCAGACGGTGGAGATGGTGGAAAAGGCGGAGATATTGTGTTTGTGGCGGATGATAATTTGTCCACATTGGTTGATTTTAGATATAAACGCAAGTATGTTGCTGCTCGAGGAGAAAATGGTAAAAGGAATAATTGTTTTGGTAAAAAAGGTGAAGATTTAATTATAAAAGTACCTAGAGGTACAATTGTAAGAGATGCTAAAACCAATTCTATTATGGCCGATATTTCAACTGACGAAAATTTTGTTATTGCTAAGGGAGGTCGTGGAGGTTGGGGAAATAGCCATTTTGCTAAACCTACGCGACAAATTCCTAGATTTGCAAAGCCTGGATTACCAGGTGAAGAATTTGAAGTTTTTTTGGAACTTAAATTATTGGCAGATGTTGGATTAGTTGGTTTTCCTAATGTTGGTAAATCTACTTTGATTTCTGTGATTTCTGCAGCTAGACCTAAAATAGCTAATTATCATTTTACTACCTTGTCGCCTGTTTTAGGAATGGTTAAAGTAGATCAAGGTAAGTCTTTTGTTGTTGCCGATATTCCTGGATTGATAGAAGGCGCGAGTAGTGGAGTTGGTCTAGGACATACCTTTTTACGACATATTGATAGATGTAGATTAATTGTGCACGTGGTTGATGTTTCTGGTAGTGAGGGGCGTGACCCTAAGCAAGACATAGAAATTATAAATAGTGAACTTGCTAATTTTGATTCGGACTTGACAAACAAAAAGCAAATAATTGTTGCAAATAAGTGTGATATTGCAACTAGAGATCAAATAGACGATTTGAAAGATTATGTTGAAAAACGTGGTTTTGCGTTTTGTGAAATATCTTCGGCTACCAGATATGGGATAGATACTTTGATTAAGTTCATATCTAAGAATTTAGATGATCTTCCCCCGATTGCTACTTATACTCCTGATTACGTTAGTGTAAATAATAATTCAGATAGAACGTTTAGTATTGAAAAAAGAGATGGAGTATATTATATTGACGCCCCATGGATGGAACATATCCTTCGCGGTGTTAACATGGATGATTATGAATCTTTGCAGTATCTACAAAGAGTTCTTTGTGATAGTGGCATTAATGCTGAACTTGAAAAAATGGGAATATGTGATGGAGATTTTGTGAATTTGCAAGGATGGGAATTTGAATTTGTTTATTGATTGGGGGAATATGCTACGTTAAATTTATGGAATGAGGATATTAAGCCTAAACAGCTTTCGCCAGCTACTTTAGCGTTTGTTGGAGACGCTGTCTTTGAGTTATTGGTTAGAGAATATATTGTTGCTAAAAATGGTAGTATGCCAGTGGCGAAACTACATAAAAAAACAGTTAAACATGTTTGTGCTTCTTGGCAGTTTAGAGCATCTATTGTTTTAGAAAAAATTTTGATTGAAGATGAGCTGGATATTTATCGTAGAGGTAGAAATTCTACAGGCAGTCATGTTCCTAGAAATTCTACCCCTAAGGAATATAGGGCTGCAACTGGTGTGGAATGTTTATTTGGGTTTTTATATTTTAACAGAAATATCGACAGACTTCACGAACTTTTTAACTATATAATTAAGCATGTTGATATTTAAATCAAATAATTTTTCTATTATTGTTTTATAAATATTAAAATCAAAAAGACCCATCCATTAAAGTAGGATAGGCTTTTTGATTTTAATATTTTAGTGACAGTTTTGACCAGAGTTATTACTTGACTTATTTGTCCTTTTTTTGTTTGTTGAGTTTGTGCTATTTGAATTTTTGTTTTGTTGATTTTGTTTGTTGTTATACTTTTCATACTCTTTTGAATTTTCGTTTTGGTTGTTATGTTGATTTTCTCTATTCATTTTTTCATCACTCCTGTTACATAGAATTTTTAACATTAATATTTTTTTGCAGAAAAAACATTGAGTTTGAATCTGCTAATTTTATTATTTGAATTTATTGTCTTGATATTCAATTTGTTGGAGAGAAATTTATGGAAAATTTAAATTTTTTAAATCAAATGAAAAAATTATTTCATGATGATTATGATAAATTTTTAAATTGTTTAAAAAAAGATGCTATTAAAGGTTTTAGAGTAAATAATTTGTTGGTTGATGATGTTGATGAAATTATCAAAAAATTGCCCTTTAAAACAGAAAAATTAAATTTTTTGGATGATGGTTTTAAATTAAATGAAACTTATGATGGAATAGGAAAATTAATTTTACATCATGCAGGAGCTTTTTATGTGCAAGAACCGTCTGCTATGGTTCCGGTTTGTGTTTTAGATCCTAAACCAGGAGACAGAGTTTTAGATTTATGTGCTGCTCCTGGAGGAAAATCTACTCAAATAGCTAGTAGATTGAATAATAAAGGTTTATTATTTGCTAATGAAATTAATAAATCAAGGTCTAATATTTTGATTTCAAATTTAGAAAGAATGGGAGTGGAAAACGCTATTGTTTTTTCAAAGAAGCCAATTGATTTATGCGCTGATTTTCATGACTATTTTGATAAAGTATTAGTGGATGCACCTTGTTCTGGAGAAGGAATGTTTAGAAAAAATCCAGATGCTACAATGCACTGGTCAATTGAAAATACAAAAGGATGTTCATTTAGACAAAAGGAAATTTTAAATTTGGCAGCTAAAACTGTAAGGCCTGGCGGAATTTTAGTTTATTCTACTTGCACATTTTCAACTGTTGAGAATGAAGAAGTTATAAAATGGTTTTTAAATAAGAATAGTGATTTTAAATTAGAACCAATTGATATATGTTTTGGTGAGCAATCTAAGTTTGATAATATTATATTAAACGCATCATATATGAGAAGAATTTACCCATTTCATGGGGGAGAAGGTCAATTTGTTGCTAAATTAAAAAGAGATGGAGACACTAGAATTGATTTTCGTAAATTTATGAACTATTCTAAAGTGAAATCTTTTAGTCAGTTTTGGGAACAAACGTTTGATGAACCAATACCTAAAATTGTTAATTTTAATGATAAAATAATGATAGTGCCGGATAATATGCCAAAAATAAAGGATTTTTTAGTTGCTGGAGTTTTTGCGGGAAGGTTAAAAAATGATAGGTTTATTCCCAATCATCACTTGTTTAAGTGTAAAGTTAAAATTAAGCAAACTAAATTGTTGAGTTTATCTTTATCTGATAAAGAAGCTTTGAAATTTATAAAAGGTGAGGAAATTCACACAAATTGTAAAGGATATTGTGGTGTTAGAGTTGATGGAATACCGTTGGGATTTGGAAAAGCATCGAATGGTAAGTTAAAAAACCATTACCCTAAGGGATTGCGTTTAGTTTGATTTTATGATAAAATTACGTTGATAAATTGTAAGGAGGCTTTAGATATGTCGGGACATTCTAAATGGAGTACTATAAAGCGTAAAAAAGAAAAAACAGATAGTGCACGTGCTAAAATTTTTACAAAGATAGGACGTGAGATTTCTGTTGCAGTTAAATCTGGTGGGACAGATCCGGCAAACAATAGTAAGCTACGTGATTTGATTGCTAAAGCCAAGGCAAATAATGTTCCTAATGATAATATTGAAAGAGTTATAAAGAAAGCTGCTGGTGATGATAGTAAAAATGACTATGAAACGGTGGTTTATGAAGGTTATGGACCAGAAGGTATTGCTGTTATTGTTGATACATTAACTGACAATAGAAATAGAACAGCTTCCAATATAAGACATTATTTTGATAAGTTTGGTGGTAATTTGGGAACAACTGGTTGTGTATCATTCATGTTCGAAAAAAAAGGAATTATCGTAATTGATGGAGCTGATTTAGAAGAAGACGCTGTTATGAGCGATTCTTTGGATGCTGGTGCTGAGGATTTTGAATTTAGTGACAATGTCTTTACTATAACAACTGCTTCAAGCGATTTTTCTAGTGTTAGAGAAAGTTTAGAAGAGAAAGGATATTCATTTTTATCAGCTCAAATTGAAATGGTTCCGAGCAATACAGTTGTTTTAAAAGATGAAGATAATAAGAAAAAAATGTCAAGATTATTAGAAGCACTAGATGAAGATGATGATGTTCAAGAAGTGTGGAATAATTTAGAAAATGTAGAAGATTTAATATGAATTATGCATGGAGAAATTAAGGAAAGGATATGTGAATATTATGTTATCAGAAAATGAATATAGAACGCATAATTGTTCTGAATTTGGATGTAATATAATAGGGAAAAAAGTTAGAGCAGCCGGTTGGGTTGAAAATATTAGAGATCATGGTGGTGTTATTTTTATCGACCTAAGAGATCATTATGGAGTGCTTCAAGTTGTAATTCATGATGAGACTCAACTGGAAGGTATTTGTAGGGAAACTGTTATTTCAGTTAGTGGAGAAATAAGAAAACGAGATGAAGAAACTATCAATACTAAAATTGCTACTGGTGAGGTTGAACTTGTTTGTGATAGTTTGGTTGTTTTGGGAAAATGTAAGCATGAATTGCCTTTTGAGGTTCCAACATCTACATCTGTAAAAGAGGAACTTAGATTAAAATATCGTTTTTTAGATTTGAGAAATTCTAAGGTTCATAAGAATATTGTTATGAGATCTGAAATGATTTCTTTTGTTAGAAATAAAATGATTGATTTAGGATTTTTAGAAATACAAACGCCTATATTATCTGCATCATCTCCAGAGGGAGCGAGAGATTATCTTATACCAAGCAGAAAACATCAGGGTAAGTTTTATGCTTTGCCTCAGGCTCCACAAATTTTTAAGCAGCTTCTCATGACTTCAGGATTTGATAAGTATTTTCAGATAGCTCCTTGTTTTCGTGATGAAGATGCTCGTGCAGATAGATCGCCTGGTGAATTCTATCAATTGGATTTTGAGATGGCATTTGCTACACAGGAGGATGTTTTTAAAGTTGCTGAAGAAGTTTTAGTAGAAACATTTGAGAAATTTTCGACTTGTGAAGTTACGCCAGCACCTTTCCCTCGATTTACGTTTGATGAAGCTATGTTGAAATTTGGAACTGATAAGCCTGATTTGAGAAATCCATTGGAAATTATTGACATATCTGACATGTTTGTTAAATCGGACTTTAAACCATTTGAAGGGAAATGTGTTAGAGCTATTAAAGTTCCTGGTTGCGCAAAACAATCTAAGTCATTTTTTGAAAAAATGTTGAAATTTGCTACTAGTATTGGTATGAAAGGGTTGGGCTATTTTAAGGTTGATGAAAATCTTAAATTTAATGGGCCTATAGATAAGTTCTTGAATGATGATCAAAGACAGGATTTAATAAATAGAGCAGAGCTTGAGCCAGACTGTGTTTTATATTTTATTGCAGACAGCAAGAAAAATGCTCCAGTATTTGCTGGCCAAATTAGAACTGAAGTGGCAAACAGAATGAACTTAATTGAGAAGGATAAATTTAAATTTTGCTTTATTGTTGATTTTCCTATGTATGATTTGGACGAGGAAACAGGTAATGTTATCTTTACACATAATCCATTCTCTATGCCACAGGGTGGATTAGAGGCATTGAACACTAAAGATCCTCTTGACATTCTTGCTTGGCAGTATGATATAGTGTGTAATGGTGTTGAATTATCTTCTGGTGCTGTTCGTAATCACGATTTTGAAGCATTGGTTCGTGCTTTCGAAATTGCTGGTTATGATAAGCAAACTGTTTTAGATAAATTTCCTGCACTTTGTAGTGCTTTTCAGTATGGAGCTCCTCCTCACGCAGGTATGGCACCAGGAATAGATAGAATGCTTATGCTTTTGTGTGATGAAGAAAATATAAGAGAGGTTGTCGCCTTTCCTATGAATTCAAATGCGCAAGATTTGCTTTTAGGTGCGCCTAATTTTGTTAGTGAGCAACAACTTCGTGAAGCACATGTAAAACTAAGATAATGCAGGAGGATTGTTATGGTTACTAAGGATGAATTGCTAGATTTGGCGTTGTTGTCTAAGTTGGATATTTCTGACAGTGATGTTGATAAATTACTTGTAGATATGGAAGAAATTATAAAATTTGCAGATAAAATAAATGCAGCTTCTACTAGTGATGTTGAATTTGATAATATAAATGATCTTCAAAATGTGTATCGTGAGGATAAGGTAGTTGATTCTTTTTCACAAGATGACATTTTAAAAAATTCTAAAACGGTGGAGAATGGTTTCTTTCGTGTGGATAATCACAACCATATTGAATAGGAGGATAAAATTTTGATATCGAAAATACATGAGCTTTTGAAAACTAAAAAAATTAGTTGTGTTGAGCTTGTTCAAAAATATTTAGCAGCAATCGATACCTTGAATGATAAATTGATCGCATATGTCAATGTTTCGTCTGATTTAGCACTTCAAAGCGCTAAGAGTATTGATGAAAAAATAGCTAGTGGAGAAGATTTTGATATCCTGTGTGGGGTTCCAATGACACTTAAGGATAACATATCTACAAAAGGGTTAGAAACGACGTGTTGTTCCAACATACTTAAAGGATATACCCCAATATATGATGCTTCAGTTTGGAAAAATTTAAAAAATAAGGGCAGTATTCTTTTAGGCAAGACTAATATGGATGAATTTGCTATGGGTTCATCTTGTGAAAATTCTTGCTTTGGTGGTGCTAAAAATCCGCATAATTATAATTATGTTGCTGGTGGAAGTTCTGGGGGCGTTGCTAGTGCGGTTGGAGCAGGAATTGCTGCTTACGGTTTAGGATCTGATACGGGTGGATCTATTAGACAACCGGCTAGTTTTTGTGGCCTTGTTGGTTTGAAACCAACTTATGGTGCTGTTTCGAGGTATGGATTGATCGCATATGCTTCTAGTTTGGATCAGATAGGCCCAATAACAACTTCTGCTAGAGATGCTGCAATTGTTTATGATGAGATTGCATTTAAGGATGATATGGATTCTACTTGTAAAGGTAAATTGTGTGATACTGTTTCTCATCTTGATGATAATATAAAAGGTATTAAAATTGGAATTGCTAGTGAGTATTTTAAGGCTATAGATTCTGAAGTGGAAGACAGTATAAATAAGGCATTAGAGGTATACAAGAGTATGGGAGCAACCTTGGTTGACGTATCTCTTCCATCTATTGATTATGTGTTGCCTGTTTATTATATAATAGCATGTGCAGAGGCTTCTTCAAACTTGGGCAGATATGATGGCATAAGATATGGCTTTAGAGCCAGTGAATATAAAAGTATTCATGAGATGATATCTAAAACAAGAAGTCAAGGATTTGGTGATGAAGTTAAGAGAAGAATATTGCTTGGAACATACGTTTTGTCTTCAGGAT
This sequence comes from Oscillospiraceae bacterium, assembly GCA_902798695.1. GTDB lineage: Bacteria > Bacillota > Clostridia > Oscillospirales > Ruminococcaceae > RUG12519. The sequence goes on from CADBXK010000003.1 coordinate 61,849, forward strand.
ATTATGATGCGTACTATAAGAAAGCACAAATGCTTAGAGGAAATATAATTAATGACTTTAACAGCGCATTTGAAAGTTGTGATGTTATATTAGCTCCAACTGTTCCTATGACGGCATTTGAAAATGGAACTACTTCTCGTGATCCGGTTGAAATGTATCAAACAGATATTTGTACTGTTTCAATTAATATTGCAGGATTACCTGCGGTTTCCTTGCCTTGTGGATTTGACTCTAAGAATTTACCAATTGGTATGCAGCTTATAGGGCCTAAATTTTCTGAAGCAAACCTCCTTTGTTTAGCAAATAAGTTTGAACAAGCGACAGATCGTTGTTTCTTTAAAAATATTGAAGGGGGCATTAATCTGTAATGGAATATGAAATTGTTATGGGGCTAGAAACTCATGTTGAATTATCAACAAACACTAAGATATTTTGTGGGTGTACTACTGAATTTGGAGGAGAACCTAATACACATTGTTGTCCTATATGCATAGGTCTTCCGGGAACTATGCCAAAATTAAATTATCAGGTTGTTCGATATGCTGTTATGGCTGGTTTGTCGTTAAATTGTGAAATAGCGAAAGTTGCAAAAATGGATAGGAAAAATTATGTTTATCCAGACCTCCCTAAAGCTTATCAGATTTCTGAATACGATAAACCTCTTTGTGAACATGGATATATTGAATTATCTAATGGAAGAAAAATTGGAATTACTCGTATACATATTGAAGAAGATGCGGGTAAGTTAATACATGAAAGAGGACAAACATTTATAGATTATAACAGAGGTGGAGTTCCTTTAATAGAAATTGTTTCAGAACCAGATTTTAGATCTGTAGATGAAGTGACTGAATATTTGGAATATTTGCAGTTGACAATGAGATACATTGGTGTGTCTGATTGTAAAATGCAAGAAGGAAGTATGCGCTGTGATGTTAACGTTTCTGTAAGACCTGTTGGATCTGATAAATTTGGAACAAGAACAGAATTAAAAAATATGAATTCATTTACTAACATTGCTAAAGCTGTAAAATATGAGGTTCAGCGACAAATTGATGTTATAGAGAGTGGAGAAAAAGTTGTTCAAGAAACACGCAGATTTAATGATGCATCTGGAACTACTGAGTCTATGAGAGGTAAAGAAGACGCTCATGATTATAGATATTTTCGTGAGCCCGATCTGGTTACAATTTCTGTGTCGGATGATGAAATAGAAAAAATAAGAAAATTAATACCAGAGTTGCCCAATAAAAAGATTTCAAAATATATTGAACTATACGGGTTGTCTGAAGTTGATGCTAAATTGTTGGTTAAATATAAGCGTGTTGCTGACTTTTTTGAAAAATCTATTGATGGTGTTAAAGTGTATAAAAATTGTTCTAATTTCATAATTTCTTTAATTTTTTCGAGATTTGAAACCGAGGATCAGAAAGAACAGTTTAACATAAATGTTACTCCAGAAGATATGAATGAATTACTTAAGTTACTTGAGGCTGGAACTATTAGAAACAATGTTGCTAAGAAAACATTGGGAGAGATGCTAGATACTGGAAAGAAAGTTAAGGATATTTTGTCTGAGGATGATTTAAAAGGACTTAGTCAAGAAGAATTGACTGGTATTTGCAATAAGGCGGTAGAAAGTAATCCTAAGGCGGTTGCAGATTATTTAGGTGGAAAAGACAAAGCTGTAAAATCTATGTTGGGCTTTGTAATGAAGAACACTCAGGGTAAAGCAGATGCGCAACTTGCTGAAAAAATTATTATTGATATAATAAAAAACAAATAATAAAAATAAAATAGCTATATGAAATATTGAATTCATACGGCTATTTTATTTTTTGTTTTATTTTATTTATCCATTTTATTTCTCATAAATATAACGCCAATAGTATTTGGACCACAATGAGATGATATTGTGCAACTGGTTTGTGCTTCTATTACTTTTTTGAAATTATATTGCTTTTTAAGTTTTGCTTTTATTTGATCAATTATTTCCTTTTCGCAAGGAGAGTGTGTTATAAATATTACATCTTTATTGATGTCGTTTCTATTAGAAAGTCTATCACTGATATATTCATCAACACATTTTGAAAAAGGTCCTCTATATTTTTTGCCAGAATTCATTTCTCCATTTTCTAGATCTATGCATGGTTTTATTTTTAGTAAATTAGCACCGAATTTAGCAACTGATGAGCATCTACCACCAGCATGCAAATATGTTAAAGTTTCTATAATAAAACTTGTTTCTATATTAGGAACAATATCGTTCGAAATTTTATTTGCTATGTTACTGATTGTTTCGCCGTTCTTAATCAATTCGCTAGCGGTTAAGACACACAAAGCCATTCCAGATGATAGGTTTTGAGAATCAACAACATAAACATCGCCTTCAGGAAACTCTTTGGAGGCTATAAGTGCGTTTTGATAACAAGATGAAAATTTGCTTCCAATATTAAAATGTATTACTTTGTCACCATTATCTATAATGTTCTTAAAAGCATTTATGTAATCCTCAATAGTGCAAGCAGAAGTTTTTGGCAGTACTTTTGTGGTTTCATACTGATTAAAAATATCGTTGGGAGTGATATTTATCATGTCTTTGAATGAGCCATTATTTGTGTTTACGTAAAGTGGAATTATTTTAATGTCTAGTTCCTTAGCTAAATTTTCTGGAATGTCTGCCGGACTATCTACTGTTATTTTTATCTGATTCAATTTTGTCCTCCATTTTTTATAAAATAATATTTTTGTTTTTTATATTAAATTTACACATTCAATGTAATTTTGTGATATACGCTCAGATTATATCAAATATTTTTTAACAAAGCAAGTTTACTGATATTACACTCATAATCATTCCTACAAAATCACCAATTAATGCTGCGGGTAATGCATATTTTGTTTTTGATATATTAACAGCACCAAAATATATCGCTATTGTGTAAAACGTGGTCTCAGATGATCCGGCTAATACGCTAGCTATCAGGCCAACTGTTGAATCTGGTGAGTGGCTTTTGAATATTTGCTCGAGAAAAGATAGTGTGCCACTTCCTGATATTGGCCGCAACAGTGCAAGTGGAATTAGGTCTGATGGAAGATTGACTATTGAAAAAATTGGTTCTAACAATTTACACATATAATTTAAGAATCCAGATGACTCAAGCATACTTATAATAGCTATTATTCCTATTAAAATAGGAAATATGGATATTGATGTTTTTAAACCTTCTATCGCGCCTTTTATAAAAACTTGAAAAATATCTACATTTTTAATTATACCGACTAAAAATATAATAGCAATTATAATTGGAATTAAGTAGTTTGTCATTTATTTATTTTTCCATACTTTCGAAAATATTTTGGTTGCAACTATTGATGAAACTAATGCTGTGGAAGATGATATGAGTGTTGGATATAAAATTTTCATTGGATCTGTTGAACCATTATTGAAACGTAAAGTTGCTATTGTTGTCGGTATAATTTGTAGTGCAGATGTGTTTAAAACGCAAAATAAAACCATGTTATGGGAGGCAAAATTTTTATCATTATTTGATTTTTTAAATTTTTTCATTGCTTTTAATCCAAATGGTGTGGCTGCATTGCCAAGTCCTAATAAATTAGCGGAGACATTCATAGAAACAGCTTCTATTGATTCATCAGATGGATTTTTGAAGAGCTTTTTAAAAATGGGTTTGAAAATTTTTGCTATTAATGATGTGATTTTGGAATCTTGTGCGATTTTCATTATGCCACTCCAAAAACAAATTGATCCACATATGGAAAAAAATAAATTGATTGCTGAGCTACTACTACCTATTATAGCCGTGCTTACATCTGACATTTTATTCGAAATTATAGCAAATATTATTGAAAATATGGCACCAAAACAAAAAAACCATTTCAAGTTAGCATCACCACCTTATTTAAAAATATATGTTGTTTTAATGGATGTTATTATGCTTTTTGATAGAATTTGAGCTGACTTTACATTATTGGCTTTATCTGATACAATTATTAAATGAAATGGGGGGGTTGGTAGTGAAAAAGTTTATTTCTGTTATTATGTGTTTTGGGTTGGTTGTGTTTTTGTTTAGTGGCTGTGGTAATAGTGAAAATAAAAATAATGATGTGAACAACGATTCGTCATATGAAAGTGATAGTAATGATTCTGATAAGTATACACCAGATGAGTATTTATTGGCTAGAAATGTTTTTGTAGACAAGTATAAGTCTGATATAGGTGAGATGCAAAAAGTTATTTCTAGTTTTGATTTTAGTGAGGAATCTTGGAAAAAATATAGGCAATTAAGAGATGAACTTGATGGTATAGCATCTACTTTTTTTAGTAACGAATCAATGGTGTCAGATCAAAATTTGAAGGATTTTAATAAGATAAAAGAACAAGTTAACCAATATTCTGCTATTATAAAAAAAATAGAAGAATATCGTGATAAAAGTGCTGATGAACAAGCCGCTATTATTGCTGATAGTGTGAAAAGTATGAATAAGATCAATTTGAATTGGAAGGCAAAGATTGAAATTACAAATTAATTATAGGTTTTTTTGTATAGTCTAGGCCACATGGTTTTTTGCTTTTTTGAGAAAACATAAATAAATCTGTTGCTTTTGAATCTAAATTAGAACTATATGGAAAATTTTTTGCAATGTTTTTGAAGTTGGAAGTCACTAGGATGTTAGTGGCTTTTTTTGATTGTGACAATATTTCTTGTCCTATTTTATTGAAGCCTAGTACTCTTGCATACTGTGGAAGTTTCGGGAGATGTTGTTTTTGCATATTTAGTAAAGCGTAGAACGATATTCGTCTCAATCTGGACATTGTGTATCGCTTTGTTTTTACTAATTCAAAAAATTCATTTATATTCGATGCACTTTTTGATGCTTTATATAATCTATGCTCAAGACCTTCGGTTACATCTGGTAGTTTATAGAAATCGCTTACTGTCATATTTCGCAAAATATAAAACAATAGATCTGATGAGAATTTTGAAGGCGATTTGTATAAATTTAATATTTTATTTGGAACATAGTTTGCTAGTTGATCAATATTTGTGCGAATATATGACGAACTAACAAAATTATTTGATTTATTATTGGTTAGTCTTTTAGTTGTGTTTAGCGAAATTTTAAAATTTAAATTTAAACAGGCTTTTATGTATTCTACTCCCAATGTATTGTTAGGAAGTGATAGCATTTCGGCAGAGGGACCTATTGCAAGTTGCCGAGCTTTAGGATAACTGTAACCTTTTTTTAGATAATGATTTATTGTATCAGTTTTATCTATTTTTTGGCATATATGTGCAAGATGATTTAACTTATCTATATCTCCTGACTCACTTCCAAAATTTATCATATTTATATATTTTAACTCTTTTATCAAATATATGGCGGAATGTGCAAATCTTTCTGCTGAAGCACAAGAAAAAGCGGTTGGAAGCTCTATTACTAAATCGGCTCCACAATTTAATGCTGCCTGAGTGCGTGACCATTTATCATACATGGCTAAAGAGCCACGTTGCATTATATGTCCACTCATTATTATTACTATTGCATCTGCTATTTTTTTCACTGAATTTATATGATATAAGTGGCCATTATGTAGAGGATTATATTCAGCTACTATTGCACAAATTTTCATAATTATTTTCTCCATACTATATTATTTAAAATGTTAAATTGTTTTTTAAAAATTTGGTTATTTTTATTTGGTAAATGTTTATATATATTCTTGCTTTTGATAAATGTTTATTATATAATTGTCTTAAACTATATAATAAATAGTTTATATAAGATGTTGGGAGGATGTTTACATGATTAAGATTACAGCAAGAGGATTTAATCTTAAAGAGGGAACTAAATTAGGCGTTGAAAAAGAACTCAAGAGAGTTGAAAAAATGTTGCCAGAAACATCTGGGTTTGATGTTACAATATCTAAAAAAATTAGTGGTTATAAGTGTGATGTTACTGTTAAAGATGCGGGTAGTTTTATTAGAGGTGAGGCTACTGCGGATAAAATAGAGCATTCTATTGATTTTGCTGTTGATGATTTGAAAAGAAAAATTAGAAAGCTTAAAACATATTTTGTTGATAAGAAGCGTAGGTCTGGAATTGATAATCTTGCTAAATCTATGGTTGATCTTGGAGATGAAGTAGAAATTGAAAATAACAATCCATCTACTGAAATAAGACGTAGAAAGAAAGTTGCTCTACAAATGATGACTGACGATGAAGCAATTGTTCAAATGGAAATGTTAGGACACACTTATTTTGTTTACATTAACGAAGAAGGAAATACATGTGTTATTTATAAGAGAAAAAGAGGATATGGATTGCTAATATGCGAATAAATAAAAATAACGTAGTGCTCTAATTTTTTACTGGAGCACTTTTTATTGCTTTTAATTATAGCACATATTATTTTATTTTTTCAATTTGCAATTAGACAAATTGTTTGATTATTAGAAATTATTTTATTGATTAATTGACAAATAAATTTTATTGAAATACAATTATAAAGTATTGCAGAAAATTTTTGATACCTGCAGTTATAAAATTTTATTATATTATAAAACTATTTTAGTGATGTTTATTAACATGAATCTTTGCAGTTTTTGAAACATTGGTAAAATATAGTTTACAGTTTTGAAGAAAGGGTGAATATATTGGCTAATATGACAGCGGTAACGTATTTGCAATTTGATGGAAATGCAAAAGAGGCAATTGAATTTTACAAAAAAGCATTAGATGCAGATAAAGTTAAATTTCTAACTTTTGGACAAATGCCAAATCCTGAGTTGAGTCAAGCAGAAAAAGAAATGATAATGGATTCTTATATTGAATTTTCTGGTAATGTGTTGATGCTTAGTGATGTTTTGCCATCTATGCAGCAAACTATTGGCAAGATTGTTAAAGGTAGCAACATGTTGATTAGCGTGATAGGTGCAGATGATGAGACTAATAAGAAATATTTTAATAATCTTTTAGAGGGTGGCCATTTAATTATGCCTATTTCTAATGTGCCTTGGTCTAAAAGTTTTGGAATGTTGATTGATAAGTTTGGAGTTACTTGGAAATTCAACAGTGATGCTAAAAGTTTTATTGATGATTGCAATAATTAATCAGTTTATATATTAATTGTGCATATTTTTTTAAAAAATGTTTCGGTTGTTTTGTGCAATAACTAAAACATTAATTTTTTTCAAAAATATCGTTGACAAAAGGGGAAAAATGGTTTAAGATAGTATGGCACCGCGATGAGGCGGCGCACAGAAACAGTTTTTAATATGTAGATTACAGTTA
>CADBXK010000004.1 GCA_902798695.1 Oscillospiraceae bacterium
TTAACTATTGGCAAAAATTTTTCTTTGAAGAAAGATTCTAATTCATTTTCTTTAAGATTAGTCATTCCTGCTTCTGCTTTTTCTAATTCTTTTTTCAAATTTTCATTTTTGTTTACTTCTTCAAAAAACAACTCAACATCTTTCTTAGCCATAACCAACAACCTCCTAATATCAATTTAAAATTTACATAAACAGTTATATATATCACACATAAATATATATTTTTATTGTAACCTATATACATATATATATCAAGTATTTTTGTTTAAAGTTAACCGAAATAAAAAATTATAATAAAATAACTGTTTCTAAAACATTTTTATTCATGTGTAGAATCTAATAATATTGACTTTAATTAAATAATTTTATATAATTATTTAGTATTTTGTGCGGTTATGGCGGAATAGGCAGACGCGCTAGATTCAGGTTCTAGTCGAGGAAACTCGGTGGAGGTTCAAGTCCTCTTAGCCGCACCACTTTAAAAAATAACAAAAAGCATGCAGTAACTTTACCGCATGCTTTTTGTTTAGCATATATTTTTCAACATTATAGGCCATATATGTTGAAAAAATTACTTCTTTTTCAAATTTTGATTTTTCTGATGTTCTTCAAAATTGTGCTCAACTTCATCCAAATATGTTCTTCCAGATTTTCTAGCATCATCAGCCATTTTAATATAGTCCTTAACCTTATATCCTTCAAATTGATCAATAACATCAATCAAATCACGACAATCAAACCCACGTTTATTAACAATTTCATTGTAAAGATAATTAACATCTTTAAATTTTACATCTGATTCTTTCAATATATTAAATACATTGTCTATTTCCAATCCACACTCATTAGCCATTTCAATTATACATTTTAATCCATACAATCCAGGACCATTATCTTTTAAATAATTATCAATTTGATCCAAAGTCCAACCAGTATCCTCTATAATATCCGCGCCTACTCCATATCCAGAATACCCTTCACTTTTAAAGTCACTTCTAAAAAAATCAGTATATGTTTCAGATGCAAACGGACGAATTCGTTTTAATAAAGTCTGCATAGACAAATTCTGTTTTTGTTCATATGTAAATCCCTTATTCACAAAAATATATAGATCATGCAAGCTCACAAAATTAGCACTCATCAATCCATCAATATCTGACAAATTATCATATTCCATATGCAATGCTTTTACAACATTTAATAACTTTTTAAAAACTTCTCCTTGAGATATGTTATTATGTTTGTGAGACACCCAATGATTACCCATAAATGTAGATAATTTATATAAATAATCAAAATTAATAGAATTATCATGATCCAAAATATCTCTCATTTGATTAAAACTCAATCCACTATTATGTACGAACGCTGCATATGTCATAATTGGTATATTATTTTCTATTAAGTATACAAATCGCGGATCTATTTGATTATTATTCTGCTGAGCCACTTCTTGCTCCGATAAATGATCTTCTTCATTGTTAGCACTCACAATACTGGAAGATATTGACGCAAAAGCCATACTGCTTGCAACAATAACTGCTAAAAATTTTTTTAAATTTTTAAAACTCATAAACACATCTCCTAACTAACCTAACAATCTCACAACGCTGTGTGTAATGAGTTTAGCACATCAAACGCGGCAATTCAACAAAAACGACAAAATATTAACAAAATAGTCATAATTTAACATACAAATCTATATAAATCAATGTCTCCAATATTTTCTATCCATGCTGCGATACTGAATAGCCTCTGCAACATGATTACTTTCAATGTTTCTATGATTATCCAAATCGGCAATAGTTCGAGCAATTTTTAATATTCCGTCATAAGCTCTAGCCGATAACCCCATTCTATCAAAAGCATTTTTCATCATAGTTTTTGCAGAATCAGTCAAAACACAATATTTTCTCAATTGAGAACTAGGCAATCTAGCATTGCTAAAGAATTTATGATTCTTGTAACGCTCACGTTGAATTTGACGTGCTTTTTCCACACGAATTCTAATTTGCTCAGAAGTTTCTTCTTTTTGTTCTACTGTTAAGTCATTAAATTTAACGGGAGCAACATCAATATGAATATCCAACCTGTCCAATAATGGCCCCGATACTTTTGATAAATACTGATCAACTTTAAAGTATGAACAACTACATTCTCTACTTGGATGTCCAAAATAGCCACAAGGACAAGGGTTCATAGCTGCAACCACCATTATTGAACAAGGATATGTGACACTAACAGCTGCTCTAGTTATGGTTATACTTTCATCTTCAATTGGCTGTCTCAAAATCTCTTTAACATCTCTTTTAAATTCAGGTAATTCATCTAAAAATAAAACACCATTATGAGCCATAGATATTTCTCCCGGTTTAACATTCGTTCCTCCACCTGAAAGTCCAGCTGTAGAAATTGTATGGTGAGGTGCTCTAAATGGTCTAGTTGTTATCAAAGGTTTTTTGCCAGAGATTTTCCCAGCAATAGAATGAACATTAGTAACTTCAATTGCCTCTTCAAAACTAAGTTTAGGCAAAATGGTAGGTAATCTTTTAGCAAGCATACTTTTTCCAGCACCGGGGGGACCAATCAACAACACGTTATGACCTCCAGCAGCAGCAATTTCCAAAGCTCTCTTAGCGAATTTTTGACCTTTAACATCACTAAAATCAACATCAAATTTACCACAATTGAAATATCTATCTTCACAAACCATAGGAGAAAGACAATCTTCGCCCTTAAGAAACCTAACTAATTCAGATATATTTTTTACTCCAAACACATTTATTCCTTTAACAACACTAGCTTCATAGGCATTATCAGCAGGAACAAACACATTTTCAAAGCCCATTTTTTGTGACTTAATAACCATAGGTAAAATTCCAGAACATCTTCTAACATCCCCGCCCAAAGACAATTCTCCAAAAAAACAAGAATTTTCAAAATTCACATTAATTTGCCCACTAGACCGCATAATTCCCAATAATATGGGCAAATCATATAATGGACCAACTTTTTTTATATCCGCAGGAGCCAAATTAATAATTATTCTGCCTGTAGGAAAATCAAATCCACAATTTTTCAGAGAAGCCCTAACCCTCTCTCTGCTTTCTTTAACAGCAGCATCTGGCAAACCAACTAACTCAAAGGTTGGCATACCAACTGAAACATCAACCTCAATTGTAATAATATAAGCACTCAATCCAACTAATCCCATACTGCTAATCTTACAAAGCATAGCATCTACAACTCCTCATAAATTAGAAATAATTTGTAATTAACAACGAAAAATATTATAATATAAAATATGATTGCACGCAACGCGTTGTTGTTTGCATTAAATTAAAAATAATGTAAATGTTGCATTAACATTTTTATATGAACTTAACCCATAAAAGTATAAAATATAAATATATTGAAACACAAGAGAGGTGTGCTACATAAATGTATAAAAAACCACATAAACAAAAAAAACCATACAAATATATGTCCCCTAGAGAGCGTAGACATCACCAAAATAAAAGATCCAATAACTCAATTAAAGCATCAAACATTTCACGTAATCCAAAACGCCATAAACGCATTAAACTAAAAAGACTAATATTAATAAGCACAATTATGCTACTAATTTTAATAATATTTTTTGTAATCGCTTATGCAATTTCAATTATCTCAAAATTTCAACATGAAGGTATTGATACAAATGATATTGGAATAGATGAAGAACTGTTTTCCAAAGACGAATTAGGAATAACCAATATAGCTCTTTTAGGAGTAGACGATAATGGAACATCAGATGCAATAATAATTGCCAGCATAGATACAAATAGCAAAAAGATTAAAATGATTTCTATTTTAAGAGATAGTTTGGTTAAAGTTGAACCAAAAAATAAAAAATCATACTATACTAAAATAAATGAAGCATATGGTAATGGTGGAGTTGAAACAACTCTACGTGCAATAAATAGTAATTTTAATTTAAATGTAAAAGACTATATTTCAATTAAGTTTGATGGTTTAGCAAGAATTATAGATAAAATTGACGGAATAGATGTTAATATAACCGCTGAAGAATCAAAACACATAAACGGTTTAATTGCTAGCACTCAAGGTCACGAAAGTTGTCCGCAAATTGAAGGATATGGTGATGTACGCTTAAATGGAATACAAGCAATTGAATATGCAAGAATACGAAAAAAATTAAATCAAAATGGCCAACGTGATGATTATGGCAGAACTGATAGACAAAGATTGGTTTTAGAAACAATATTAAAAAAAGTAAAACAAACGCCATACAATGAAATTCCAGATCTAATTGACACATTTCTTCCATATATGAAAACATCACTAAGTTTAAATAAGATTTTAAGTCTGTCAAAAATACTAAAAAGTGATGAACTATCTATATCACAAACAAGAGTTCCAATGGTAGAATACACAATAAATGAAGGTTACAACCATACAGTTAATGGAACAAGTAAATCCACAGTATATTATAATTTAAAATATGCTGGTAAATTAATAAATGCTTTCATATACGATGATATTTCTCCTGAAGATTATATGACAGAACATCCCCCCGTTTTAACTGGAGGCCCTCTAGATAATCGTTAACCAAAAAGACCTTACTGCAATCAACTTGTAGTAAGGTCTTTTTGTGTTTTGTTTAAAATAAACTGAAATAATCTCAATACATAATGCAGTAGAAATTTAATAAAATTTTGTTTATAATAGTAAGTATAAAAAACTATTAAGGACGGAAAATCATGTATTATTTTGATAATGCTTCAACAACCAAAGTTTTAAAACAAGCAGCTGATGCTTCACTAAAATGTATGATCGAAACATATGGTAATCCATCATCTCTACATAAAATGGGAGTAGAAGCGGAAGACATTTTAAACTCCTCTAGAAAATTAATAGCAAATGTTTTCAATTGTAAATACGAGGAAATAATTTTCACATCATGTGCAACCGAAAGCACAAACATTGCAATTTTAGGTGCAGCATACAGCAAAAAAAGAACAGGAAATAGAATAATAACAACAACAATAGAACATGCAGCAACAGCTCAATGCATAAATCACCTTGAAAATAATGGATTCGAAATAATAAGAATACATCCAACCAATGGCAAATATTATGCTAAAGATATAATAGATGCCATTGACGATAAAACCATACTAATAAGCGTCATGCACGTAAATAATGAAAATGGTCTAATTTTGCCTATCGAAGAAATTGCAAAAGAAGCTAAAAGAAAAAATTCAAATATACTAATTCACGTAGATGCTGTTCAATCTTTTTGCAAAATTCCAATAAATACGAATAAAATTCCAATAGACCTCGCATCCATTTCCGGACACAAAATCAACGCTCCAAAAGGAATTGGTGCTTTATATATGCGTAAAGGCACAAAAATTCAACGTCATAGTTTTGGAGGACCTCAAGAAAACAACTTACGTCCCGGAACAGAGGCTTTACCATCAATAGCTGCTTTTGGAATTGCTACTAAAATCAACTTTGAAAACATGAACGAATCCATAGAGCACTACAAAATACTAAAAAACCACCTTTTAGAAAGAATAGAAAACAACCCAGAAATATTATTAAACTCATCAGATAATTGTGTTCCATACATAATAAATATATCCATTAAAGGAATCCGTTCTGAGATAATGCTACACTTTTTAGAAGAAAAAGGTTTTTGTGTCTCATCAGGATCAGCATGTTCAAAGTCTAAAAAAAGTGGAGTATTACAAAGTGTGGGATATTCCAAACAGCGAGAAGACTGTGCAATAAGAATAAGTTTTTCGAGAGAAAACACAATAAATCAAATAGATTTGCTTTTAGATGCAATAGAAGCTGGACAAAAATCACTAATCAAAGCATATTAAACCAAACTTATGAATGTTTTCTCCTCTTGTAATAAATATAAAAACGGTGTATCATTGTATTCATAAAATAATAATAAAGGAATTAAAAAATGAAAGAAGTTATTTTAATTAAAGAGGGCGAGATTGCCCTAAAAGGTTTAAACCGCTCAAATTTTGAAATTCGTCTTTTAAAAAATATAAAACAAAGACTTAAATTTTTAGGTAATTTTAAATATGAATATGCTCAATCAACACTAACTATAGAGCCTCTAGAAGAATGTGATATGCAAATAGTTGCAGAAAAAATCTCAACAGTTTTTGGAATAGCATCATATTCACTAGCTGCAAGTTCAGAAAAAGATTTTACAACCATAAAAGAAATCGCTAAAAAATATCTCAAAGAACATTTAACGCAGTGTAAAACCTTCAAAGTTGAAGCTCGTAGATCGGACAAAAAATTTCCTTTGAAATCACCTCAAATATGTGCGCAAATGGGTGAATTTTTGATAAATGAATTTTCAAATTTAACGGTAGATGTTCATAACCCTGATACTATAGTCAGAGTAGAAATTCGTGATAAAGCTGCATATATATATGCAAAAAGATTGCCTGGCGCTGGCGGAATTCCTCAAGGATGTGGCGGAGATGGAATGCTCCTAATATCAGGAGGAATAGACAGTCCAGTAGCTGGATGGATGATGGCAAAAAGAGGCCTAAAACTACAAGCAGTTCATTTTATAAGTCCACCATACACCAGTGAGCGTGCGTTAAAAAAGGTAGAAAAATTGCTTTCAATAATGTGTAAGTGGTGTGATTGCATTCCGTTTCATTGTGTGAATTTTACTGAATTTCAGGAAGAAATCCGTAATAAATGCCCTAACGATTTATTTACAATAATTATGAGACGCATGATGATGAAAATTTCCCAAAAAATAATTCAAAATCAAAACACGCAAGGATATTGTAATATTCAAACTATGGTTACAGGTGAAAGTTTAGGTCAAGTAGCAAGTCAAACCCTAGGCGCAATGGTTTGCACAGATGCAGCTTGCAATATGCCTGTTCTAAGGCCTTTAATAGGAATGGACAAATCAGAAATTGTTAACATTTCAAAAGACATAGAAACCTTTGAAACTTCCATTTTACCATATGAAGATTGCTGCACGGTGTTCACTCCAAAGCATCCAAAAACCAAACCAAGACTCAGTGACATAGAACGTGCCGAGAGCAAATTAAATATTGATGGGCTAATACAAAATGCGTTGGAAAAAACCAAATTTTATCTCATACGTGAAGAATAAAATTTATTAAAAACATATCTGAGAAAAGATTACCATGCGTAAATTTTTCTCAGATATTATAGATTTAAAAGTGTTTTTGTAACAAAAGAAAGGACCTATTATGAATTCAGAAATCATAACAATTGGAACAGAACTTTTGGTTGGAAATATATTAAATACTAACGCAAAATATCTATCTGAGGAGCTAACAACATTAGGTTTTAATATTTCAAAACACACAACAATTGATGATAATGCTTATAATTTAGAAACTGCATTTAAAGATGCTTTATTAAAAAATGATTTAATAATTTTAACCGGTGGATTAGGCCCAACAAAAGATGACTTAACAAAAGAGACTGTTGCCAAAGCATTATGTAAAAATCTAATTGAAGATACACAAGCAAGGGAAAAAATAAATGCATATTTTCAAGCAAAGCAAATCGAGATAACCCCAAACAACTATAAACAGTCTTTAGTAATAGAAGGTTCCACCATTTTTTATAACAACAAAGGGACAGCTCCTGGGATGGCTATAAAGTATAATAACAAATACATAATTCTGTTGCCTGGTCCCCCAAAAGAGCTCATCACAATGTTTGAAAAGGATGTAAAAAAATATCTTTTACAATTAACAAATCAAATAATTCTATCTAAAGATATCCACTTGTTTGGAATAGAAGAAGCCAAAGTAGATCAAATTCTTTCTGACATTTTATCAAATGCCAATCCATATATAGGCATATATTCAAAAACCGGCGAAATTACAATTCGAATAGCTGCATATGCCTCCCACAAAGACACATGCGAACATTTAATTAACAATATTTTAGATATAATAAAAACACGGCTTAATGAGTTTATATATGGAATAGACATTAGCAGTATGCAAAACGCACTAGTTAAAACTGCAATTAAATCAAACAAAAAAATTGCTGTTGCAGAAAGTTGCACAGGTGGATTAATAGCATCTGAAATAGTTTCAATTAGTGGCTCTAGCAATTGTTTTAACTGTGGGATAGTTTGCTATTCAAATGAAATGAAAGAACAAATTCTGGGCGTTGAAAAAGAAACGTTGTCTCAATTTAGTGCTGTTAGTCCACAAGTTGCAAAACAAATGGCACAGGGTGTTCGTAAGATAGCAAAAGCAGATATCGGTATATCAACCACTGGCATTGCCGGACCAACTAGCCAAGATGATAATAAACCTGTAGGCCTTGTTTATGTTGGAATATCTACCTCCAAAAACACAAGTGTATATAAATTGCTTCTTTCTAACGGTCAACCTAATGAAAGGCAAAAAATACGTAAAATTTCAGCGCTATTTGCCATGAATGAAGCCAGAAAAGCAATATTAAATAATTAAAAAAAGGAGTTAACATATAATGATATCTCAAATAAATCTAACAATTTTAGCAATAAATATTATATTGTGTATATGTCCAACAATAATATTTTTGATCTATTCATTAATAAAAAACAAATCTCTATTTCGCCCATTCTTTGTAGGAGTAATAACATTTTTCGTTTCTCAAGTGATAATAAGAAGTCCTATTAACACATTAATGTTTAGTGATTTTCCAAACCAAAATGATGTAACCTGGTCTTATATAGTATTTATAGTTTTAACAGCTATTATTTTAGAAGAAGGCGGAAAATTTTTAGGATTAAAATTCTTCTTAAAAGAACATACCAAAAGGATAGACGGCATTGCTTTTGGAATTGGTTTTGCATCGGGATATAATATTTTATTTTCACTAATCTCCCATATATCGAAATTTTCACTCGCGCTAAATGCAAATGATCCAGATTTTATGTCATTCATGAACATATCTAAAATGGATATGGAAACTATAAATAGTATACACATGTTGTCCCAAACATCTTGGCATAATTTTCTATTATCTGGTTTGCATAACATTGCTTTTTTATTAATAGAAATAGCCCTAACATTAATTCTTCTGCATGGAATATTAAATGGAATCAAACATTCCATTATTGCCATCACAATAAATTCCTTCTCACACATATTTTTTATAGAAGGAATTGAATTATTTTTCACCGAAATATTAAAAATAAACGAATATACTGTCGAACTATACCTAATATTTATTAGTATAATATCATTAATATTTATAATAACTTCTAAGAAACTGAAATCATTTAAATAAAACAAAAAAATAAAGACGATCTTAAAATCGTCTTTATTTTTTGTTTTAAATTATATTAAATATAATTCACTATTTCTTACGCATTTCAGCCCATTTATCTTTAGCTTCTTTTATAACTTGATCCCAAGTAATAGCACCAGCTATATATTTTTGAACTGCTGCTCCAACAACGTCTTTAGACCATGTGCTAGGACCTGCAAGAGATAGATCTCCTTGAATTGTTTTCTTATTTTTATAAGCATCAATTAATCTTTGATTTACCTTATTGTCCTCACCTTTAGCTTCTCCAAATGGTAAGATAAATTTACATTCGTCAACTAATACTTTCTTACCTTCGTCACTGCTATATGCCCAATTTAAGAAATCCTTAGCAGCTGCAATTTTCTTTTCTCCTACATCTTTGTTAATAATCCAGAACTGACCAGGGAAAACAACATACTTACCGTCTGTAGAACCATCAGGCAAATTGTAAGGTATCATATCTACCTTATCTAACATTTTCTCATCTTGCTCTTTAATTGTAGGAAGAGTCCATGAACCTTGCTGTACACAAGCTACTTTTTCTAATAAAAATCCAGAATCAAAAGAAGCTTTGTAGTCTATAGCATTCAAGTTTGGTAAACTCTTTGCATTAGAGGTATAGCTAGCTTGGAAGTCAACTAATTTTTTATAAACATCTGCTCCTGATAGAGGCACTGTTTTTGCTTGATAAGCTTCACGTGATGACTTAAAATCCTTGTCTAATATTGCTTGAAGCATATGGTCACCAAGAACCCAGCCTTCTTTAGCTGGCAATTCCATAACAGCAGTCAATTGAGGATATTTTGCTTTCATTTCTCCAGATTCAATTTTAGACTTTAACTTATCAAAACCTGCTTTTTGACCTTCAAATGTCCACATAGAATCAACATCTACACCAGCATCTTCAAATATTGCTCTATTGATAAGATAACCATATCCTTCAATAAGCATAGGCATACCATAAATTTTACCATCAGGACCTTTAGCTGACTCTAAGCAAGAAGGGTTACATTCTTTGACCCATGGTTGATCCGAAAGATCCTCTACCTGACTTTGAACAGTTTCCAAATCACCTAATGAAGAATAGTTCCAAATTGTAGGCGGATCTGATGCCATTTTTGCTTTTACTACTGAATTATAATCCGCTGATCCTCCAATAGCCTCAATTTCAATTTTAACATTAGGATGTGATTTTTCATATGCTTCTGCCAATTTTTTCAATCCAGACTCAGCTTCAATTTTATGATGCATCATTGAAATTGTAACTTGTTCTCCACCTTTAGATGAATCGGCTGAATTTTTCTCACCACAACCAGTAAGTAGAGTGCCTGCTGCCATAGTCATACACAAACACAAAGCCATTACCTTTTTTAGTTGCATAAACTAAACCTCCAATAAATAATTTTTTATTTTATTTTTATTTATATTAAATCGCCATTACAGTCATGGCAAATTCAATATTACTAATATTATTAAAAAGTTTTACTTTATCGCACCATCTGTCATTCCATTTACAATGTATTTCTGAGAAAACAAATAGAAAATAACAATAGGTGTTATACACATTATCAACGCGGCCGAAGCCAAATCCCAACGAGTAGAATATGAACCAAAGAACGAATATGTCATAAGTGGTAAAGTTTGCCAACCTGCTTTATTTATAACAATAGAAGGTAATAGATAGTCATTCCAAATCCACATAATGTTTAAAATTGCAACAGTTATCAAAATAACTCGAAGCAAAGGAACAACAATCAAGAAAAATAACTGAACAACATTACAACCATCTATTACTGCTGCTTCCTCTAATTCTTCAGGAACATTTTTAATAAACCCATGAATCATGAGAATAGACATACTAGCACCAAATCCCATATACATAAATATTAAACCAACCGGATTTAATAAATTCATATTTTTAGCTACCACCAACAGCGGCACCATTACACACTGAAATGGAACCAACATAAAGAGAGCAAAAACAACAAAAATTGCCTTACTAACTTTTGTTTTATATCTGACCAAAACCCAAGCCGCCATAGTCGATATTAACAAAATTAAAATAACCGAACAAACAGATATGTACAATGAATTACAAAACGATTGTAAATATTTTAATTTGTTAAACGCCTCAACATAGTTTTTAGGACTAAATGTTGTAGAATCTGGAAAACCAACTATATTTGATAGTAATCCTTTTTGCGTTTTAAAAGAACTCAAGGCCAAAATATATATTGGAAACACAAAAATAACACCAATAATCAAAGCAATAATAGAAAAAATAGTCCTTTTCAATCTACCTTTTTTATTTATAACTATCTTTTCAGTCTTCTTTACACCCACCATCACATTTCAACCTCTTTCTTTTTAGTAACCACAAGCTGAATCAAACCAATCCCCGCAACAACTATCAAAAATATGATAGCCTTTGCCTGAGCATATCCATATTGATTCGCAGCGAAGGCGGAATTATATATATTAAGAGCAAGCATTTCTGTTGAACGATATGGTCCACCTTTAGTTAACGCTAAGTTCTGATCAAACATTTTAAATGAATTAGCTATTGTCAAAAACAAACCAATAGTAAACGCTGGCATAACCAAAGGAAACGTTACACTACGAAAAGTTTGCCACCAATTAGCACCATCTATCTTGGCAGCTTCCTTAACTGAAGCTGGAATGTGTTGAAGCTGCGCAATATATATTATCATCATATATCCCGACATTTGCCAAACATTTAAAATTATAAGCCCCATAAATCCTGTTTCTGTATTAGAAAGCCAACCTTTTAAGAAATCCAAATTCAACGCTGTTCCTATAGATGAAAACACGCTAGTAAATATAAAGTTCCAAGTAAAACCAAGCAACAAACCACCAATCAAGTTTGGCATAAACAAAACACTTCTAAGCAAATTAGCTCCTTTAAACTTCTGTGTAACAAATATTGCAAGCAATAACCCCACAGCATTAACCAATATAATTGTTACAACGGCAACAAGCGATGTAAACAAAAGAGCCCTCAAAAAATCAGAATCAGTTGAAAACATACGTGTAAAGTTATCAAATCCAACTACAGTCGGATTCATATCAACTCCATCCCAATTTGTGAAAGCATAGTAAAAACCAACAATCATTGGTATAACACATATAATAGTAAAACTTATTAAAGCCGGCGCCAAAAATAGCCAAAATCTAACTTTGCTCCTTTTCATAAAATACAAACCACCTTATCATTACCAAAATTTATAAATACAAACCGTTTAATAAAACGTAATATTATACTCCGATCAAAAAATATGTAGTCAAGTATACCAACAAAATATAACTGTTTTATTTGTTTCCACTCAATTGCACTTTTATTATATATACAAAGCAAATGACTGTCAACAAAAATATTGATAATAGACCTTTATTTGTTAAATTTTATGCTACAACTAGCTTAAAAATATACAGAATACACAAATTTTTTGGAAAATTTATCATATTTTTTCGATTAACTTAATAAACACAAAACATTTAATCAAATTTGTCAACAAAATTAATAATTTGTTATAAAACAAAAATCATTTACATTTTTAAATATATGTACATACTGTTAACAAATTGCTATTGATCTTCACAATTAATGCAATAAACTATTAATGTAGTTTGGTAATTTTGTATAGTTTTCACCGCCAATATTTATGCGCATTATTAAAACTTTCAGTTGAACTCAAAAAATTTTTAATTACACTTGTTTTATCACAATAAAAATGGTATAATCGGCTTGTGAGAACGCGTTTTAGTTCTCTATTATTTTATTTATTTCGAAGGTATATAATGTATTTAAGATTTTCGCTTCGAGAAAGGATATTAATATGGCAAGTATAACATTTAAAGGTGTTAAAAAATCATACGATGGTAAAAACTTTGTTGTTCACGATTTTAATTTAGAAATTGCGGATAAAGAATTTGTAGTTTTTGTTGGTCCATCTGGATGTGGAAAATCAACCACTTTGAGAATGATCGCAGGACTTGAAGAAATTTCTGATGGTGAATTATATATAGGTGACCGTTTAGTTAACGACGTTTTGCCAAAAAACAGAGATATTGCTATGGTTTTCCAAAATTACGCACTATATCCTCATATGTCTGTTAGAAAAAACATGGCTTTTGGTCTTAAGTTAAAAAAAGTTCCAAAAGATGAAATAAACAGAAAGATATCTGAAGCTGCTAAGATTCTAGACATTGAACAATATCTAGACCGTAAACCAAAGGATCTTTCTGGAGGTCAACGTCAGCGTGTTGCTCTAGGTAGAGCAATGGTTAGAGATGCCTCAGTGTTTTTGTTAGACGAACCTTTGTCAAATCTAGATGCTAAGCTTCGTAACCACATGCGCACAGAGATAACTAAATTACACGATGTTTTGGGAACAACTTTTGTATACGTTACTCATGATCAAACTGAAGCAATGACTATGGGTGATAGAATAGTTGTAATGAAAGACGGTTATATCCGACAAGTAGACACACCTCAAGCTTTATATGATAAACCCAACAGTTTGTTTGTTGCAAGTTTCATTGGTTCTCCACAAATGAATTTCCTAGATGCCATACTAACTGAACAAGATGGTAATTTATCTGTCAAAATTGGTGATTTTTCTATACCTCTTCCTCCAGACAAGGGAGTAGATTCTAATTTGAAAGATTACATAAATAAGGAAATAATTGTGGGAATTAGACCAGAAGATATACATAACGAAGATATTTTCATTAAAATGTCTGAGGAAAGCACTTTTGAAACACAAATTGACCTTGCTGAATTAATGGGATCTGAAATATATTTACATTTCAATTTTCAAGGAAACATGGTTATTGCGCGTGTTTCAAGTCGTAACGCAGTTCAAAAAGGCGATAAAATCAAACTATCAATTAATATGCGTAAAATTCACATTTTTGATAAACAAACAGAGATGGCAATTTGCCACTAGTTGCTACAATAAACATATAAACCGATTGAAACTGTTAAAAAGTCTCAATCGGTTTAATTTTTTTGTACATTAATTATAATTCATCTGTCAAAAAACCTTGTCCCAAAACTTCTTGTGCCGAACAAATAGTTATAAATGCACCAGGATCTACTTCTCCAATTATATTTTTTAGTTTAACCAATTCTTTAGGCCAAACAACAACAAATAACATATGTCCCTCTTTTTTAGTATACATTCCTCTGCAAGTTATCTCAGTGTTTCCACGATTTAGGTCTTCAAATATTCTGTCAGATATCTCATTGGTTTTTTGCGATAATATAAAGACTGCTTTAGCAAACCTAAGTCCCCCCAAAATACTGTTAATTAATTTGGAAGATATAAAAATAACAATTATTGCATATACCGTATTAACCAAACCAAAAACAAAAAATCCAGATGAAATAATAATAGCGTCTATTATAAACAACGTAATAGAAATAGAAAACTTAGGGAACAATTTATATACTAAATTCGCCAACATATCTGTTCCACCCGAAGACGCACCAGTTCTGAGTATAAGTCCCAATCCTATTCCATCAAAAACACCCGTCAAAATTGCTGCAACAAAAATGTCGTTTTGCATATCAATTGTTATAGACAATTTTTGAAAAACAAATAGCCAAAAAGAAACAAGAAGGATTCCAACTAAAGATTTTTTAACAAATTCAAATCCATTAACCAACCAACTAAAAATAAAGATAGGTATATTAATTATAATATTTAGCAAACTTAAAGAAACATCTAAATTAAACGTAATCGAAAAAATCTTAGATATAATTATCGAAAGTCCAGCCACACCACCCGTAACTAGTCCAATTGGCTTAGCAAAAATTTCAATTCCAAAAGAAAATAAAGCCGTTCCCAAAGCAATCATAAAGAAATCTTTATACCTTAGTCCCAAAAATTTAAACATCATGTTTAATCAATCCAATCTTATTTCACATTTACTTTAACTACAAAAAATCGACCCAAATAATGGATCGAAAATCTAATATTTTAGTCTGCTTGTGGCGCATCCACAGGACAAACACCGCTACATGTTCCACAATCTATGCATGTGTCAGAATCTATCACATATTTTGAGTCACCAGCTGAAATACAAGAAACTGGACACTCTGCAGCACAAGCACCACAACTAATGCAGTTATCATTTATCTTATATGGCATAATTTCTCCTCCTTATAAACAAAATAAAAGTCATCAGAAACAATTTTGATTTTAACATATTACAAATAAATAATCAAGTAAATTAACCTAGCTTTTAACATGTAAAATGCATTTTATTTCTATTCAACATTTGAATCTATCTGTTTTTTATTATCTTCTAAAGTTTTATTTGAAAATTTCAAATCATCTTTATGAAAACACTTAAACCCTATTTCATCAGAATTAGTTAACTTAACCCTATACTTTCCAGTAATTGGGTTACCATCAATAATTACACCTTCTCCATCCGGACTGTCTACTGTCATCCCTATTTTAGGTGAAGTTTTATTTAATGACTTATAGGTATCATATTCGTATTGCAAACAACACATCAGTCGTCCACAACACCCCGATATTTTTTTAGGATTTAGTGATAAATTTTGTTCTTTGGCCATTTTGATAGAAACAGGATGAAATCCATTTAAAAAAGTACTGCAGCAAAAAGATTTTCCACAAATACCAATTCCACCCAACATTCTAGCCTCATCACGAATTTTAATCTGTCTTAATTCAATTCTAACATGAAATATCGAAGCCAAATCCTTAACCAAAGCACGAAAATCCACCCTCTCATCAGCAGTAAAAAAGAAAATCATTTTACTCCTGTCGAAAGTATATATAACTGAAACTAGGTTCATGGTTAGGTTGTGTTTGTTTATACACTTCTCTGCAATAAACGCAGCATCTTTTTCCAATTTTAAATTTTCTTTGTGATATTCAGAGTCAGCTTCATTAGCAATACGCAATATAGAATCATAAAAAACTTCAACGCTGTCATCTTCATCATCTACAAATCTAGTGTCAACACATATTTTACCAAATTCTAATCCGTGATTTGTTTTACAAATAACATCATTACCAACAAAATAGTCCTCATTAAAATTATCAATATCAAAATAGCACACCTTATCGGCACTTCTAAAGCGAATTCCAATTACTTTTTTCATATACATTTCTCCATAATATTAAAAAAACATTGCTTTTTATTTTAATGTCAACAATTACATTATACCATATAGTTAAAAATTTACACAACACCATAATAAAAACCGTTTTAAAAATCAAAATGCTTTTAAA
Source organism: Oscillospiraceae bacterium (assembly GCA_902798695.1). GTDB lineage: Bacteria > Bacillota > Clostridia > Oscillospirales > Ruminococcaceae > RUG12519. The sequence goes on from CADBXK010000004.1 coordinate 16,638, forward strand.
AATTATCACTTCTGAAAAATCTCCGCACAAAATCTAGAAATAGTTAATTTTTTATTTCCATTACCAATTAAAATTTTTTTGCTACGCTCAACACATTCAAACACTTTGTCTACATTATTTAAAAAACCTACATTTAGATTATTTTCACATTTAATTTGTTCATTCATAATAATGCGAATTCTAGATAAAAAGCACTTAAAAACTTCCAAACTCAACTCCAAGCTATCTTCTAATGGAGCAACCACCTGCAAAAATCTTAATTCATTATTATCCAAATATGCTTGCAAAAGTTTCTCAGAAATAGATAAAACCTCTTTACCCACGGAAGTATCCAAATAAAAAATTGCTCTACCAATACTTCCTTCACAAAGCTTTGATACTAACTTTAACTGCTTTTCATTTTCGTTATTAAATCTATTCTTAATTTCATTAAAACAAATTTCAGCCTCAACGGGATATATCCCAACCGGAACACACCTTGAAGAAATTGTTTCCAAAATTCCACTTCTACTGCCAGATATTAGTAAAAATATAACATGTTTAGGGGGTTCCTCAAGCGTTTTTAATAATGTATTTGCAGAAGCATCCAAAAGAGTGTCTACATTATTCAATAAAAATATTTTATATGACCCCTCATTTGGTTTTATATAAGCATCTTCTATTAATTTTCTAGCATCTCCAACACTAAACCCTTGTTTACCTTTTGAAGAATCCATTCCTATTTCAAAATAATCCGGATGATTTTTAGACAAAAACTTCTTACAACTATCACATTCCGTACACGGTTTATTCTGATTTTTACATAATATTGCTTGAGCAAACTGTCTAGCGATAGTTTTTTTTCCAACGCCTTCTTCTCCATAAAACAAATATGCATGAGAGAACCTTTGATTCTTTATTATATTATTTAAAAGCGAAACCACATTTTCATTTCCACAAAAATCAAAAGACATAACACTTCTCCAAATTCACTCATAAATCCTTAATAACATGTATAGATTTTATATCATTTTTCATCAACAAATCAACAATCTCAGCAGTTATTAACTCTCCAGCAGCAATTATCGGAATACCGGGCGGGCAAATCCACTGACTTCTACCACAAATTCTACCAATTGAATATTTTACGTCAATCTGCTCAACTTCATTGCGAAACGCCTTATTTAAACTAAGCTTAATTTTAGGAATGGGCAAGTCTATTATTTCAAAAGAACAATTATTATTTTCTATTTCAACTTTATTCAAACATTCCCTAAGCCTGTTCCAATCCATATCATTCAAAAAAGGTGATATAATCAAGGTAACATATCTGCTATCAGTATATTCAGGTTCTATCTTACATTTTTTCAAAAGAGTTACCAGTCCCAAAACGCCATTCTTAACATTAAAGCAGTCTATAGTTATTTTACTACAGTCTGTTTTCAACACATTAAGATGCAAATTTTCAATCAAACGATTTTTGTTTTTTTCTAGCTGTTGAAAAGAGATACTACCGTCTTTTTTTAACCAGTCAACACAAAGTCCAATAGAATCCATTATCACATAAGATGGGCTTGTAGACCCAAATATAGACATATTATATTTAATTTTTCTTTTATCAAATAGTCCAATTTTACTGTGTAAAACCGCTGCCCCAGTCAAAGTTGGTAGGGTCTTATGAAAACTATCACAACACATATCTGCTCCCAAAGAAATCGGATGTTCATCCAAAGCGGTAAATTTCAAATGAGAACCATGTGCATTATCCACAATTAATACAGCATTATATTTTTTACAAACTTCAGAAATACCTTTAATGTCCGCTCTAACCCCGTAATAGTTCGGCGAAGTTATATACACTGCAGCCGGTTCTTTGGTTTTTCCTAAAGCTTTCTCAATATCACAAGGTCTTGGAATATTTTGATATAAATTTTCACAACTAAAATTAATCCACTCTGGCTGTATATCCAAAAGTGTACACACATTATAAAAAGATACATGCGAAGATCTCATGGCAACAAACGTTCTATCCTTAAATAAGGAAACCATAGTTTGTATACACAAAGTAGAACCACCAGCAGATATTACCGATTGTGCTTGATATAATTCAGATATTTCATTTTCCAAATCTGCAATTATTCCATCTGAATGATATAAAGAATCCGATCCATCAATTTCAGTAATATCTAAGCGAGGTGAAATTTTATTAATAAATTCACATCTCGCTTGATGTCCCGGTGTATGTAACCTTAAAAAGCCATCCGAATCATATTCTCGAATAAATTTACTAAGCCTATTCACAATTACTACATTTCCTCCGGAGCACTAATATTTAAAATAGTTAGTGCATTTTTCAAAGTGATCTTAACCGCACAGCAAAGACTAAGTCTTGCATTCAAAAGGTTCTCTTCGCTTCCTTTAACCTTACATACAGTATAAAATTTGTGGAACAACGTAGCAATATCTAATGCAAAACGAGTAATTCTCGACGGATTATATGAACAAGCAGCCGCGATAATCTCACTAGGAAATTTAGCAATTGCCTTTATTAATTCAATCTCTTCTTTTGTATTCAGCAACTCATATTCAGAGTTAATTGAAGGTTTATATCCCAACTCTTCAAGATTTTTTAATATCTGACATATTCTAGCATGAGCATATTGAACATAATATACAGGATTTTTCGAAGACTCCTCAATAGCAAGGTCCAAATCAAAATCAAAATGTGAATTTGCCTCACGCATATTAAAGAAAAATCTCGCTGCATCGATAGGAATTTCATCCAGTAAAGATGTAAGCGTTATAGATTTTCCAGAACGTTTGCTAAGTTTAACAGTTTCACCATCTCTAACCAAACGAACCATCTGCATCAAAATAATATCTAAACGCTTAGGATCAATTCCTAAAGCTTCCAAAGCCCACTTTAACCTAGCAACATGTCCATGATGATCTGCTCCCCAAATATCTATCGCCTTGTCAAAGCCACGATCCACTAACTTATTATAATGGTATGCAATATCAGCCAAAAAATAAGTTGGAATTCCATTATCTCTTATTAAAACGTCATCTTTTTCTCCGCCAAACTCAGTTGCTTTAAACCAAACAGCACCACCATCTTCATATATATATCCTCTACTTTTTAGCATATCTACTATTTCATACAACTTTCCTTGCTTGTGAAGATCGCTCTCTAAAAACCATTTGTCATATTCTATTTTATATTTAAGTAAGTCCGTTTTCAATCCACTAATATTAAGTGGCAAGGCATATTCTACAAGAGCCTGCCTGCGTTCATCTTCACTTACATTCAAATACTTATCCTTATGAATATCAGCAAAATCCTTAGCACGCTGAGTTATATCAGCTCCCTGATAGCAATCTTCCGATAAAGGAACGGCTTGTTCTCCTAAAAACAGCTGCTGATATCTAATAGACAAACTTTTCTTAAACTTTTCAATTTGATTTCCAGCATCATTAACATAAAACTCACGACTAGTGCTATAGCCTGCCCAAGAAAGAATTTCCGATAAACAATCTCCTATGGCTCCTCCGCGAGCATTTCCAATATGCATAGGGCCAGTAGGATTAGCAGAAACAAATTCCACCAAAACTTTCTTATTCAAGCCGAAATTAGTTTTACCGTAGTGACTTTCTTCTCCCAAAACAGCAATTATAGCCTCACTAAACCATGTTTTATTCAAGAAGAAATTTATAAATCCCGGCCCAGCAATCTCACATCGGTCAAAATATGTATCATCTAAAACAATATTATCCACAATTTGTTGAGCTATCATTTTAGGAGCCTGTTTAAAAACTCTTGCTCCAATCATAGCGATGTTGGTAGCAAAATCACCATTAGATGAATCTGCTGGTATTTCAACTACAAACTCTGGTATTTCTGCTTGTATTAACTCTCCATTATCTTTTGCTTTTTCCACTACCGAACACAACAATTTTCGTAGTTGTTGCTCGGCCTGTGTCTGAATATCTATCATAGTATAAATAACATCCTTTCAAAATATTTAAAACATCACAAATACATAAATTCAATTGTTCAAAAGACCAATAGATATAACAAGTTTATTTTTCACCACAGTTTCAATATCAACTTCCAGATCATAGCACAATTCAATTTTCTTTTTTTCTTTGGTCATCTCATACTCTATTTTATTAGTGTGTATTGACATATATGAAAAAAGACCTTGTGATTTAAAGGTGGCTTTAGTGTTCTTGCCCTCAGATAATCGCAAATAATAATCCACATCTCCATCAGACTTAATAACCACGGTTTTGGTATTAAATAAAACGATTTGCGTTGAACCATTGTTTTCATTTTCATAACAAATAATCCATCTATCCTTAACTTTCCTCAAAGTTCCCATAACAAACAACTCATAATCACTCATATCATCTTGAGAATATCCTTGAGAGCCTTTAATTATTAGTTCAACCTTTTTACTATTACTCATTATCAAAACCACCTATTAAAATTTACTAATTTGAATTCATAGCAAGCTTAATAAGATTTTCTAAAAGATCCCCATACTCTATTCCACTTTTCTGCCACAGTTTAGGATACATGCTAATGGAAGTAAACCCAGGCAAAGTATTAATTTCGTTCAAATATATTTCGTCATCATCAGTAACAAAAAAATCAACACGAGATAATCCCTTACAATCCATAACTTTATAAGCTCTAATCGCAATCTCACGAACTTTATCGGCAACATTATCGCTTATAGAAGCTGGTATAATTAGCTTAGAATCAGCCTCATACTTAGCATTATAGTCGTAGAAATCATTATCAGGATCAATTTGTCCCAAGACAGATGCTTTAGGGTTAGAATTACCAATAACAGCACATTCAACCTCTTTACCAACAATTCCCTCTTCACAAAGGACTTTATCATCATGAGAAAAAGCAGTTAATATTCCGCTATGCAATTCTTCTATATTGTTACATTTACTAATTCCAACCGAAGAACCTGCATTTGCTGGTTTGGTAAAAATAGGAAAAGAAAGTTTTTCAGCAACTCTTTTGCAAGAAGCCTCTATATCTTTAATTTCAAACTTATTTACAACATCCCACTTTGTTCCTTTAATGCCCGCATGATCTAACAAAGTTCTCGTATAAACTTTATCCATACACATAGCTGAACTCAAAACACCACAACCAACATATGGTATTTTAGCCATTTCTAACAACCCTTGCATTCTCCCGTCTTCACCATTTGCTCCATGCAACACAGGAAAAACACAATCAATTTTCAAAAGTGCAAACTGAAAATCTTCCATAATTTTCAATATACCACCATGTGTAGTATCAGGGCTAATAATTGCAGGACAGCAATCTAAATCATCTTTCCACTCATCTGTTGGTAGTTTTTCAACAGGACCTGGATAATATAACCAATGCCCACTCTTAGTAATCCCAATAGGAATCACTTCAAATTTGTCCTTTGGTAAATTATTAATAACATAAAAAGCGGAATTCAAAGACACCTCATATTCCGAAGAAACTCCACCAAATAATACTGCAACTCTAATCTTTTTCATAAAAGTATGTATCTCCTTTTATAAACTTAAAAATAAACTCTTAAGGAACATGATACCATAAAATAAAAACTAAAACAAGATAATTTTAATTTCAAAAAGCCACTTACAGCGACATAAATATAATTTGCAAAAGCAACAATTTCTAAATCCATCTAATGCATAATTGCTTGACATTATATACTTTATATGTTATGATTGTTATACCTCTTTTAGCAGGTTTTATTTTTTTGCATATATTTATGCAAATTGATTTTACCTATTCAACCTAGAGGGAGGCAATTTAAAATTTTGTCTTGAATATATTGTGAATTCAAGATAAGTTATCGCATGATAGTGTTTAGGAGGTGCCGATTATGAGAGTAAAAGTTACTTTGGCTTGTACTGAGTGCAAACAACGTAATTATGACACAATGAAAAATAAGAAGAACAACCCAGATAGGCTTGAAATGAACAAGTATTGTCGTTTTTGTAGAAAGCATACTGCTCACAAAGAAACTAAATAATAAAAACGGGAGGAATATTACATGGCTAAGAAAGAAAAAAATTTAGCTAACACTAAGAAGACTTATGTTAACTCTTCGAAAAATGGTAAAAAAAGTCTATTCCGTCGTGTTTTTGATTATTTTAAAGAATTAAAAAACGAATTAAAAAAAGTTGTTTGGCCTGGTAAGAAAAAAGTATTCAGTGGAACAATGGTTGTTATTGTAACAGTTATTGTTATCTCGTTATTTGTGGTTTTGGCTGATTTTGCGTTTCATAATTTACTAAAATTATTACTTGGTTCATTATAATTAAATCTAGATAGGAGAAGTAAATGTCTGATATAGCAAAATGGTATGTAATACACACTTACTCTGGTTACGAAAATAAAGTTGCTCAAAACATAGAAAAAGCGGTAGAAAGTCGTCAGCTTCATGACCTTGTTCAAGAAGTAAGAGTTCCTACGCAGGTAGTAGAAGAAATAAAGGACGGCAAAAAACGCAAAATTGAGCGCAAACTTTTTCCTAGTTACGTAATAGTAAAAATGGTTCTTACTGATGATTCGTGGTATGTTGTGAGGAATATTAGAGGAGTTACCGGTTTTGTTGGTCCATCATCTAAACCAGTTCCTTTAACTCGCAAAGAAGTAGATGCGTTGGGTGTTGAAAAACGTCAAATAGAAACGGATTATAACGTTGGAGATAGCGTAAAAATTGTTTCCGGATCTTTAGAAGGTTTTGTTGGAGACGTAACAGCTATCGACACTAATAGAGGAATAGTTACTGTTACTGTATCTATATTAGGAAGAAACACGCCGGTTGAGGTGGAATTAAATCAGGTTGTTTGTAACGAATAATCTGTCATGTACGGTAAATTTAGTTTAAGAAATGTTAGAAATGCTGTTGCATTTTGAAAAAATTTGGAGGTGCTATAAAAATGGCTCAAAAAGTTGTAGGCTTAGTAAAACTACAAATTCCTGCAGGTAAAGCAACACCTGCTCCACCAGTTGGTTCTGTGCTTGGTCCTTATGGTATAAATATAATGGGATTCACAAAGGAATTTAACGAAAAAACAAAAAATGATATGGGTTTAATAATCCCTGTAGTAATAACAATCTATGCAGATCGTTCTTTTACATTTATTACAAAAACTCCACCAGCTGCAGTTCTTATAAAGAAAACTCTTGGAATTGAAAAAGCATCTGGAGAACCAAACAAGAACAAAGTTGCTAAAATAACAAGAGAGCAATTACAAAAGATCGCTGAACAAAAGGCTCCAGATTTAAACGCTGGAAGTGTTGATGCTGCTATTAGCATGATAGCAGGAACTGCGCGTTCTATGGGAATTGAAGTTGTAGACTAAAAGGTCTTTTGGTGGGAGGAATATAATATAAATTAAGTTTTATTTATGTTCCGATCCTTTATTAACCACTTAATGGGAGGTTTTATTTTATGAAACACGGTAAAAAATATACAGAAAGTTTAAGCAAAATTGAAAGAAATAAATTATATGATTCTAAAGAAGCTTTTGACTTAGTTGTTAGTTCAGCAAAAGCTAAATTTGATGAGACAGTTGAACTTCACGTTAGATTAGGTGTAGACTCACGTCACGCTGATCAACAAGTTAGAGGCGCTGTTGTTCTACCAAACGGTACAGGTAGAGACATTAAAGTTTTAGTTTTTGCTAAAGAAGATAAATTTGAGGCAGCAAAAGCTGCAGGAGCTGATTACGTAGGTGGCGTTGAATTAGCTGAAAAAATTCAAAAGGAAAACTTTTTAGATTTTGATGTTGTTATCGCATCTCCAGATATGATGGCTGTAGTTGGTCGTTTGGGTAAAATTTTGGGACCTAAAGGTTTAATGCCAAACCCAAAAGCAGGAACTGTAAACCCTGATGTTGCTAAGGCAGTTACAGAAGCTAAAGCAGGTAAAATTGAATATCGTTTAGATAAAACAAATATCATCCACTGTTCAATTGGAAAAGTATCTTTTGGCTCAGAAAAATTAATTGAAAACTTTGATGCTTTAATGTCTGCTATTGCAAAAGCAAAACCAGCAGCAGCTAAAGGTCAATACATCAAGTCTTGTGTTACAACAAGCACTATGGGTCCAGGAATAAAAATTAACACAGCAAAATATGGCAATTAGTTGTTTATCAAGCAGTAACAAGCAAATGTTTGGTTTGTTTGACAAATAAAATGTTGTTTGATATAATAGTTTTTAGCAGTGATGTGCTGTTTTTCTATAGACAGTAGGTTCCCTTTAAATTGGGTATAATGTGTATGTTTTCACGCCTGCCGAGGAGAAACCGCAAAGGGTCGTATTATAAGATCTTTATGCCTTTCTCTTTCAATTGGGAGAAAGGCTTTTTATTAACTTTTAATTTCTAGTTAGAGAAACTGCTTATCACCTTGCGATATATTTTTATAATTATTTATATTCATATGAATGGAGGTGAAATACAAATGCCAAGTGAGAGTACTTTAAAATCAAAACAACAATATGTTGCAGAATTAGTAGAAAAAATAAAGGCATCTTCTACTGGTATTATTGTTTCATATAAGGGAATTAATGTTGAAAACGACACTAAACTCAGAAAAGAAATGCGTGAAGCTGGTATAGATTACTTTGTTGTTAAAAACAGTATGCTAAGATTTGCTTCAAAAGAAGTTGGTTATGATTTTGGTGACAACTTAACTGGAACAACAGCTATAGCTCTTAGTCCTGAAGATCCAGTGTGTGTTGCGAAAATTTTGACTAAATATGCAAAAGATTTAAAGGATGAAACTGAGTTTGCAGTGAAAACTGGTTTCTTAGATGGTGAAATAATAGATATAAAAACTATTGCAGAAATTGGTTCATTGCCAACAAAAGAACAACTTATTGGTCAGTTGCTTAGTGTTTTGGTTGCTCCTATTCGTGGTCTTGCAATTTCGCTTAATGCTATTGCAGAAAAGAATGAAAATGGAGAAAATGCTGAGCCAGCAGAAGACGCATCTAGTGAAGAAACATCTTCTGAGGAATAATTTTTAGCAATTTGTGTTGCTAACTGATCAATTTTTGATTTTATATTTTTAAGACTAATTAGAAAATTTTAATTAACTATAGGAGGTTATACATCATGGCTGATGTTTCAAAATTTATTGAAGAAATTAAAAGCCTATCAGTTCTAGAATTAAATGAACTAGTTAAGGCTATAGAAGAAGAGTTCGGCGTTTCAGCTGCAGCTCCTGTTATGGTTAGCGGAGCAGCTGCAGGTGCAGACGGCGGAGCAGCAGAAAAAACTGAATTTGACGTTGTTTTAGTTGAAGCTGGCGGTAGCAAAATGAACGTAATTAAACTTGTTAAAGAGATTACAGGTCTTGGCTTGAAAGACGCTAAAGCAATCGTTGACGGAGCTCCAAAGCCTGTTAAAGAAGCTGTTGCTAAAGCAGAAGCTGAAGAAATGAAAGCTAAGCTAGAAGAAGCTGGCGCTAAAGTTGAATTAAAATAGTTTTGTATATTATACAAATTTGGCGCTTATTTAGGCGCCATTTTTTATTTAATTTTTTAGTGTTAACAAAAATATGAAATAATTAATATTATATTTTGTAGATTGATATTTTAATAATTATGTGATATCATAATTTTGTGTTTTAAATCATAAATAAAATACTAATACATAACATAAGGGAGTTTTGTTTTATGTTAACTAACAATAAAAATGTTTTGAATTGGGTAGACGAGATGGTTTCTCTATGTAAACCCGATAAAATTGTTTGGATCGATGGAAGTGAAGAACAATTGAATGCTTTAAGAAAAGAAGCAGTTGAAACTAAAGAAATGATCGAATTAAATCAAGAAAAATTACCAGGTTGTTTTTTACATAGAACTCAACCAAACGATGTTGCTCGTGTTGAGGGTAGAACTTTTATATGTTCAAGAGACCAAGAAAACGCTGGTCCAACAAATAACTGGTGTGATCCAAAAGAGATGTATGCAAAACTAACACCTTTGTTTGATGGTGTTATGAAAGGTCGCACAATGTATGTTATTCCATATTCTATGGGCCCAATCGGATCACCTCTCGCAAAAGTTGGTGTTGAATTAACTGATTCAATTTACGTTGTTTTAAACATGGATATTATGACACGTATGGGAAAATCAGCTTTTGAAAACTTAGCTGATGATTCTAACGATTTTGTACGCGGCTTACACTCAAAAGCAAATGTAGATCCTGATAACAGATATATTGTTCATTTCCCTGAAGATAACACAATATGGTCAATAAACTCTGCATATGGCGGAAATGTTTTGCTTGGAAAGAAATGTTTTGCTCTAAGAATTGCATCTTATCAAGGTAAAAATGAAGGCTGGATGGCTGAGCATATGTTGATATTGGGTATTGAAAACCCTCAAGGCGAAGTAAAATATATCGCAGCAGCATTCCCTTCAGCATGCGGTAAAACAAACCTTGCAATGTTAATTCCACCAGAAATATACAAAAAAGAGGGCTACAAAGTTTGGACAGTTGGAGACGATATTGCTTGGATTAAACCAGGTAAAGATGGTAGATTATATGCAATAAACCCAGAGAATGGTTTCTTCGGAGTTGCTCCAGGAACTAGCGAAAAATCCAACTTTAATGCTTTAGCTTCAACAAGAACAAACACTATTTTCACAAATGTAGCTCATAATTTAGACGACAACACTGTTTGGTGGGAAGGCTTAGATAAAAATCCACCTACAAACGCAATGGATTGGACAGGAAAACCTTGGAATGGTAAAGAATCTGACATAAAAGGTGCTCATCCAAACTCAAGATTTACTGCTCCTGCTAAAAATTGTCCTTGCATAAGCCCAAAATTTGATAGTCCAGAAGGTGTTCCTCTCTCCGCAATAATATTTGGTGGTAGACGTGCTAAAACAGCTCCATTGGTTTATCAATCATTCAACTGGGAACATGGTGTTTTTGTAGGTGCAACAATGGCTTCAGAAACAACAGCAGCTGCAACAGGTAAAGTTGGTGTAGTTAGAAGAGATCCAATGGCAATGTTGCCATTCTGTGGATATCATATGGGAGATTACTTCAAACATTGGCTTGAAATGGGTAAAAAAGTTGGAGACAAAGCTCCTAAAATATTCAATGTAAACTGGTTTAGAACAGATGCAGATGGAAACTTTATTTGGCCAGGATTTGGAGACAACATGAGAGTTCTAATGTGGATCCTTTCTCGTTGTGACGAAAAAGTAGACGCAGTAGAAACAGCAATTGGATATGAACCAAAACCAGAAGATATAAACACAGAAGGTTTAGATATAGATTCAAACGTAATTAAAGATCTATTGTCTGTTGATAAAGATTTGTGGAAAGAAGAAGCTGATGGAATTGAAGAATTTTTCAATCAGTTTGGCGATAAACTTCCAGAAGAAATGAAAGCTCAACTTAATGGATTAAAAGATAGATTAGCTTAATCTGCAAATGTTTAATAAGCTAAAAATTTAATATAAAATAAAAAGTTAATCTCTGTTTTAATAATGAGATTAACTTTTTTTATGGAATAATTCCTTAGTGCCAAAAATCAAAAGTAATAAAGCAAATAATTTAGAAATCCAATACACCTGAAACAAAAACGCAACACCAATTCCAACAAAAACCCCAATAACTCCAAAAATCATCGAAGAAGCTAAAGGTTTTGCATCTATTAATTTATTTTTTATATGCATGCAAATAGAAATCAAAGCGATCGGCAAAAAAAATAATATATTCATTCCCTGCGCATCCATCTGATCGACACCAGCAATAGTAGTTAAATATATCATTAAAACAAAACCGCCACCTAACCCCATAGATGCAGTAATTCCAGATAATAGCCCTACAAACATTTTAATAATCATTTAAAAAACAACCTTATACTTGAAATTATCATGATAAATCCAAAAACTCTCCTTAAAAAATCCGTTTTTATTTTTTTTAGTAACCAACTACCCACAAAAACCCCTATAATTCCTGCTGGAATATATCCCAAAGTATTTTGAAAATCAATATGTCCACCACAAAAATAGCCCATCAAACTAAATACACTTAAAATTGCAATTATCACAATAGATGTTGCGTGTGACTTTTTAGGATCAATTCCAGATTTTTCCAACATAGGAACAACAATCATTCCCCCACCAGCCCCAAACATTCCATTAAATAAACCTGCTATTAAGCCAACCATTTTATATTTGAATTTATTACTCAAAATATAAAAACCTCCACATAAAAAATAAAAGCACTGTACTTAATATTAGCACAGTGCTTCCAATTTATACTAAGAAATAATATACAAAATAATTATTTCTTTTATGTTCAAAATAACCGCTTTGCCGTCGTGCATAAATTAAACCCGCAAAAAACTTAATGCGGTGGGTAAAGTTGTCTCAAATGTTTCTCGCTCCCTTCTTCCGACAACACGCCGGGAGGTCTGCAATCCGCAATTGAAGGCCAAACTCCCAATAATAAATTGTTGGATTTATATATTACCACACAAACTATTCAAAGCAGTCCTTCTAACTAAATTATATATTTAACACAATAGTTATTCAATCGTCAATATAAACAAATATACCTAACAAATTACAAGCAAAAAGTCAATAAAAAAGCCGACTAATTCTGATAAATTTATTCAAATACTTCATTAAATTTTTCAATAAACATGTTTCCAATTTTTTCATATTCGTCATCATCATCTATGCTAGTTAACAGTACATCATCATCGTTTTCAGCTTTATCATCATGAACTTCTTTTAAAATAACAAATTCATCATACTCATCATCAATATTTTGCTCACCGTCATAATAAGGAATCATAGCATAATATAGTTGACCATCAACTTCCATAAAATCGATCATTTCAAACTGTTGTTCTTTTCCTTCTTCATCAGTCAAGCTATATATAATAGGTTCATAATTATCACTCATATTAAAAAACCTCCTCAATCTAATTTTCTAAACCAATTTATCGATATAATTTTATAATATAAACCACACATTTGTCAAATACTAATTTTAAAAGTCACAATAAGTATAGATATAAAATAACGATAATTTTTATTTAACTATTTTATTATGTGAAGAATAAAATATATTATGTAGTTTTTGATTAAATTACATGACTTTGGGACACAATAAAAACAATAAATAAAAATTGTGTTTCAAGCAAAGGAGTGTGCGTTTCATGAATGTGAAACGAGGAGAAATTTATTATGCCGATTTAAGCCCTGTCATAGGGTCAGAACAAGGTGGAATTCGTCCTGTTTTAATTGTTCAAAATGATATGGGTAATAAATATAGTCCAACAGTTATTGCAGCTGCAATAACTAGCCAATGCGACAAAACAAAACTCCCAACTCATATTGAAATTGATGGAAAACAATGTGGTCTGTCCAAAAACTCCGTTGTTCTATTAGAACAAGTTAGAACGATTGACAAACAGAGACTAAAAGAAAAAACAGGAGAGTTAGATCAATCCCGCATGAATTGCGTTGACAATGCAATTTCAGTTAGTTTCGGATTAAACTACTTAACAAAAATTAACGAAGCTGTTTAAAATAAAAATGGCTTGGAATATTAACAAACCAAGCCATTGCTAAATTTTATAAAGAAAAATTATTACTACATATTTAATTTTTCAAAGCAAAATTTTACAAATATCATAAAAATTTTCAAATCATCACATTTCAGGGGTTTCTTTTTTTTTTATTATATCATATAATATGTTTGAGTGTTAAATGATGGGAGATGTCAGAAAATTGAATGATAATCTATTGCAAAATGTAAAAAAAGTCCACTTTATTGGAATTGGTGGCTCAGGCATGTTCCCGATTGTTCAAATTTTAAACCAAAAAGGGCTTAAAATTACGGGCTCTGATAATAATGAATCAGATATTGTAAAAATGGTAAGAAATCTTGGAATTGAAGTTAGCATGCAACAAAAAGCTGAAAACATCAAAGATGCTGATCTTATCATATATACATCCGCAATATTAGAGGACAATCCTGAACTTATAAGCGCAAAAAACAGCGGAATAAAAACAATTGAACGAAACGATATGTTAGGATATCTAACCAACCAATATTCAAACTGCATATGTGTTTGTGGAACTCACGGTAAAACAACAACAACCTCAATTCTAACTCAAATTTTGTTAGATGCTAATATGGATCCATCAGCGTTTATTGGAGGAAAACTAAAATCTATAGACGGTTATGCAAGAATCGGAAAATCTGAAATAATGACATGTGAAGCCTGCGAATATTCAAACCACTTTTTAAAATTAAATCCGGATATAAGCATTGTTTTAAACATTGATAATGATCACATGGAATTTTTTAAAACAATGGAAAACGTAAAAAAATCATATAGAAAATTTTGTGAAAAAACTCGAAAAACTATAATATATAATGGTGATGATAAAAATGTAGTAGAAGTTATATCATCACTAAATAAAAAAACAATTTCTTTTGGATTTAATTCAACGAATGATTACTATCCAACAAACATAACAAAAATTTCAGGTATGCGAACAAAATTCTCTCTTTGTAAAAATGGCTCCATAATATTAAAAGATCTCGAAATATACGTACCTGGTAGACATAACATTTTAAATGCCGTTGCATCAATTGTTGCTGCACTGGAAGTGAATACTCCTGTTGAAAATATTGCTGAAGGTTTAGCCAATTTTAAAGGTGCAGGAAGACGATTTGAATTTATTGGTGAGATAAATGGAATAACCGTAGCTGACGACTACGCACACCATCCAACTGAAATTTCCGCAACTTTGAAAGCTGCCAAAGAATGTGGCTTTAATAAAGTTTGGGCAGTCCACCAGCCATTCACATATTCTAGAACTAAAATGTTAATGAATGAATTTGCTAAAGCGCTAAGCATAGCAGATCACGTGGTGTTAACGGAAATAATGGGTTCACGAGAAAAAAATACACTTGGAGTATATTCAAAAGACCTAGCTTCAAAAATAGATGGCTGCAAATGGTTCACAACTCAAAATGAAGTAGCAAATTACGT
Organism: Oscillospiraceae bacterium; assembly: GCA_902798695.1. Taxonomy (GTDB): domain Bacteria; phylum Bacillota; class Clostridia; order Oscillospirales; family Ruminococcaceae; genus RUG12519. The sequence continues at coordinate 31,702 of CADBXK010000004.1, forward strand.
TCTAAACAATGCTAAACCCGGTGACTTAGTAATAACTCTAGGTTGTGGAGACATTTATAAATGTGCAAAAATAATGGTTTTCGGAAAATACTAAAATAATAAAAGACTATTCTGCAGATTATATTTCACAGAATAGTCCTTTTTATTATTATAGATAAATATAAGTTAAATTTACACATCTTAACTATCTTGAGTTGATTTGTGATCATTACTATCATTAGAATTTTGATTTTGATCAACCCTATTCTTTATTTTAGATAATATTCCAATATCTCGTAAACACTCTATGTTCTTTTCTCTTTTGTTTTCCTTGCAACTAATAAAATCATCTATTAGCTCCATGAATATCGCCATAAGCGGTGGCCCCAAAAATAAACCAAATATTCCAAACAATCCACCAAATAATATTATTCCCAAAATAACATATAATGGACCAATTCCAACTGCTTGTCCAACAATTCTAGGACTAATAAAGTTAGCATCTAACTGCTGTAAAACTATAGTAATAATAGTTGCAATAAAGAACTGGTGTATATTTCCAGACATTAGGGATAACAATGAAACAAAACAAACTCCAATAATTGATCCAAAATATGGAATTACCGCACAAACAAAATAGAATACTGCTAAAATAACGCTATTGTCAATTCCAAATATAGTTAAAAACATACCAATAAAGCATGCTACCATAAATGCATCAATTACCTGTCCAAATATAAAAGTATATATTACTTTGGATATCCTAGCTCCCAACCTGCCAATACGTTTAACCGTGTTATCTTGAAATATTACCCTGGCAATTCTAATAACAGTCTTCTTAATAAATTTACGGTCCATCAACAAATATACTGAAATAATTGCTCCAATTAAGAAATTAAATATTCCAAAAAACAAACTTGTAATTCCACCAACATAACTATTATAATCCAAAGACACAAAGAATTTGGCTATATTGTCCAAAGATACAACATTTTTCAAATTTTCTACAACGTTAGCCAAAGGCCCCGAATGATTTATATTATTGCTTATAAATGAATGTATGTCATTTAAATAGTTTGGAACAGCCTTGATAAAAATTATTAAACTATCATATATAATAGGACACATCAGAAACAATATCAATCCCACTATAAATAGAGCCAATAGCACAATTATTAGTGTTGCTATTCCACGAACTCTTTTCATAATAAAATTTTTATTGGTCTTCAAAAGTAAAGTTTCTAGCTTCTTGCAAATTGGAAAGAGCAAAAAAGCAATAACACTACCAATAATAAACGGGGTTAAAACACCTAGTAGTTGGCCAAACCAAGCCAATATCATTCCAAAATTATTAATCATATTGTAGGCTAAAATCACAAAAATGCAAAATATTAATCTAATTATCCACATTCTTAGAGTATCTTTTCTCATAATTATATACTCACCTCTAAACCTATTTCTTACTTCAATCTAAACAACAAACACTCTTCCATTTAAAACATAAGGACATATATAATTAAAAATAACATACAACAAACCATACAATATAGGTTGATGCAATAAATATATCCATAAAGTATGTCTTCCCACAAAAGCAATTGGCCTTGAATGCATGTTATAAAAAAATTCTGGCAACCTATTTTCAATAACATATACACCAAAATAACAACCTGCCAAAAACACAAAAATCCACGGTATTAATGGAAAATAATCCCACGAATGAAAATCTGACGAAACAATTCCAAATGGAAACAACCATTTTTTTATACTATCATCAATATAAAACGTCCATATTCCAATTTTACCCCTAGATATTTCCCTTGTAAAGTAAAAAAGCAAACCAGCTATTACAATTCCAAATATAGGAAATTTTATTTTGTTCAATAATTTTTCAAAACAATTATATAATATCATGGAAATTCCTAGCATATGGAGTGCACCAAAATAGATTGTTTCATGCCTCATAAAAAAAAACGTAACTAAAGTCACTCCAAGTCCAGACAAAAAACATATTATTCCTCTTTTTAAATTATTAGAGGAAAATCTGCATGAAATTCCAGATATAAAAATAAACAAACCGGCGAACACATCTCGCATAAAATTAATAATAGCCGAATCAAATATTTCTATTTTAACATTAAAAATATAGACTAAATCAAAGCACAAATGATATACAACCATTAAAATAATAGCCATACCTCTAACTTCATCTATAAACCAAACTCTATTTCCCAGAGACTTTCTTCTCTTTCGTCTTCCCATAACACTATATCTCAATCTTTCCTTCAATCATCAACATTTTTAATTTTAAAATCGCACATATAGTTTTAGAATCTCTAATTGTTCCGTAGAGTATTTCTTCAAATATCTCATCCAAGGAATATTTTTCTACCTGCAAGAATTCTCCTTCGTCTAAATGTAAGCTGTCTTCTTGAATCAAGTCAGTTGCAACATATAGATATATAACCTCATCGCAATAACCAGGAGACGGATATATTGTCCCCAAATCGATCCAGTTACTTGCCTTAACTCCTGTTTCCTCAAAAAGTTCTCTTTGAGCCGCTTCTAAAGGCGACTCTCCTATAACATCTAACTTGCCTGCAGGAAGCTCTAAAAATTCCTTATTAAGCGCATATCTAAATTGACGAACTAAAAATAAATTTTTCTCGTCATCTATTGCAACAACACAACAAGCGCCATTATGTCTAACAACTTCTCTACACGCCTTCGCCCCATTTGGTAAAGTAACAACATCTTTTTGCACTGTCAATATTTTTCCCGAATAAACTGTTTCACCACGTAATCTTGTTTCTTTCAATTCCACAAGAAAAACCTCCATATCTTTTAAAAAAACCATGAACCAGCTTAAAAATCACAAAATATCAAAACACCATTTTTATTTATTATTACATAAAGTTAAAAAAAAATCAATATACTTATAGTAACGATCGATAATTAAAACAAAATTCAAAAATTTATATAACTAACATTCATAACGGAGGCACACCTATGGATAATTTTTACCTTAATCCACCGAGATACGACTCTATTCGCAAAAAAATGGCACAAATCAAAAAAAACAACCCTCAAATCAAATTGTTTTGCATTGGACAATCAATCTTAAAACGAAGAATATATGCACTGGGTATTGGAAACTTAAAAAATGCTGTTCTTTTCACTGGTGCAATACACGCCCAAGAATGGCTAACTTGCTCATTATTGCTACGCTTTTTTGAAGAATTGTCTGAAAAGCACGAATTATACGGTGTAGACTTAAACGATATTTTCACAAATAGAGGTTTAATTGTTGTTCCTATGTGCAATCCAGACGGTGTTGAAATTGCACTTGGAGGCCCCAAAACTGCCAAACAACTTTGTTCACCAATTCAATTCATAATGAAAAAATCAAATCAATCCTGGCAAGCCAACGCACGAGGTGTCGATCTAAATCATAATTTTGATGCTGGATGGAAACAATTAAAACAACTAGAATGTTCAAAAGGAATAAAATCTCCTTCACCAAGACAATATGGAGGAATATGTCCTCAATCCGAACCCGAAACCAAAGCACTAGTTGCTCTGTGTAATAATTTTGACATAAAAAAAGTTATAGCGTTCCATTCACAAGGAGAAGAAATATATTACTATTACGGAAAAAACACACCAGCTGAATCTGCACTAATGGCCGACGCGCTTGCCGCATCTTCAGGATATGAAGTCTGCCAACCAACTGGTCTCGCATCGCATGGAGGATTTAAAGATTGGTTTATTAACTCTAAATGTCGTCCTGGATTCACAATTGAAATAGGCAAAGGACAAAATCCACTACCAATAGAAATGCTAGAGCCAATATATGATAGATTGAAAGAAATGTTAGTGATTGCAACCCTACTATAATTATAATTTCAAAATATAATAAAAAACATTTAGCTTAATTTTTTTGCAAATTAAACTAAATGTTAGCGCTTATTATTTTAAATAATCCATAGGATTAACCCACACATCATCTTTTTTCATTCCAAAATGTAGATGTTCTGGTAAAGCATTTTCCAACTGATTAGATGTACCAACAGATCCTATAACATCTCCGCTTTTTAATTGCTGATCTAGCTTTACCTGTATTTTTTCATTAAGTCCATAATAATAGCTTTTCATTCCACTACCGTGATCTACTACAATACCAGTCCCCCACATATTATCGTTAGTTATATCACACACTGTTCCGTCTGCTGCTGCTTTTACAGGAGTTGATTGTTTCGCGGCTATATCCACACCATCATGCGTTCTCCAATCACCCATAGTTTCAGACTTAACCAATTCTCCCTTAGAGAACTCTTGTATTATTTCACCCTTTACAGGCATAAAAAATTTACACTTAGTAACTTTTTTGTTAACGGGTTTTTCTTTTGGCTTTTCACTTTCTTTGTCTTCAACTGCAGAAGCAGGTTTTTTAGATGTCTGTGACTCTTCTTTTTTGATATTTTTCTGTTGATCATTAGTTTTAACAGCACTATTGTCGGAAACATTAGCATTCAAATTTGGCATTTTCTGCATAGGAGACATAGTTCTACCTATAGCAATTAATGTTGTTATTATAACTGCTATCAAACTAAAAATAATTGCAATATAAAATGCTTTTTTAGAAAACTTTGAACCATCTTTATTAACATTTTTCATTTATATCATTCCTCCTGCATGCCAACCTTGGCACATTAATTTTATGATATTTTTGAAATAATTCATATAAATATTATGTAGTGAAACAAACTGTTTTATTCAAAAATGTTATAGTCAAAAAATGTAAATTTTATAATAAATTAAAATTTTAATTTTTTTGAAGAATATTAATAATAAATATACATATAATAAATATCATTCAATATAAAAAAAGGAGGCGTTAAAATTGTTAGACAAAATTGCACTATCTCTGACAATTATTGGAAGCATTGTTTGGGGTATTATTGGAATATTTGGAATAAACATTGTTGAAGTTTTATTTAATGGTTCTCTTCAAATTATAGCTCGCATAATCTATACCTTAGTTGGTCTAGCTGGTTTATGGTGCATTTCATTGGTATTTCGTGAAAATTCAATTGCAAATCGTGAAATGTAATCCTAAATAAAAAATCACTGCTCTTGCAAAATAAAGCAGTGATTTTTTATTTAATTTAAAATTTTTAATTACTTAAGCCCCAATACATCTTCATATAAAAACATATATTTAATTGCAGACTCATCCCAACTAAAATTGCACTTCATAGCATATTTAACTAAATTTTCCCACGCAACTTTATCTTCATATAATTTTTTAGCTCTAAACAATGCACAATTCATATCATCTGCATTATATTGTCTAAAACAAAAACCGTTTCCTGCTCCCAAAGAACAATCACGAATTGAATCTTTAAGTCCACCGGTTTCTCTAACAATAGGAATAGAGCCATATCTAAGTGCAATCATTTGTGAAAGTCCACACGGTTCAGATTGAGATGGCATTAAAAACATATCACTTCCTGCATATATTTTCTTAGATAAAATTTTATTATATCCAATATATACTGATATTCTGTCAGGATATCTTTCTCTCATATTATTAAAAAAACTTTCAAATCTATATTCACCAGAACCCAATACCACAAATTTAAAACCACTTCTTATTAAATATTCCAACGCATATTCTACAAGATCCAATCCTTTGTGTTTAACCATTCTGCTAACGATTCCAACAACAGGCTGTTCATCATTAGATATATTCATTTCTAAACACAACTGTTTTTTATTTTTCTTCTTTCCCGACAAATTTTCTGTAGAATAATTACAATATATATTTTTATCCATCTGAGGGTTGTTAACGTCATAATCTATCCCATTTAAAATACCACAAAATTTATATGAATGCCCGGCAAGCTCTCTGTCCAACCCACATCCATACCAAAAATTTTTTAATTCTTCAGAATAGCTAGGACTAACCGTTGTAACCTTATCAGAAACTTCAATAGCAGCCTTAACCATATTTAAACAGCCATCATATTGCATAAGTCCAGTTGCACTACTAGGCAACCCTAAAACATCTCCCATAAGCTCTAGTCCATATTTACCTTGATATTCTATATTATGAATAGTGAAAATAGTTTTTATATTAGAATACTTGCTATTAGGGCGATAAAAAACATTTAGATATACCGGAGCCATAGCTGTTTGCCAGTCATTACAATGCAATATATCTGGAACATAATTTATATGCTGAATTAATTCTAAAACAGCTTTAGAAAAGAACGCAAACCTCTCTGCATCATCATAAAATCCATATATTCCGTCTCTCTTAAAATAATATTCATTATCTATAAAATAAAAGATAACTCCATTATTATTATACTGATATACCCCACAATATTGATTTCGCCAACCAAGTGACACATTGAAATTACAAATATACGACATTTTTTTCTTGAAATCGTCAGATATATAGGAATATAACGGCACAACCACTCTGCAAACAATACCCTTGGCTCTTAGTGCTTTAGGTAATGACCCCATAACATCTCCCAAGCCTCCTGAAGCCACAAAAGGCTGAGCCTCACTTGCTGCAAATAATATTTTCACGTCGTTTCCTCCTAACAAAAATTTAAGAATATCAAGTTAAATACTGGCATTTTTTGAAATATAAGTAGGATATAAATCAGCAGAAATTAAAGTACGATCATTTTTTATGTTAACATTTTTGTCGCTTATAACATACTGCAAATCACAATTTTGTCCCACTTTCGTTCCTTGCATCAATATAGAGTTTTTAACACAAGTTCCTTCAGAAATTTTACAACCTCTAAAAATTATAGAATTCTCAACACATCCATCAATAACACAACCATCTGCAATAAAACTATCACAAACTTTTGCATTATCTCCATATTTCACAGGAGCTTCATCACTAACTTTAGTATAAATAGGTCTGTCAAAATTAAAAAGACTTTCTCTAACTTCACAATTTAACAAATCCATATTCGCTTTATAATAAGACTCCATGGAACAAATAGGATGAACATATCCTTTATATTCTATACCTCTTATTTTATAGTCTTTGCATTTTTTTTGCAAAAAATCACGATCTAATTTATATTCACCCTTACATATTGAGTTTGTAATCAATGTACGCAAAAACTCACGTTCAAAAACAAAAATATTAAGTGAAAAATTCATGCATCCTTCAATATTCGGATTTATCATAACTTCATTTAACATATTATTATCATCGAAGTTTAAAATAACAGAATTCCTCGCCACATCGCTACTAAGAATGTCATTTTTATATACAACAGACACATCTGCTCCTTTGTTTATGTGTTCATCAATAATAGCAGAGTAATCCATATTAGCAACCAAATCACAATCACTCAACAGAATATATTTACAAGGAGTACTCCTAATAAAATCTAAAGCTGCGCCAAGCGCTTCAATTTTCCCATGATATATACCAAAATTTTTATTTCCATATGGAGGCAATATTTTAAGACCTCCTCTTTTTCTAGCTAAATCCCACTGACTTCCATTATCAATATGTTCCATCAAAGATTGATAATTAGCCTTAGTAATTATTCCAATATCAATTATCCCCGCATTAATACAATTAGAAAGAGGAAAATCTATCATTCTATATCTGCCTCCAAAAGGGACAGACGCAAATGTTCTGTCTTTCGTTAAGTTAGGTATAGATGAGTCATGCATATTTGCAAAAATAATAGCTCCAACCATTCTCTCATTTATTAACATATCAATCTCCTCAATTCAAACACCCATTTAATCACTTTATCTTAGGTGATATCTTGGCTCCATCTCTCAATTTCGTATTTGGCGCAACAACTGTTATCTTTCTGTCGTTTAACCTGCAAACTAATTCTTCCGACATACCAATTGATGCATTATTTCCAATATAACAATTCGATCCTATAAGTGAATAATTTATATTTGCACCAGATTTAACAATACAACTAGACATTATGATACTGTTATTAACTACGGCGCCCTTTTCAACAACAACCCCTGGAGATAAAACTGAATAATTAACATCACCATATATTTGACAACCTTCTGTTACAACAGACTGCCTCACATTAGCACCATTTCCAACATAATGAGGCGGCTGTATAGCATTTCGAGTATATATTTTCCACTTAGGATTATATAAATTAAAACTGCCTCCGTCTCTCAAAAGATCCATGTTTGCTTCCCACAAACTATCAATAGTTCCAACATCTTTCCAATAACCTTGAAAGTTATAGACAACCAATCTTAAATTTTGTTCTAGCATTTTAGGAATAATGTTTTTTCCAAAATCATTTTTCGATCTAGAATCCAATTCATCCTCTCTAAGTAATTCTCTAAGTAACTTCCAGTTAAAAATATATATTCCCATAGATGCAAGAGTGCTTTTAGGTTTTTTAGGCTTTTCCTCAAATTCATAAATCACGCCTAATTCATCACAGTTCATTATTCCAAACCTACTAGCCTCTTCTTTAGGGACATCTAAAACAGCTATAGTACAATCTGCTTTGCGATATTTATGATATTTAAGCATAGTATCATAGTTCATTTTATAAATATGGTCTCCCGACAAAATCAAAACATATTCAGGGTTATATCTATCTATAAAGCTCATATTTTGATATATAGCATTAGCGGTTCCAGCATACCATTTAGCTCCTTTTGCACTTTCATATGGTGGCAAAATATGTACTCCTCCATATAACCTGTCCAAATCCCACGGCTGACCAGTTCCAATATATTCATTTAAAACGAAAGGAGAATATTGCGTCAAAACACCAACTGTATCTATTCCAGAATTAACACAGTTAGACAAAGGAAAATCTATTATTCTATATTTACCTCCAAACTGAACAGCAGGTTTAGCCATCTTACGAGTTAAAGATCCCAAACGACTACCCTGCCCTCCAGCTAATAACATAGCAATACACTCTTTCTTCGCGAACATATTTTCCTCCTTTGCTCACGTTAAAACACTTAAACAATACCAGTCTCAAATATAGCTTAATTTACTTAACTTAATAAAAACAAATTACGGTTAATTATGTCATTTCTCAAAATCAAATATATTTCTTATTATTTTTTCGGTTTTAAATACACCGCACTCATATAAGGCAGTTCTATTTCTACAGAATATTTATATCCATGAAAAGGTGTTTTGTCGGCCTTAAGAACATTATTATTTAAAGTTCCATATCCTCCATAGCATTTATCATCTGAATTAAACACCTCAATATATTCACAATCAAAAGGAACACCTATTCTATATTTATCATGTTTAATAGGGCAAAAATTGCAAATAATAATAAGTTCTTCGCCATTTTCTGCTATTCTTCTAAAGGCTATTACATTATTTTTGTTATCATCATAGCAAATCCAACAAAAACCTTTGCTATCACAATCATTAATCCACAACTCCCTGTGTTTCAAATAAAATTTATTTAAACTTTTAACATAAAATTGTAATTGTCTGTGTTTTTCGTAGTCTAATAAATTCCAATCCAATTGGGTTTGAAAGTTCCATTCATTAAACTGCCCAAACTCCTGACCCATAAACAACAATTTTTTACCGGGATGTGCAATCATAAAAGCTAAATATACTCTAACTCCCGCAAACTTTTGATCATAATCTCCCACAATTTTTCCAATCAAAGATCCTTTTCCATATACGACCTCATCATGAGAAATAGGAAGAATATAGTTTTCAGAAAAAGCATACCAAAACGGAAACACTATTTTTTGATGATTATTAGCTCTAAAATAAGGATCTAAGCTAAGATAACTTAAAGTATCATTCATCCAACCCATATTCCACTTATAATTAAAACCCAGTCCTCCACTTTCTTCAGGTTGAGTAACCATCGACCAAGCTGTGGACTCTTCTGCAATAATAATAAAATTTGGATTTTCGGTTAAAACCAATTTATTCAATTTTCTTAAAAAAACTATTGCCTCTATATTTTCTTTTCCACCATATTCATTAGCAATCCACTCACCATCTCTACGATCATAATCTAAGTATAACATAGATGCTACGGCATCTACCCTTAAACCATCTATATGATATTCACTTGCCCAATAATTAGCCGATGAAATTAAAAACGAGACTACCTCATTCCTGCCAAAATCAAAAACACATGTTCCCCAAGAATAATGTTCTCCCTTGCGAGAATCCCAATATTCGTAACAACAACTACCATCGAATCTATATAATCCATGTGCATCCTTAGGAAAATGAGCTGGAACCCAATCCAAAATAACACCTATATTGGCCTTATGAAACTCATTAATCATTTTTTTAAAGTCAAACGGTGTTCCATATCTCGACGTTGGAGCAAAATAACCCGTAACCTGATATCCCCACGATGCATCGAAAGGATATTCTGTCAAAGGCATAAACTCTATATGCGTATATCCCATTTCTTTTAAATAGGGTATAATTTCTTCAGCAAATTTAATATATGAAAAAACATTTCCATCAGAATATTTTTTCCAAGATCCCATATGCACTTCATATATATTCATCGGCAATTTCAAATGATTTGAATTGTTTCTTAATCTAATCCAATCATCATCTTCCCAATTCATTTCAGGACAATCATAAAATTTAGTTGCCGTCTTAGGTCGCGTTTCAAAATGAAAACCATAAGGATCTGATTTTAACAAAACATGCCCATCACAAGATGTTATTTCAAACTTATAAAGATCGAAGTTTTTTATTTCTTTAATAAAACACTCCCAAATTCCTTTATCATGCACTTTATGCATTACATTTAGTCGCCCGTTCCAACCATTAAAGTCCCCAACAACCGAAACCGACCTAGCAGTGGGAGCCCAACAACGAAAAGCAACATAATCTTCTCCAAGCCGTTTAACTTTATGCGCCCCAAAATATCTATATGCAAATATAGATTTACCTTCAAAAAAATCATCTATTATGTTTACATCTTTACATTGCTCTTCTCTATTTTTCATAAATTAAACTCACCACAACTCGCAGTTTACTTACGTCTACTTACAAATTATCCAAAACAACCCAAAATTTTTTAATGATTAATATATTATTAATATTGTAGCAAAATCATTAATGAATAGCAAGAAATATTAATTAATTTGGACAAATTTTGTCAAAAACCATAAAAACACACTATCTAACCAGTCTATTTATTCCAATCAAACATTAAAAAGCACTTTAATTACGCTCTATTATTATATGTATCCATCAACATAATCATTCAATTTAATTACAAAAGAAAATATCACTAAACACTTATAGTTATAAAAAAATTGGATAAAATAAAATAACAATTTTTGGATGGAGGATCACGATGGCAAAAAAAATATGGTTGAGTTGTTTTGGTGGATATTCATATTTCTTACTAGAATTAATATTTAACGGAAATAGCAGTTGGTTTTCTTTTATTCTAGGGGGAATATGCTTTAGATTTATTGGAAAAATTAGGCTATTTAATTTAAACAACATATACAAGTGCATTATATGCGGAATAATAATAACTTTTGTAGAATTTTCCACAGGAATAATTTTTAATTTAATGCTAAATTGGAAGATGTGGGACTATTCTACACTACCATTTAATATACTTGGTCAAATTTGTCTCCCATTCAGTTTAATATGGATTGTCCTATCATTTCCAGCAATTAAAATCGACGAAATCTTAACCAAAAAAATATATTTTCATCCACTATCTAATTGTGATGTTAATGAAAATCTTTCAACAAATTTAAATAACAATGTTAAATCTCGCATAAAAATATCTCAACAAAAAATAAAAGATGCCAATATAACTTGACATCCTTTATTAAATAGAACTATCTAACTTGTCCATTTCCTCTTATTATAAACTTTTGAGTTGTTAATTCTCTAAGTCCCATAGGCCCTCTAGCATGCAACTTTTGAGTAGATATTCCGAGTTCAGCACCCAATCCAAATTCATTACCATCTGTAAATCTAGTCGAAGCATTCACATATACAGCCGCCGAATCAACTGTTTGTAAAAAATGTTCTGCCGAGTCATATTCCGACGTTACAATAGCTTCTGAATGTCCCGAAGAATATTTATTAATGTGTTCAATAGCTTCATCCAAACAATTTACAATTTTAACAGACATCTTATATCCTAAATATTCGGTATAATAATCCTCATCATTTGCTAATCCGATATCCGGTAAGATTTTTCTAGATTCGCTACATCCAACTAACTCTACATTGTATTTATTGAACTCATTTTTTAGTTTATTTAAAAACAAATCCGCAACGTCTCTATGAACAACTAAACTTTCAGCTGCATTACAAACCGATGGACGAGATGTTTTAGCGTTAACCACAATATTAACCGCCATATCAATATCCGCACTATCATCCACATATATATGACAATTTCCCGTTCCGGTTTCAATAACTGGAACATTTGAGTTTTCAACCACAGAATTAATAAGTCCCGCACTACCTCTAGGTATCAAAACATCTAATATTCCGTGCATTTTCATCATTTCATTAGCACTTTCTCGCGTAGTATCCTGAACTAACTCAACAATATCAGAAGCTATTCCATTTTCAGCAATCGCTTTCTTCATAAGCTCAACCAAAATGGTGTTTGTTTTTATTGCTTCCTTTCCTCCTCTAAGCAACACAGCATTGCCCGATTTTATACATAAAGTAGCAGCATCAACAGAAACGTTAGGTCTAGCTTCATATATTATTCCAACAACACCTAATGGCACCCGAACTTTTTCAATTTTCAATCCATTAGGTCGCGTTCCCCCAGAAACAACTTCACTAACAGGATCTGCCAAATGTATCAACTCATCTATTGCAAGCGCCATAGCTTCAATTCTATCACTATTTAAACTCAACCTATCTATTAAATGCTTAGGCATTCCATTTTGTTTAGCAACGTCTATATCTTTTTGATTTTCAGACAATATAGCATCCACATTTTTCCTCAAATTTTCTTTAATTGAAGTTAAAATCTTATTTTTTTGTTCTGATTTAGCCCTATTTATATATTTTGCAGCATTTTTCACTTTTTGTGCCTGCTCTAAAGTATTCATTATCCGTTTACCTCCAAAACAATCAAATTTTTAAATTAAAATTCACTATTTTTCTTCACAATTAAACTTTTTACACAAATCAATAAGAGTCCCTTCATGATGACCCTCTAAGAAACTATAAATCCTACTTGGATATGCCCCATTAATTATCAAAGTGGGTATTTTTTTTAGTGATGCCATTTCAGCCGCATTCAACTTTGTAATCATTCCTCCAGTTCCCAAAGTGCTAGTTTCACCTTTAGCAGCGTTTCTTAAAGATTCGTCTAATTTGTCTATGTAACTAATCAATTTTGCATCTTCAAATTTACGAGGATTTTTATCATACATACCATCTAAATCGGTTAATATGATTAAAATATCGGCATCTATTAAAACAGAAACAGCAGCAGACAATGTATCGTTGTCTCCAAACTCCAACTCTTTAATGGAAATCGTATCATTAGCATTAACTATAGGTATAATATTTTTGTCTAACAAAGAATGAAACGTGTTTTTAGTATTAAGTTCATCTTCTCCACCATCTAAAACTTGCTGAGTTAACAATATTTGAGACACCATATGACTATATCTAGAAAATAAAGTATCATATATGTTCATAAGCTCACACTGTCCAACAGAAGCACATGCTTGCCTATCCGATATATTTTTGGGTGGCGTGGAATATCCCATTTTTCCTGCCCCAACTCCTATCGCACCAGACGTTACCAATACAATATCTCTACCGGTATTTTTTATATCGGCCAACACTTTAACTAAAGCCTCCATGCGACGTATATTAGGCAAGCCTGTTGGGTGAGTTAAAGTCGACGTTCCCACCTTAACAACTATTCGATTAAATTTCATTAAAAAATCACACCTTTTTAAACCAAAAATTTTTATACATACAAATAAACAGCCTTCTACAAATGATTAATCTTCACAATCAAAATTAAAAAACCCTGAGCTCTCATTTGAACATTTTCCATATGGTAAAATATCACAAACTTCAAGTATATTATCTCTTGTCCACATTTGTGCTGTAGTAAGTAAAGAATATCCTCCACCCGGTTCCATATTCCATTCCAACGGAGTTCTTCTTGGCATCCCAAACATATATAATATCATACTCAAAACACCCGCATGCCCAACTAAAGCTGCTTCAAAAATCCCATTTTTCATCATATCATTCATCAAATAATTAAACCCATTTAAAACACGTTTTGCAAATTGTTCCTTAGTTTCTCCACCTTTTGGTGGCTGTTTCATATTTCCATCCATCCAACTTTTATATTCCGAATCTGCAGAAAGTTCATCTATAGATCTATTCTCAAAAATTCCAAACGAATATTCTCTAAGAGAATCTATTTTCTCAATAAAATTATTGGGATATATCAACTCTGCAGTTTCAACTGCTCGTTTAAGCGGACTAGAATATACTTTTTGAACTTTTGGATATTCATATTGCTGAGTTAAAGATAATATACTTTGTTTTCCGTCTTCACTAAGCGATATATCTGTTGCTCCAAGGTAGACACCTTTTTTGTTAGCACTAGTAAGTCCATGCCTTATTAAGTATAATTTATATGATCTCAAAATAATTCTCCTTTATGTAACAATTATTCTCACATTACAATAACAATTATACTGCAATTTTCAACAATTTACAAAGCAATATTTTCATTAAAAATAGACATTAAAAAAATAGTTTTGACAAATTTTGAACAATAGATTATAATTTTATACACCGGTCTACCGAACGTATTTTTAAAAATCAGATTACTAAATGTTAAACAACAATGAGTTTGAATGTTAGGAGGACAACATGAACTCGAATTTTCCAAGAATTCTATCATTATTAAGGAAAGAAAAGGGCATAAGTCAAAAAGATGCATCCCAACAATTAGGTGTGTCGCAATCATTACTATCTCACTATGAAAAAGGTATTCGTGAATGTGGATTATCATTCGTTGTAAAAGTTGCTGACTTTTACGGCGTATCTTGTGATTACTTGTTAGGAAGGTCGCCTGAACGTAACGGCGCTACATTAGAGATGGAAAATCTTAAAGACCCTTCAACACAAAAAGAACTTCCAAATCCAAAAACATTAAAAATTATCTACAAAAAGAAAATTTTATTTTGCTCTTTAAACATTTTATTTGATATTTTATCAAAAGCAGGAAATAGTAGATTGATAAACGAAATATCTTCATTTTTATACCTAGCTGTTTATAGAATGTTTCGTGTTGTTTTTAGAATAAACAAAAAAAACAAAAATGAAATGTTTATGGTAGAAGATGCAATAGCAAATCAAAGCGCTCAAGCAGAAATGATAAAAACCGAATCAACTGCAAACATAATTTCTCGAGGAATTCTACCAAAGAAATATAACGAGCCAATAGATTCAAGTCAAGTTCAAATTAACAATGAAATGTTAGAGCAAAACTATCCAGAAGACTATAGCGCTCTCCTCAATTTAATAAAAAACTGCGAAACAGATTTAACAAACCCCGAGTAAATTGCCTACAAAATCATCAAAAAATTATAATCATTTGATTAAATTCAAATAATGCTCAATAATTTTTTCACACTCATCTGCAGCTTTATATTTAAATTTGTGATATTCAACTTCAGCATTTCCATTATCCGAAACAACCCTAATCGCTCCGAATTCAATATCTGCTTTGTAGCAAGCTTGAGCAATAGCTGCTCCTTCCATATCAACAATATCCGCATTAAACTGATTTTTTATTAAATTTATTTTTTCACGTTTAACAAATTGATCTCCCGTTGCAAAAATACTCCTATACGCACATATTCCCGATTGTTTAGTTGCTTTTACTAAATCATCTGCAATAATCTTACTAGCAGGCAACTCTATAATATTTATTCCTGATATTAATCCAACAGGATCTCCAACTAATGATGTATCTACATCGTGCTGAACTAAGCCAGTAGCAACTGCAACATCTCCAATTTGCATATTTTCCGATCCACCTGCAACACCTATGTTAATAATTTGATTAGGCTCAAATTTTAAAATCAAAGTTTGTGTGCAAATGGCAGCATTAACTTTTCCAGGGTCACATTTTGCAACAACTAATTCAACGTTTTTATGCTGTCCACTAATAAATGTTGTCTTTCCTACTTCACTTATCTGTGGATTATCAATAAGCTTTGATATTTGTTTAATTTCAATATCCATAGCTCCAATTATAGCTATTTTCATTAATTATAACCTCCAGGAGGGTTTTTTAAAATGGTTTCAATAGGTAATCAATGGGATACTCTTTTATCTGAAGAATGGGACAAAGAGTATTACCAACAATTACGCAAAATTTTAAAACACGACTATGCTTCAACCGTAGTGTATCCTAACATGCATGATATATTTAATGCCTTAAAATATGTAGACTACAATGACTGTAAAGTTGTAATAATAGGACAAGATCCATATCACGGTCCAGGTCAAGCTCATGGTTTGTCCTTTTCAGTAAAACCAGGAGTTAGGGTTCCCCCGTCTCTACAAAACATATATAAAGAAATTGAATCAGACATAGGAACCCCTCAACCAAAAAATAACGGAAACTTAACAAGATGGTCAAATCAAGGCGTTCTTCTGTTAAATGCCGTTCTAACTGTTAAAGCTGGTCAAGCAAACTCCCATTCCAAAATCGGATGGCAGCACTTAACAAATGAAATAATTCGAATCTTGAACAACCGAAAAAAACCAATGGTGTTTTTACTGTGGGGTGCATATGCGGGTCAGAAACAAGAATTAATAACCAACCCAATACACCTAACCTTAAGAGCAGCTCATCCTAGCCCTCTATCAGCTTCACGAGGATTTTTTGGATGTAAACATTTTTCAAAAACAAATGATTTTCTAATTCAAAATGGTCAAAGTCCAATAAAATGGTAAAGCAATTCAATTATAAGTGTGTCGGTTTTTCTTTTATTTCAGCATATTCTTGTTCTATTTTTCTTAAAGTAGAAAATAATTCTTCAATTTCATCACAGATCTCTGCTACTTTTGAATTAAACACATCAACATTTTCTTCATCTCCATTTTTATAATTTAAATATGTCAATGAACCTAATTTTTCATATTTGCGTTCTATTTTAGATTTTATTTTTACTATTTTCCATTTTAACTGAGAAATCTCAATAACATCTTGAGTCTTTTTTTCTGCAGTTTTCGCAAATAAATTAACTTTAGAAATAAGTGAGTCTAAACTTTTCATAATTTTAATACCCCCAAAAAATTAAATAAATACATATGTATTATGTGTTTGTTTATTATAGATATATTTTTATTAAGATACTTCGTCTTTTAATTAACTCTACCATTATTTGATTTATTTGTAAATACTTGTTATATAAACATGCTATTAAAATTATCTCATCTTCATAAGCTATTAAACACATCGTGTATAAACCAACACTTCTTTAACATTTATGCCCTTTTTGCAAATTTTATTGAACTTTCTGTTAAAATTGATGTTAATATTGTTTACTTTTTCTATTGTATGTAGTATAATAACTTATGTTATTATTTTGTAGCGTTTAATATATTTATGGTAAGGAGTTTTTTTATGTTTTTGAATACCTTAAAAACACACATTAAATCTGTGACATGTGTTTTTTTGATTTTTTGTTTGTCACTATTTACGCTCAGCGGATGCAGCGGTAAAAATGACCCTGTTGTTCAAGTTGAAGACTATAAAGTAAGTTCTGGCATGTATGCATTTATTCTCACACAAAATATCAATTTGGCTGCTCGATATATGATAAGTTTTTCATCACAGACTATGTCTCCATCATCTGACCCGGAAAAAATTATATCTGAGGGCAAAATTGAAGATAAACCTGCTGTAGATTGGATAAAAGAACAATCTGTTAACACAGCAAAAACAATAGCAGCTATACATGTTGAATTTGATAAATTAGGTTTAACATTATCTGAGGAGGAAAATAATCAGATAAATGACTCCGTGGAAAAAATGTATCCCACTCTCGAAAAACAAGGGTATTCCAAACTAGGTACAACCAAAGAGGATTGGCAACAACTCTGTGAAATTGACGTGAAATTATCAAAAGTGAACGAAGAATATTTTGGAGAAGGTAAATCTAGAGCTATATCAGATGAAACAGTAGATGAGTATACCAAAAGCCATGGTTTAAAATATAAAATTGTAACTATTGACAAACCTTTATCTGAAAAGGACGAATCATCATCTAAGTTGTTGAAAAATGAGGGCGTAGCAAACTTGAAATCACTAGTAGACAAATATATGAGTCAAATTGCTGCAAAAAAATCTATAGATGATATTAATGCAGCTTATAACAAAGCATCTGAACAACCAGAAGCTGCTCTAGAATATGTTTTCCAATATGATGACTTGGAGTTTGCCGAAAAAGAATTTGTTACTGATATCAAACCTAATACACCAGCAACATTAAAAGAAGATGACGCTTCTTATTACATTATACAGCGCTTTGATATAGACCAAGAATCTGTTGAAAAACAAAGAGAATTGTCTAAAAAGCTTTTGTTGGAAGCAGCTAAAAGAGACTTAATTGATGAACTGTTAAACAAGTATGATATCAAAATAAATCAGGGTGCAGTCGACAGCCATGACCCTATTGAACAAACTAAGATATGGGCAGAAATCATAAAAAACAATGCGCAATCACAACAAGAACAAAATGAAAATGAAGACGAAGATCAAGATCAAAACCAAGACCAAGGTCAAAGCTCAGAACAAGCTGAGTAGTTCTATTGGTTGCTTATGAAAAATAATATACTTTACATCTGCGATTTAGACGGCACCTTGTTATTACCTGGTGGCCGTCTTTCCAATAGGTCTAGAAATTGCCTAAACACCCTAATTCAAAACGGTGCTAATATAACAATTGCATCTGCCAGAACACCGGTAACGATAATAAATATTCTTGATGGATTAACAATGAAATTACCGGTTGCATGTATGAATGGTAGTGTAATATATGATATAAACAGTAAAACATTCTTGAAAAAACATACACTTTCAATAAAAACTACTAACACAATTAAAACCATATTTGAAAAATCAAATTTAAATGTATTTATACACTGTCCTTCGCTTGACGGCTCATTAAATATATATTTTTCAAAATTAACCACCCCTGCTGAAATAAATTTTTTTAATGAGCGCAAAAATTTACCACTTAAAAAGTACATAAAAGGAAATATTGATAATAATGATGAACCAGTATTTTTAGCAGCTCTTAACACAAAGGAAATATTAATGCCAATTTTGTTAAAATTACAAGCTATTAAAGATATAAAATGTTGTTTATATAAAGATGTTTACAATGAAAACATGTATTTTTTAGAAATATACCATCAAACAGCGTCTAAAAAATATGCTCTAAATTGGTTAAAGTCATATTGCAATGCAGAAAAGACAATAGCTTTTGGAGACAATGATAATGATATTCCAATGCTAGAAGCTGCCGATATATCATATGCCGTTAGTAATGGAACAGATGCTTGTAAATCTGTTTGCGATTTTGTTATAGGAAGTAATGAAGATGATAGTGTAACTAAAACAATAGCATCAATTTACAATATTCCTTACTAATTTTCTAATTGTATGCTTACTTCTTATTACATATTATAAATTTTTGAAATTCTTTAGGAGGACCATTTATAAATGCTCAAACTATTCAAATATGCAAAAAGTCAAATTATATCTGTAATTGCTATAATACTTTTAGTAATACTTGATATGTTTATTATACTACAACTTCCCGAATATACTGCTAAAATTGTAAATATAGGTATTCAACAAAGTGGAATTAGTCAAGTTATCCCTACAGCAATTCGTCAAGAAACATTCGAAAAATTAATGAATTTTATGTCTGACAATGACAAACAAATTATAAAAAAATACTATACTTTAACGTCAATTGAAAATATGTCTCAGGACCACAAAGATAGTTTTATTAAAAAATATCCAATAATTGAAAATGAACCTGTTTATATTTCAGTAGCATCTTCCCAAGCAAATATAACTAAAGAACTATCAACAATATTTACAAAAGCTATTATGACTCAACATATAATTAATAATGATAGTTCTAAAATCTTTAATGATGTTACCAAACAACTTCTATCTAAAAATAACAATTCTTCATTTGAAGAAATATTTATGTCTCTCCCTTCTAATACAAAAAAACAAATACAATCCGTTATAAACGAACACTTAAAGCAATTATCTGATACCCAACAATATCAAATATCAATTAGTACTATCAAACAAGAATATGAAGCTATTGGAATAGATCTAAACGCAATGCAAATGGACTGTATATTAGGAGCATGTGCTAGAATATTGTTCTTGTCCATAACAAGCTTACTAATTAACGTTATAATAATTTTTATTTCTGCTAAAACATCAGCAAAATTGTCACAAAATTTAAGAGCTCTAATATACAACAAAGTTTTAGCTTTTTCTGGCAAAGAAATGGATAGATTTTCAAATTCAACTCTATTAAACAGAACAACAAGTGATGTTCAACAAATTCAACTGTTTATGCCAATTTTCTTAAGATTCTTCTTTTCGCTACCCGTAGCAACTATATTGATATTTTTCAAAACCATACAAACAGGTGCAAATTTACTTGGAGTAATAGTTTTCTCAATTGGTGCTATTTTAGCCTTAAATTTCGCAGCTATATTTATAGTCTCCCCAAAATACAAGTTGATTCAAAAAACATTGGATAAGTTGAATATAATATCAAGAGAAACTTTAAATGGTGTACTAACTATCCGTGCATTTTGTCGTCAAAAACATCAAACAAATAAATTTAAAGAAACCAACAAAAACTTCTTTAATTTAAGCTTGTTTGTTAATAGAATAACATCTTGTTTAATGCCAGCAATGATATTTATAATGAATATATCTGGTGTTGTGATTTTATTGTTTAGTTCAAATCAAATAATTGAAGGGTCAATACAGGTGGGAACTGTTATGACTGTTTTACAATATGCTATGCAATTAATTGTTTTCTTCATTGTTTTATCTATGCTACTATATGCATATCCTCGAGTAATCGTTTGCAGTAATAGAATAAATGAAATTTTAAACACATGTGTTGATGTTAGAGATTCAAAACTACCTGTTGAGTTTGACGAAAATAAAAAATATCAAATTCAATTTGAGAATGTATCTTTCAAGTATGATGGCAATAAAAACAATACATTAAATAATATAAACTTTACTGCAAAGCCTGGTGAAATAACTGCAATAGTTGGCTCTACTGGATCTGGAAAATCTACATTAGTTAAGTTAATTTCTAGGTTTTATGATGTCTCCGAAGGTCGAATTTTAGTCTCTGGGGCTAGTATAAAACACATTAAACTAAAACATCTACGGAAAAATATAGGTTATATTCCTCAAAATTCCTCCCTGTTCCTAGATACCATCAAGCACAACGTAACTTTAGGTAAAAAAATATCTAATAAACAAGTTAAAAATGCTTTAAAAGTTGCACAGTGTGATGATTTTGTGTTTGACAGTGGAAAAGATCTAAACTTCAAAATTTCACAAAATGCCCAAAATATCTCAGGTGGCCAAAAACAAAGACTAACCATAGCTAGAGCAATTGCAAAAAATCCTAATATATATATCTTTGACGACAGTTTCTCTTCATTAGACTATAAAACCCAAAACAACTTAATGTCTGAGCTAACAAAAATAGCTTCAAATGCCACTTTAATAATAGTAACTCAAGATATTACAACAGTATCAAATGCAGACAAAATTATTGTTTTAGATAAGGGAAATATTGTAGGTGAAGGGTCTCATAATAACTTAATAAAAAGTTGTGATGTATATCGTGATTTGGCAAATTCACAAATTTCAAGGGAGGTATCAAAAAGTGAATAAAATTGTTAATTACATTAAAACAAACTTCAAAAAATTATTGAAAAAAATAAAATCAATTGATACACTCTCAATCCTCAAATTTGTTAAAAATATTTCTCAATATAAATTTGCTTTAATAGCTATCGCAATTTTGTCAATATTTTCCACTATAACATATGTTATAGGTCCGACTTTGTTAGGAAACGTAACAACTGAACTTTTTAATGGAATAACAGATAAAATTCAAAATGGAAATGATTTAGATTTAAGTGGAGTTCAAAATACTATTATAATTTTAGTTATTTTATACGTTTTAGGGTTGATCTTCAGCGTAGGTCAAAACATGCTTTTAACAAACATATCTCAAAAAATTTCATATGATCTCAAAAATAAATTATTTAACAAGCTAAACAGACTGCCAATCAAAAGTATAGAAAACAAGAAAAACGGTGAATTTTTATCAATTATAACAATTGATGTAGAAACCTTAACTCAAAGCTTCATTCAAGCATTCAATCAAATAATAACTTCTTTATTTATTATACCTGGAATAATAATAATTCTTTTTATTACAAATTGGATTATCGCTATTTTATCATTAACCATTCTAGTTCTTTCCTTATTTATCACAAAAATTATCATGCAAAGATCTCAACATTGTTTCACAGAACAACAAAACAGTTTAGGTCATATTAATGCTCACGTTGAGGAAGCATATTCTAAACAAAATGTAATTCAATCATTCAATAGCCAAAGTGTATTTAAAAGAAAATTTAAAAAGCTTAATAAAAACATATATGAAAGCTCATGGAAATCTCAGTTTTACTCTGGAATATTGTTCCCACTTGCTAGATTTTTCAACAATATTGTCTACCTGATCGTTGCCATTGTTGGAGGAATTTTTGCTATAAATAATATGATTACAGTTGGAACAATACAAGCATTTATACAATATGTTAAAATGCTATCCCATCCTCTCGAATCAATATCGCAAGTTATATCTCTATTGCAAACAACAGCTGCTGCATCTCGCAGAATTTTTGATGCTTTAGAATTGCCTGAGGTGTCCTCACAAATACGTCATGAAATTGATACTTCTAAAATAAAAGGCAATATTGAATTTTCACATGCTAATTTTGAATATACTCCAAATCAAAAAGTTCTCAAAGACTTTAATATGAAAATCAAAAAAGGCGAAAAAGCTGCTATTGTTGGTCCAACAGGCGCTGGAAAAACTACAATTTCTAAGCTTTTGTTAGCTTTCTATAAGTTACAAAGTGGATCTATTCTAATTGATAACAAAGAAATATCAAAATTTGACACAAACGATTTACGCAAAATGTTTGGGCTAGTTTTACAAGATGCTTGGATTTTTAACGGAACAATAATGGAAAACATTAGATATGGTAACTTAAAAGCAACTGATGAACAAGTAATAGAAGCAGCTAAAGCCGTTAATCTCGATGAGTTTATAAAATCTCAACCAAATGGATATTATACAGAAATTTCTGAAGATTCAACTAACATATCCGCTGGTCAGAAACAACTAATCTCAATTGCACGAGTTATGCTATCAGATCCCAAAATTGTTATATTAGACGAAGCAACATCTAATATGGATTCAAGAACCGAATTATTAGTTCAAAAGGCTATATTAAATTTAATTGAAAAACGCACTTGTTTAATCATAACCCATAAACTATCAACATTGAAAAATGTAGATAAGATGATAGTGGTTAATCACGGAGAAATTGTTGAAACAGGAACACACAATCAACTTATGAATAAAGATGGTTTATATAAAAGCATTTTCAATTCTCAATTTAGAAATTAAAACAATTATAAAATTCCTAACATATTTTAAAAAGATTGTTAGGAATTTTTATTTTTTCTAATTTGTGCTGATTAAAAATTCCAATATCTACCTAAAATAAAATAAAAAATATTTTGGGAGGATATATAATGATTCCAAAGGATTTTTCAGAATGTATAAATCATTTTAATAAAGTTATGAATATAGATAATAATTTCGATATGGTATACCGTCCAATAAAAATAGCCAATCGCAAAGCAGCACTATATTTTATAGATGGCTTTTGCAAAACAGCAGAACTAAGAGCTATGCTCGAAATTATAATGCAAATATCAAACGATGACGTTTTTGATAGCGCAACTGATTTTGCTAACAAATATATAACCGGAACTCAAGCAGTTGCAACCAGTGATGAAAATCAAATTATAACTACAGTGTTATCGGGAGAAACAGCATTATTTATTGATGGCTTTTCAGAAGCAATTTTAATTAACACCAGATCATATCCACAACGAACAACATCAGAACCCGACAAAGACAAAGTTTTCAGAGGTTCGCGTGACGGTTTTGTTGAATCTATAATTTTAAATACTGCACTAATCCGTCGAAGAATTAGAGATCCTAGGCTAATTTTTGAACATATGCAAGTTGGCAGCCAATCAAAAACAGATGTTGCTCTTTGCTATATTAAAGGAAAAGCCGATGTATCTCTTCTAAATAAAATCAAAGAAAAACTTAAAAAAACAAAAGTAGAATCACTAACAATGAATCAAGAAAGTATTGCTGAATTACTACAACCCAAACAATGGCGAAATCCTCTACCAAAATTCAAATTCACAGAAAGACCTGATGCCGCTGCAGCTCATGTCTTCGAAGGAGATATTGCCATAATTGTAGACAATTCACCAGCCGTATTAATTGTCCCAATCACCATTTTTTCAATAATGGAAGAAGCTAACGACTTCTATTTTCCTCCTGTTATTGGAACATATCTCAAACTTACAAGAGCAATGGTAATGATTTTAACTGCCATAATAACCCCACTATGGCTATTAATTATTCAAAACCCGCAAATTGTTCCAGAACATTTAAATTTTATTCTAACAACGGATGACACGCAAGTTCCTTTAGTCATTCAACTTTTAATCTTAGAAATTGCAATAGATGGTTTAAACTTAGCCTCATTAAACACTCCAAACATGTTAGTTTCTTCACTATCAATACTCGCTGCAATCATAGTTGGAGATTATGCCGTAGAAAGTGGATGGTTTAGTTCTCAAGCTCTTCTATATACCGCATTTGTTTCCCTCTCCAGCTTTGCACAACCAGGATATGAACTAGGATATGCATTAAAATTCATTAGAATGTTCTTACTAATTTTAACAGGAACATTAGGTTTAATGGGATTCATAATAGGTTTTGTAATAACATCTGTGGTAATATTAAGGACAAAAACACTTTCTGGAAAAAGCTATCTATATCCACTAATTCCATTTGACTGGAAAAAATTAAGGCAACATCTTTACAGAGCATCTTTATCGGAAAAACAAAATAACAATAAATACTAAATATAAAACAAAAAATAAGAATGTAGAAATATACATTCTTATTTTTTATAATATTAGAAATCAATTTACAATTTAACTTTATGGCATAAATCACGAATAATCGTACAAGAATCACCTAAAGACTCTTTTTCCTTGTCAGTTAAATCTACCTCCAATATGGTTTCTACCCCTCTTCTGCCTACAATGCACGGAAGCCCTATATAAACATCTTCTTGACCATATTGTCCTGTTGGCATAACAGACAATGTTAAAATAGACCTCTCATCAGATAAAATAGCACGTGTTATTCTCTTTAATGCCATACCTATACTGTAATATGTTGCCCTTTTTGCCTTAATTATGTTAGCAGCAACATTTTTTACTTCCAATGCAATGTCACTCATTTCGTCAAAATTATATCTACCTTTACTTAGGTCACAAATTCTCTTAAGTGAACTTGTTCCAATTTTTGCTTGAGACCAAGGCACAAATCCACTATCACCATGCTCCCCAATAACATAAGCATGAACATTTCTGGGATCTACATTAAAATAATCGCTAAGCAAATAACGCAATCTTGATGTGTCTAAAGCTGTTCCACTTCCAATAATACGTCCTGGTGCCAATCCAGAAAGCTTTTGAGTAACATATGACATAACATCAACAGGATTGGTTGCAATTAAAAAACATCCATCAAACCCCGATTCCATAATAGGCTCAATAATAGATTTAAAAATTTCAACGTTTTTACTAAGCAAATCCAAACGAGAATCTCCTGGCTTTCTTGGAACACCTGCACATATTGTTACAATATCAGCGTCAGCGCAATCTTTATAATCTCCAGCATATATTTTCATATTTCCATTTGAAAAAGCTAAACCATGGTTCAAATCCATAGCTTCTCCCCAAGCCTTCTTTTTATCTATATCTATTAGCAACAATTCATCACAAATATTACTTGAATTCAACATAGAATATGCATAGCTCATTCCAACCATACCTGTTCCAACTAATGCAACTTTTCTTTTCCCAAATCTTTGACACAACACTATCTATTTCCCTCCAATAATTAGTATTATTTTCCCCTTACAAAAAACTATATTTCAAGTATATTACTTTTTATAAACAACTAGTATACATTTTACACTATATATTTTTTTTATTCAACCCAAAAAACTTTAATTTTGATTTTTCAATATATCATCAATTAATGTTAATAGTTCCTCAAAAGAAGTTAACCTACTACATCTTTCTCTATATTTAGCAGCATCTCGAATACCATATAAATATCTAATAGCGTGCGCCCTAGCCTGTTTCATTCCAACTTGTTCCCCCTTATCCTCACAAATTAAAGCAATATGTTTTTTCATGATTTCCATCCGCTCGGCAACAGTTGGATCTTCTTCATATTTTCCCGTTTTTAAATAGGTTGAAATTTGTTTAAATAACCATGGTCTTCCAAAGCTTCCTCTTCCTACCATTATCAAATCTGCACCTGTAAAATCATACATATCTTTTGCTGTTTCAGGACTAATAATATCTCCATTAGCTATAACTGGAATATTTAAGCTTTTTTTTACCTGAGCAATTATATTCCAATCCGCTTTATTACTATACATATCAGCTTTTGTCCTACCATGAATTGTTAATGCACTAACTCCACAATCCTGCATTCTCTTAGCAAAGTCAACAGCATTTAAACTGTCATTATCCCAACCTTTTCTTATTTTTACCGTTACTGGAACAGAGGAATTTTTAACAACAGACTTCGCAATTTGCTCTGCTAACTTTGGATCTTTCATCAACATACATCCACTATTATTCTTTGTAACCTTAGGAACAGGACACCCCATATTTATATCTATAATATCTGGCTTAAATTCTAAAACCTTTGGCAAAGCTTTTTCAAAATACTCCGGCTCACCTCCAAAAAGTTGAACTGCCATTGGCCTTTCCTTCTCTGTTACAGTAATTAAATCTAAAGCCTTATCTGGACTAAAACAGAGTCCCTTAGCAGATACCATCTCTCCAACTACATAACAAGCTCCAAATTCTTTACAAATTGTGCGGTATGCTCGATCGGCAACAGATGCCATCGGCGCAAGAGCTGCCGTTTTTTCTATGCTCACATTACCTATTTTTAACATACACACACCCCACACAAAAATATACACTTAATTATATCCCATTAGATTTGAAGTTGCAAATTAAAAACCTATAGAAGTCAAATTTTGTCACACTTTTCGTGTTATAAAAACCGCATTTTTTTGTTAATATTTAAACTATAAAAAATTTCAAAAATTCATTTTTTACCCATATATTCTCATTTTATTAATTTAAATATTTTAAAATTAAACAAAAAAATATATTCTAACTTAAATTTTTATTCAATTTTATACATGATTAATTTGTTGACAGATTAACCCACAAATATTATAATATTATAATAATTGCGTAGCATTATTATTTGCTCATTATGTCTATTTAATATTTAAATATTTTGCTTTTATGAAAGGAAGATTCTATGGCTTTTTATTATAAAGAACCTTCAAGAACTTTTAGTGAGTATCTTTTGGTTCCAGGTTATTCTTCAAAAGAGTGTATTCCACAAAATGTTTCATTAAAAACTCCTCTTACAAAATTTAAAAAAGGTGAAACCCCATCTCTTTCTTTAAATATTCCAATGGTTTCTGCGGTAATGCAATCGGTTTCAGATGATAATTTGGCTGTTGCTCTTGCACGTGAAGGTGGAATATCATTTATTTATTGTTCCCAATCTATAGAAGATCAAGCTGCTATGGTTTTTCGTGCAAAAAGTTTTAAAGCTGGTTTTGTAAAAAGTGATAGCAGCATATTACCTGATGCTACACTTAGAGATGTTCTTAAATTGAAAAAACAAACCTCACATTCCACAATGCCAGTTACTCATGATGGAACACCAAATGGAAAGCTACTTGGTATAGTAACTAGCCGAGATTATAGAATTAGCAGAATGTCTTTAGACACAAAAGTAAGTGAGTTCATGACTCCTTTTGATAAATTAATTTATGCAAAAAAAGGAATCACTCTTTCAGAAGCTAATGACATTATATGGGATAACAAATTGAATTCTATTCCAATAGTAGATGAAAACCAACATCTTTGCTATTTCGTTTTCAGAAAAGACTATGATTCCCACAAGAAAAATCCATTAGAATTGTTGGACAATTTAAAAAGATATGTAGTTGGTGCTGGTGTTAACACTCACGACTTTAAAGAAAGAATTCCTGCATTGGTTGATGCTGGTGCTGATGTGCTTTGTATAGATTCATCTGAAGGTTATACAGAGTGGCAAAAAATGACCATAGATTTTGTTAGAGAAAAATATGGCGACAGTGTTAAAATTGGAGCTGGGAATGTTGTAGACCGTGAAGGATTTAGATTTTTAGCTGAATGTGGCGCAGACTTTATAAAAGTCGGCATTGGCGGAGGATCAATATGCATAACCAGAGAAACTAAGGGTATTGGTCGTGGTCAATCTTCAGCTTTGATAGAAGTAGCTGCAGAAAGAGATGCTTATTATAAGGAAACTGGAATATATATTCCAATATGTTCTGACGGTGGTATAGTTTACGATTATCACATTACTTTAGCTTTGGCTATGGGTGCAGATTTCGTAATGTTAGGAAGATATTTTGCAAGATTTGATGAGAGTCCTACAAATAAGGTATCTATAGACGGTAGCTATGTTAAAGAATATTGGGGCGAAGGATCTAACAGAGCAAGAAACTGGCAAAGATATGGTGTGGACGAAGAAAAAGGCTTAACTTTCGAAGAAGGTGTTGATTCATATGTACCATACGCTGGAAGTTTACACAGCAACGTGCAACAAACAACAACCAAAATAAAATCTACCATGTGTAACTGTGGTGCACTATCAATTAGTTCTTTGCAAAAAAATGCAAAATTAACAGTTGTATCTTCAACTTCAATAGTAGAAGGTGGAGCTCATGATGTTACTTTGAGAAACAGCAGTGTTAAGGTGCATAATTAAATAAAACACATTAAAATTTAATAATATTTATAAAAAATAGAGAAACTTTAGTAATGACTAGGTTTCTCTATTTTTTATCATTATATTGACTATGTAAAATTCTCATATTATAATCTCTATATTACAATAAAAATAGGAGTGAAATTATGATATTAAAAGGAAATGTATTTTCAACAAAGTTAGAAATGGAAACAGAAATATCCATTCTATTTTCTAGCAAATTCGATAGAAATAAAGAATTTAAGGTGATTTACCTTCTTCACGGTATGTGCGGAGATAGCAACAACTGGATTGATTACACTATGCTACCAATTTACGCGAATAACTATAACGCAGTTTTTATTATGCCAAGCATTGTAAGGAGTTTTTGTGCAAATATGAAATATGGCCAAAAATACTTTAGTTACATAACTGAAGAACTTCCAGAAATATGCAAAAATATGTTTAACATACATACAAAAAAGGAAAACACAATTATAATGGGAAATTCAATGGGAGGGTATTCAGCGCTAAAATGTGCGTTATCTAAGCCTGAATTGTATGGATATTGTTGTGCGTTTTCCTCAGCATGCTTATTTATGAAAGAAGATTTAGAAAATCATCCAACCACGGAATCTTTTCAAAGAGACTATGGTGAACAACTATTAAGGGATTTTCAGGCAATTCTTGGAGAAAATCTTCAATGGAATCCTGAAAATGAAATTTTATCCTTAGCTAAGAAAATAACGTCATCAACAAAACCAACAATTTTCTGTTCTTGTGGAACTGATGATGCAATGAGAATATCTAACCAACAATTTGCCTCTTATATGAAAGATCTTGGATTTAATTTTACATATGAAGAATGGTCCGGCAATCATGATTTTTATTTTTGGAATGAAGCTTTAAAAAAATCCTTAGAAAAAATATTCCAATAAATCTCACAGAATTATCTTAAAATATTCTAAAATTCTTATTTTAAATTTTTACAAAACAAAAAAGCCCAAAATTAGGGCTTTTTTCTATACCGACATTAATCTAATGGCGGAGATGGAGAGATTTGAACTCTCGCGCCGATTAATCGACCTACTGCATTTCGAGTGCAGACCCTTCAACCACTTGGGTACATCTCCAAAAAAATGGAGCTGCTAACCGGATTCGAACCGGTGACCTCATCCTTACCAAGGATGTGCTCTGCCACCTGAGCCATAGCAGCAAACAAAAAAATGGCTCCCCCTGTTGGACTCGAACCAACGACCCTGCGGTTAACAGCCGCATGCTCTACCAACTGAGCTAAGGAGGAACATATAAAAGCGAAAGGAAAAACAAAGTGGCATAGTAACAAAAAAGATGGCAGGGGCAGAAGGAATCGAACCCTCGGCACGCGGTTTTGGAGACCGCTGCTCTACCAACTGAGC
>CADBXK010000005.1 GCA_902798695.1 Oscillospiraceae bacterium
AAGGCTATGAGATTGTTCTACCAAAAACGTCTTCAACTCATCTGCCGTAAATGTATATCCATATTTCTTTGCTTCTTTAGCAATATACTCTCTCTTCGCCTCCTTCGAATCAAAACCTGATCTTGTCTTTTCAAATATGCTTTTTAATTCTGATTTTTCTTGAGCATCCACAACAAATTTCTTTACACTTTCTTTTGACATAATAAACCCCTCCTTAATTAAAATCATTTTCAAGAATAATTACATATTTTAAAATTACCTAATTTAGTTTATTTGTAATATGGCAATAAAGACTTAATTATAACATTTACACTAGCTTTTCCACCAGTTATATTTTCAAAATTATCGTCTTTATGCATATTAACATACTCATCAACAACTTCTTTGAGCTCCAATGCTGTAAAATCATATCCCCTCTTAGAAGCTTCAATAACAATTAGATCTATTTTTTTTCTCATATCACTCTCTTTAAAATTTAAAGAACTTACAATACATCCTACTTCGTCACTCGCCTTAAAATCCAATAAGAAATCTTTTGCACTCTTTAATGACATTTTGATCGCTTCTTTCTTACATTTAATTAAAAATTAAGGTTCTATCTTATTATCTTTCAAAAATTTTATTTTTGAAAGATATGTGTTTTTTAAAATAGATTTTCCTCCATAAACTTCATACGAACTATCATTGTCGACATTACCAATTTCGGATGAAACAACTTTAATATCAAGCGCACTAAAGTCATATCCTATACTCTGTGCAAAAGAAACAATAACACTCACCTTTCCATCATATGTCTTAGCATTATTTAATTTATCTGAAATGTCATTTAAAATATCTGGATCTGACTCAACTTGTAACAGAAATTGTCTTGCGCTTTCTATAGACATTCAAACACCCCCACCCTACATAAATAGCCAATCGCAAAGTTTTAACATCTTACTTTCTTACTATTTAAACTGTCCAAATTAGTCAATAAAGAATCAACTAACATTTTGATTTTCTTATGATAATTATTCTTAAAGAAAAAACATGCCGCAAGATCTTTTGTAAAATAATCTGAATTATTGTCAATAACCGCCAGTCCCCTGCACCCACCAGCACATAAATTCTTATAATCACATATATCGCATTCCGGATTACAGTCAAAGTATTCTTGTAATCTAGTATCTATAATCTTCATGTAGTAAGAATCTGTTAAAATTTCACACAATTTTTTATCTAATATATTAGGAAACTTTTTTTTAAGTTCAGTGTTGGCAAAAACCATACATGGTAAAGCAATACCTTCTGGATCTATATATAATGAATTTCTAGCATGTCCACATAATGTTATTTTGGAATAATTAACTTTAGAATCATATTTTATATATGGAATAGAATAGTTTTTAGAACCCTTTTCACAGTAAAAAAAGCCATCTAACATCAAAGATATTTTCATTCCACTCTCAAAAAATTGTTTTATATACTCTAAATAAGCATCATATATTTCTTTAGTGGATAGGGTATACTCAGCTGAACTTTTAGCCCAATTGCCCAACATAGCAGCAGGATTAACTTTTAAACTTCTGCAATTAAGCTCGGCTAATTCATTCATGGTGTCAAGAAATACATCTTTATTTCCTTTGTGAACACACATCTCTGCTGTTGTTATAAAACCTCTTTTATTACACAATTTATAAGCATCTATAGCATATTTTTCTGCACCAGGTATTCCTCTTATCCAATCATGCCATCCTTTACCATCATAGCTCATATGAATGACTGGTTTCATATTTCTTGATTCAAATGCATCCAACAATTCATTATTAACTAATTTGCCGTTACTATAAATTGCAGTAACATTAATATTAGCATCGATTAACGCATCCAAAATCTGAAAAAAATCATCTCTTACTAAAGGTTCCCCTCCAGTCAAAGAAATATTATATACTCCACACTCTGCCAACTCATTAATTATCTTCTTTATTTCAGATAAGGGTAATTCACCAAACTTTGCTTCAGGTGCCGACATAAAACAATGTCTGCATTTATAATTGCATTTTCCTGTAATTGACCACTGTGCAAAAGACATATACCTAGAAGGAAATTTTTTATATTTTTGATTGTCATTTAACTTTAAAGAATGTTTACATTCTTGAACAATATTTTTTTTAATCAATTCATTTAATCGTCCTTGATGATCTAATGACAATTCATTAATATTAACAAAATGCTCTCCATCACAAAGCTGAATAATCGAAAAAGTTTCTTTATCTAAAAAACAGGTACTATGTGTTTTCATGTCATATAGAGCAAAAGGGAGCAGCTTCCAACCTCTTAGTAAAAAATTATCTTTTACACGATAATACATAACTGCTCCTCTCATACACTTAAAACGATATATTTACTAATACTTTTTTTCATTCTTAATATTAAATAAATTATGAAGTCTTTTTATCTAATCTTTGTCTTTCAACAAGTTCAGCAAAAAAGCCATTTTGTTCAATAAGTTCATCATAAGTGCCGTCTTCAATAATTTTACCTTTATTAAGCACTATTATTCTATCGCATTGCTTTATCGTAGATAATCTATGTGCAATTACAATTCTAGTACATTTTAAATTATCCAACGACTCAGAAACTTTTTTCTGAGTTAAGTTATCCAAAGCAGATGTAGCTTCATCAAACATCAAAATTCTAGGTCTTGGCGCAATTGCTCTAGAAATCATAAGTCTTTGTCTCTGCCCACCAGAAATTCCACCGCCACCTTCTGAAACCATAGTGTTCATTCCCATAGGCATATTTCTAATGTCATCTGCCATTCCCGAAAGTTCAGCAGCTTCCCAAGCATCATCCATAGTAAGCTCTGGAGCTGATATTGTTATATTTGAGTATAAATCTCCCTCAAACAACCTTCCATTCTGCATAACAACACCAATTTTTTTTCTTAAAGATCTTAAATCAATAGTATTTAAATCTTTTCCATCAAAATAAACCGATCCTTTTTTAGGGATTTCAAAGCCTAACATAATTCTCATTAAAGTTGACTTTCCACAACCTGTTGTACCAACTATTGCAACATATTGTCCCGGCTTTATTTTAAGAGATATATCGTCTAATATAGGCGGCATGCTTTCATCATATCCAAAAGTAACATTGTTGATGTCAATTCCTCCAGAAAGTCTTGTCACAACACTTTTACCTTCAGATACTTCAGGAACTTCCTCTAAAATAGGTTTTATCATATTCATTACAGGTTTTATCTTAGCAATATCTAACGCAACACCTGCAAGTCCCATAAATGCTCCTGAAACCATACCATAAGCAGTATTAAAAGCAAAATAATCTGCCACTGAAACATTACTAACAACCGCAAAATAATACATTGCAATGGTTCCAAACAACGTAATCATAGTTGTTATAACTTTGTTAATATCAATAAATAACGGTGGATTGTAAGTTAGCTGAGCCTGTTTAGAATATTTATCCGCCCAACGAGCAAAAGCTCTCTTTTCAGCTCCAGAAAGTTTTATTTTTTGAATACCAGATATCAATGCAAAAGTTATTCCACTTTCTTCCGAAGACAATTTCAGCTGCTTTATACTTATTTTCATTTGCATAAGCGCAGCAATTAATGAAACTACAACAGTGGAAACTATAACAAGTACAGCTGGCAAAACCAACGCTGGTGCATATGCAAAAATTTGAGAAATATAAATTAGAGAAAATAAAGAAGTAAGTCCCGTTTGCAAAACATTTGTAACAAGCATTTCGCAAAGTGCGTTTATAGTTTGTGTTCTTGACGAAAGTTCACCAGCACTATAATCCTTAAAAAACTTAACGGGTAAAGATAAAACTCTCATCATAGTTGCAACTTGAACAGTTATATTCATTTTAGTAACAATTCTAGTACTAATAATTTCTTTAATAACCGTCAAAATATGACTACTTATTAGTACTGTAGCTAAAAATATCGTAATTGCTACAAGTAACTGCATACTTCTATATTCAACAATATAGGAAAATATAATATTGTTAATTTTCGGAGTAAGCAATCCAATCAAAGTAACCATTAATGCTGCACCCGCAATTAAAGCAAAATCTGCCGTTGAAAGTGCTTGAATTATATACTGCAAAAGGTCCTTTATACCCATTTTCTTCAAAGGAAATGGCTTATAAAAAATCATAGCATCTCTCTCAAATAATTCTTCAGCCTTTCTATTCATTCTAACCTTAGAACCAGTATCCGGATCAATATAACTATATCCAGATATTCCCGTAGGTATGAAAGCCACTATTTTCCCATCACTTTTTCTTAATCCAATCATAGCTCCAATAGCATCTTTATACCACCCCTTGGTCAAAGTAACAGCTCTACGCATAATACCGTGTGGCCTAAGCAAAAATTCAATTTGCTCATCAATATCCTTAATACTATCTGGGACATCCTGAGTTTTTATATGGTAATATTTCAAAATTTCATCCACTGCATCTTTAGTAACTTGCCTATCATCGCTTAACGCTACTTGTACCTTATGACCCATAACAGCACCGGCAATATTAACAAAGGAATCAGCAAATGTTTCTCTATCACTTTTTTTACGTTGTTTTATCTGTTCATCAAACCAACTCATTCTCTATCCCCCTTTATTCATTAGATACAAGTTGTGTATAATAACCACCATTAGCGTATAGTTCTTCATGAGTACCTCTTTCTACAACATTTCCTCTATCCATAACAATAATTTCATCACAATCACGAATTGTAGAAAGACGGTGAGCAACAACAATGCAAGTAATTCCTCTATCTTTTATAGATTTTACTACCTCATATTCTGTTTTTGCATCAAGCGCAGAAGTTGCTTCATCAAGGATGATAATCGTAGGATCCTGAGCTAAAACCCTAGCAATCTCCATACGTTGTCTCTGTCCACCAGAGAAATCTTTTCCTCCTTCAATAATCTTATAATTATACCCTCCATCACGATGCATAATATCTTCATGTATTTGAGCATCTCGAGCAGCCATAATCATTTCAAAATTTTCAATAGAATTATCCCACATCTTTATATTATTTGCAATTGTATCTTCAAATAGTATAATATCCTGATCAACAACAGCTAACGATCCAGTAAACACACTTCTTTCAATATCTTTTATAGGCTTACCATCGAACAAAATTTCTCCACTCCATGGTTGATATAATCCAGAAATCAACTTAGAAAGAGTAGACTTTCCACAACCAGATGTTCCAACAAACGCAACACGATTTCCTGGCTTTAAAGTAAGATTAAAATCTTTAACTAAAGGTTCTCCTAATCTAGAATATCCAAAAGTAACATTTTTCAATTCAACACTACCTGACAATTTATCATATTCTGTATTATCATCATCTGAATCGTTGTCTTCTCCAATTACATCAACTGGATATTCCATAACGTCTTCAACACGTTCCATTTCTGTGCGCATCTCTTGCAAAGTTTGTCCAGCGGATATTAGTTTTGTAGCTGGGTCACTGAAAGATGTCAGAAATCCTTGAAACATCAAAACCATACCTACTGTAAACTCTTGTTGAATAACCAAGAATGCACCCAAAACAACAACAGCACTAGAACTCAAATTAGAAAACAATGTAGGCAATAGACCCAAATATTTACTCAGTTTTGCATATCTAACTGTCTGAGTATTAACACTTGCTTGATATCCAGACCATTTAGTAAAAAATCCATTCTCTGCCCCACTTGCTTTTATGGTTTCAATCATTTCAATTCCTGCAACTGTTGTACCAGCAAGTTTTCCAGAATCTCTCATCTGAATTCTAGTAATGTTAATACGTTTCTTGGAAACAATGTTGGAAATAAATATATTGATTATAACAGATGATATTCCCACTAGTGTCAACAAAACACTATATCTAATCATAACTATAAGATAAAAAAACATCATTAAAGTATTCAAAGCTAAAGGAACTAATGTCTTAATCAATTTTTCAGCTATAGAAGCATTAGATTGTTGCCTTAACTGAATATCTCCAGCCATTCTCTGTGAGAAAAATTCCATTGGTAACCGTAAAACTTTCCACATAAATGACGTACTACCAACAGCAGCTAATTTTCCATCTATTCTAGAAGAGTATATGGCCTTAATCCATTCAACAATTATTTGTATAATAGCAAATCCAGATAGAGCAATTAAAAACGGCATAAACCAATCTGGATTCAATCCAGTTATAAGTCTATCCATAAATATACGTGAAAATCCGGGATTAATAATTCCCATTAAAGAGGTTATTACTGTAGTCAATATAACAAAAGCCACTGCCGTTCCAGTTCCTTTTAACCTTTTTGATGCAAATTTAAAAATACTTTTTGGTTTTCCACCAGGCTCAAAACTATCAGTTGGCTCAAACATTAAACATATTCCAGTAAAACTCTCATCGAATTCCTTCATGGAAACTACAACATTTCCTCTAGCCGGATCGTTAAGATATGCCTTGTCTCCCCTAAATCCATCAAGAACTACAAAATGGTTAAAATTCCAATGAACTATGCAAGGAAATTTTCCTTTTTCTCTCAATTCATCCGGCTCATAACGATAGCCTTTGGCAGTAAATCCATAACTTCTTGCAGCTACCATTATATTTTTAGCATTAGACCCATCACGAGAAACACCACAATCAGCTCTAACTTGCTCAAGAGCTACCCATTTACTATAATATGCCAATATCATAGTCAGTGATGCTGCACCACATTCAAGCGCTTCCATCTGCATTATAACAGGAACTTTAACCACACCACTGCTTACAGGTTTCTTAATGTTTTTAACTTTGCTCAACAGTAATCCCTCCTTTTGATTATTGCAAAATAAAGGACATTGGCGATACACTATCCACAGTTATATCCATCTCATATATATCATTCGCCAAAGGTGCATTAAACAATACTTCATAAACCCAATCACCTTCATTTATATTACCAAGATGTAAAATATAAGAATCTATATCCTCACTTGCTTCAATAGGAGTTTTTGACATTGCAGATACCGGATATTCCTTATCCTTAACAGTAACAGTAGCATTAGCTTTAATTTTATCAAAATCAGCTTCCTTAACGTAGCAATGAGCTACTCCGTTCTCACAAATTCCTCCAGTTTTAATAACAGTATTTAGCTTTCCAAAGATTCCCCAAACACAAATTCCTATTAATAGAATGACTATGCTAGAAATTATCATCCATACTGCCGGATTAGAAACTTTGATATAATCATTCAACTGCTCCGGGGAAGATACTCGATCCATACTCTTTTCTCTAAAAATATTTTTTTGCATTTTTCCAACCTCCCAATAATCTAAATTTGTTTTTTTATTGTAAGAATATTTCTATTATCCTTATAATCATAAGACACATCATCAACAAATTTTTTAGTCATATATATTCCTAATCCTCCAATTGGTCTATCAGACGCTGATAACCCAATATCAGGATCTTCTTTAGCAAGCGGATTATACTTAGTTCCACTGTCTATAAAAACAACAGTGATAACATCAGGATTAGTTGTAAAAGAAAATTGGATTTTAACGGTACCGCAGCCATCATCATAAGCATAATTGGCTACATTAACAAATATTTCTTCAATCGCAACTGAAAGTCGAGTTTTAATTTTAACATCACAATTAGTATAGGTAAGTTGTTTTTCTATAAAATCAAGAACTTTATATAAATTGTCAACTTTAGCATCTACACTAATCTCTGTCATTGGTGCCCCCCCTTTCCATAATACCTAAAGCTAAGCATTGTGAGGTCATCAAATTGAGGAGCACTACCCACAAATTTATCAACATCTTCTTTGACCACTCTTAAAACATCTGAAACGGAAGCGTTAACACATTTATTTAGTGACTCAACTAATCGTTGTTCTCCAAAAAGCTCTCCGTTAGCATTTGTAGCCTCAGTCACCCCATCAGTATAAACAAATAATGAATCACCTGGATTTAATTGAAACTCCTGATCTCTAAACTTAATTCCTTCAATAGTTGCAACTGCAGGAGAATGCTTATCTTTAATCAATTCATATTTTTCATCTTTTTTACAAATAGCTGGATATTCATGTCCTGCATTTGCGGTAGTGCACTTACCTGTAGATATTTCTAATATTCCAAACCAAACAGTAACAAACAATTCATTTTTATTATTCTCACAAAGCTGAGCATTAACGTGAGTTAAAATTTCTGCAGGACTATAATCCTCCCCTCTCACATGCACGTTTGCTCTGTCTTTGATTAACGTTTTAGCTATAACCATAAACAATGCCGCTGGAACACCTTTTCCCGAAACATCTGCTATAACTAATCCTAAGTGATCATCATCTATAAAGAAAAAGTCATAAAAATCTCCTCCAACTTCTTTAGCTGGTGTCATAGATGCAAACAAATCAAACTCATCTCTATTAGGGAAAGCAGGAAATATCGATGGCAACATATCTGCTTGTATTCCCTTAGCTAAATTAAGTTCAGTCCGTACTTTTTTCAGTTTAATAGCCTTGGCTATAGCGTCATCCATATAATTAAACAAGTCTTGTTGCATTTTTAATATACTTTTCGCCAACAATTCTATTTCATCACCCGTTTTAAATGACCCTAATTTATTAGAAATTTCAGCGTTATTAGATACAAAATTTCCAACTTCTGAAGAAATCTCAATTACTGGATTTAAAAAATAACGTGAAATTATGAATACTGAAACAAATATCAAAATCAAAGTTAAAACAAAAACAACTATTATTGTCATTATTATAAAACTAATAATATCCTTTTGATAACTTTCAACACTAATATCACAACCAACCATAACGAGCATATTTTCATTTTTCCAAAATGAATTAACAGATGTTATAGTGTATCCATATCTACCATTCTGCAAAAAATTAGTTTCAGTTGATTTTCCAGTATTAATGCTTTCTATAATAGAGTCAATATACTTTGGAGAAAGACTGTCACTTTTCGCAAAATTTTGCCTAAGATCATCATTAAAATGCGTATCCATTATATAATATAGCGGTTTAAAATCAGCTAAATTTGTTGACTTAGCATCATAAGTATTTAAAACATCTAAATCTATAGCACATATAAATATGTCATTAAATTCTAATTCTTTTCTTAACTCATTAACTCTATCAAATGCGTTTCGATATTTTTCACTATTTACAACTTCATTAACTTTACTTTCGTCGATTTGTGATCTATTATATTTGAAAACAATATCAGCGTATTCTTTTATTTCATCTTCAGTGAAATATTTGGATACCAATTTAGAAACTTTGTATCCAAATTCATTGTAGTGTTTAACTACTCGTCGAGTATACAAACTTGCGCTCACATAAACCAACAATATTGCAAATAGCAAACAAACCGCCATAATAGCAACAATAAATCGCGTTCCCAACTTACTTTTAAACAAAATTCTTTTCATTGTTATCGTACCTTTCCAATATCTTGTTTAATTTCGTCGCACATAAAATATTTACAGGTTTATTATGTTTCCTCTCTATAGATTTTTTGTTCATTAATAAAGAATATTCTTCCTCATTATTTACGTACACTACAGGCTT
The DNA here is from genome assembly GCA_902798695.1 of Oscillospiraceae bacterium. Taxonomy (GTDB): domain Bacteria; phylum Bacillota; class Clostridia; order Oscillospirales; family Ruminococcaceae; genus RUG12519. The sequence goes on from CADBXK010000005.1 coordinate 9,586, forward strand.
AACAATAAAATTTAAATGTCTTAACTCCTTGTATAAACAATTAACCTCCGATAAAATCGAATCCAAAATTTCTGACAGTTCATCATTGCTTAAGTCTATACTATTATTTTTCAAACATAAAAACACAAAATATCTTCCTACATTATCAATTATTGTCGCACCAAAAGTATATTCCAATATACCAGGAACTACTTTGTCCATTTTTTCCATAACCACTTCTATATTTTTAGCCGAAATTTTCTCACCAGCTAAATTTAAAACTAAATTCTTTCTAAACATAAATTCAAAAATTACTTGTTCATTAGAATTATTTAAAATTTTTAAAACATCGCCAGTTTTGTACCTATATAATCCTGACAAATTAGTTAAAACTAGTTCATATGACTTACCTGTTTCTAATTTATCCATTGAAACAACTTGCCCACAATATTCACCATTTTCATTGCAAGGAATAAATTCATAAAAAGCACTATTAGCAACAAACTCATATTCAAAACTATCAAACTTAACAGTAACACCAACCTGAGATTCAGACATAGCAAACTCCAAAAAGTCTTTGTGCACATCCCCTAGATATCTGTCCAATCCTTTGTTTTCATACTTAAATGTACTACTACTAATACCGCTAACCAATTGTGTTTTAGGCCATATTCTTGGAACTATTCCTTCAAATCCTTTGCTACACTCTTGTTCAACAAAATCTAATCTATCAGCTGACACAGGCAATTCAAGTAATTTTTTTCTAACCTGATCTGACAACTTTACACTATCAGGAATAACTTTCTCTCTTATGTCAGATATAACCTTTTTATAATTTTTTTCAAAGAAACTAAAAAACTGGAACAAATCATACATATATACGCTTTCAATCAAAACGATATTTTCATCCAAAATTGCACTCCAAAGTTTCATATAGAACATGTCTAACGTTTGCTCATCAAATAGTAATTCTTTCCCTCCAACATATTCGCTCATATTCATACACCCATTATCATATAAATGTCTGTATATAATCTCAGAAAACAGCATGTTTCTATCATGTGGTTTACTCAAATCAGTTCTAAAAATTGTTACAAACAGCCTACTCGCTTTAGGATTTTTTTCTCTATTTAATCTGACAAGATCATTTTTATCTCTCTTAAAATTATTTGAATATACATCAAGAGCTTTTTTTGTTAAAGGAATTAACTTAGGCTTATTAACGGTACCAGATGTAAAAACAAAAACTTCTATTGGATAAGTAGTTAATATATTCTGTTCGCCATCATACATCCTATTAATATATTTCTCAAAATCACGATATTCAGACAATGGAACGTATTTCCTATAGTCTTCAATTGTCTTAATTTTTGAAAAATTATGTTCTATTCCATACTCGGTATTCGCATTATCATGCAAAATATTTTTCAAGGTTTCAAAATTAATTTCACTTACACTTTTACAATCATAATTTAAATTTTTTCTCACCATTTTTACCCTCTCTCAACTGATAATAAATTTTAATATAAGTTCAATTTGGAATATTTTAAAACTTTATCACATATACAAAAAATAACAGTCATTTTAGCCAACAAAAAACTGTCAGCAAATTTATTCTGTTTTAATTTATAAAAATTCCAAATTAAATAACTTAAATCCAAATTCATCTTAAAATATTATAGTAAGAAAAAATAAATACAAAATCATTCTATATTCAATATATCTACAAAACCGGTAACTTCAAAAACGTCCATTATGTCCGTGTTGGCATGTTGTACTACCATCTTACCTTGTTTATTCATTACTTTTTGTGCAGAAAGCAAAACTCTCAATCCTGCAGAAGAAATGTAAACAAGATCAGATAAATCAAAAATCAGTTCCGATACTCCGTTTAATCCGCTTTTTAATTCTCTTTCCAGAGAAGGTGCTGTCGTGGTGTCTAGTCTTCCTTTAACAGCCATAGTTAACTTATCATTATCAAGATTCTTTATAATTTCCATAATGCACTCTCCTTTTGATTAGTATTTGTTTGTAAAAACAACTAAACACATATATTTGAATGTAAAAACATAAAAATATAGTTCAACTTCTAAGCAAAATTACCAATACATACTTCTATTATACCCATAAAAATCCAATAAAAATCACTGGCTTTTTATAAAAACCACAAATAATTATAAAAAGCAAAAATAAAAAAATACAAAAAGCACGATAAATATACAATATTTACCAAATTCACAACTTAATATTAACAAAAAATGTTAGTTATGTCAATATATTAATAAAAAATTAATATATTGACGCGCAGTATATGCCACATACCTATTTCAATTAATTTTTACTTTTTCTTACTTTTAACATATCTATCTTCTTCACTAAATATACATCCACAATATTTTTGCATATATATGTTCAAACTTCTAGCAATATTCTGCCCTTCTCTAAAATATGGTCTAAAATCTTTATACAAAAATTTTATTTTAGTATCATCAGATATTTTTTCTGATATTTGTTTTATGCGGTCATGATTTTGATACGGACTGATAAGCAACGTAGTTGAAAAAGCATCGTATCCATTATTCATAGCATAGTTAGCAGTTTTATTTAATCTTTCAGTATAGCAATACTCACATCTCGTATTAAAATTGGGTGTAACTGCAGACACAAAAGATCTAAGTCCATAATCATCGTCAATTATAACTTCCAGTTGCATTTCTTTCGCATATTCTATAAGTGCATTTTTTCTACTTCTGTATTCTGTAAAAGGATGTATATTAGGATTATACCAAAATAATGTTGGTTCTATATTTTCCTTTCTCAAATTTTCTATGCACATTACAGAGCAAGGTGCACAACAAACATGTAATAATAATTTCATAGTCATTCATTCCTTTATATCAACATTAATAATAAACCACATATATTTAAGGTCATTCTAACACAAACCATACAAAACAACAAACAAAATTTAAAGTAATCATATATAAATTTTATCTTGAATTCTATAATAACTAATGGTATAATATCCTAAATTAACATACATATATATTTATGTAAATATAACATGTCTAGACAATTTTATGCTATGTTGGTCAAGACTATAAATATTGAACGGAGATGTATCTTTATTATGAGTCAAAAAAAAGCAAAAGATAATTTTTTAGCATTATTACCTATTTTAGTTTTTCTAGTAGTATACTTGGGAACCGGTATATTTTTCGAGTATATTTCACCTATGGAAGGCCAAATGGGTTTCTATATAATGCCAATTGTCGTTGCTTTTTGTATAGCATTAGTTGTGGCATTAATACAAAATAGAAAACTTTCATTTGATGAAAAGATGAAGATTTGTGCTAAAGGGTTTGCTGATGAAAATATTTTAATAATGATATTTATATTTCTATTGTCAGGTGCTTTTAGCGGTATTGCCAAAGATGTTGGAGGAGCATCTAATATGGCCAATTGTCTTTTAAATTTTATTCCTCCAAATTTTGTAACTATTGGTCTTTTCCTTATTGCTACAGTTATATCAATGGCAACTGGAACAAGTGTTGGAACAATAGCTGTTTTAGTACCAATTGCAACTCAAACTTCACAAAACGGTGGCCTGTCTCCTTCTCTATGCACAGCAACTGTTATTTGCGGAGCTATGTTTGGTGATAACCTATCTTTTATATCAGATACGACAATAGCTGCAACTAAAACACAAGGCGTAAAGATAAAAGATAAATTCAATTTAAATTTAAAGCTAGCATTGCCTGCAACAATAGCTACCATTTTAGTTTTGTTGTTTCTATCCTTATCTAACCCAATTTATGAATTTAAGGCTCCTGATTTTGATATTATAAAGGTAATCCCTTATTTAATAGTTTTGGTAATGTCATTGCTAGCAATCAATGTTTTTATAGTATTAGGCACTGGTATAGTTCTCTTTGGTATTGCTGGAGCTATAACTGGTAATCTTTCTTTTATATCTATTTTAAGTTCTATGAAATCAGGAACTTCTCAAATGTTTGAAACGATAATAGTAACAATTCTTGTATCATCCATATGTGCATTAATAAAAGAAAATGGTGGATTCAATGCTATATTAAATCACATAAAGAAAGTGTTCCATACAAAACGAGGAGGAATGTTAGGAATTTGCATTCTAACATTCATAACAGATATTGCCACGGCAAACAATACAGTTGCAATAATAATATCTTCTCCTGTTGCTAAAGATATAAGCAAAGAATATAACATAGAACCAATAAAATCTTCAACTCTTTTAGATGCCATCTCATGTATAACCCAAGGCATCATACCATATGGTGCACAAATATTAATTGCAACCAGTCTGAGTGGAATAGCTAGTTTAGAAATTATTAGTCAATTATATTACCTATTCTTCTTATTGATAAGCATATCAATATTTATATTAGTACAAAAAAATCAAACTAAAGTTACGGTGTAGTTAACACATATTTAATAGGAGATAAAATGCAAAAAATCAGAATACAAAAAATAATTGCCGATAGTGGATTCTGTTCCCGTAGAAGAGCAGAAAAAATGATATCCCAAAATAGAGTAAAATGTAATGGCCATTTGGTATCATTGGGATATAAAGCTTCTCCAACAGATAAAATATCTATCGACAATAAAGTAATTAATACTTCAAAAAACAAACAATATAAATATATAATGTTAAATAAACCTAGGGGTTATATTAGCACTATGTCAGATGATCATGCCAGAAAATGCGTAGCTAAATTAGTGTCAGACGTTGACTCAAGAGTATATCCCATAGGTAGATTAGACATGAATTCTGAGGGTTTGCTGCTATTTACAAATGACGGAGACTTTGCAAATAAAGTTATGCACCCTAAAGGGCACATTTCTAAAACGTATCGGGTCACAATACGTCCAGATATTAATGATGAACAACTTGCCAAATTAGCAGAGGGTGTATATATAGATGGTAAAAAAACTATGCCAGCAGTTGTTCACGTTATTTCCAAAGAGCCCAACAGAGTTGTTCTATCTATGACAATTACAGAAGGTAGAAACAGACAAATTAGAAAAATGATGGAAAAGGTTGGTTTGCAAGTTGCTAGATTAAAACGAACACACATAGGTCCAATAAAATTAGGAATGTTAAAACCAGGAACTTGGCGAGAACTAAAACCTTTAGAACTAAAAGCTTTAAAACAAGCTGTCAAAAAATCTTATACTAATCTATAAATTATTAGTTTAATTAAAATTACTTTCTATTAATTTTTCACAAAACTCTGGAGAATATTTCCAATGTGAAATGTGTCCATTTGTAATAAAATATTCAACTGGATCGGGTTTGGATTGGTTAGAAAAAGAATCTACTATTGCCAATTTCACTTTCATTTTTTCTGGAATTAAACTTTTAATAAAAACAGAAACTCTGTCTCCTAACTCAACGTCATTTTTATTTTCTGCAAGTCCAGCAAGATTGGGTTTCAATTCAACAAATATTCCATAGTTTGTTATTGACCTAACAATTCCGCAAACTGTTTCTCCCGCATTAAATTTTTCAGCATTTTCTAACCAATTACCCAACAGTTCCTTATGAGAAAGACATATTTTCCCATCATCCTCAATAGATTTTACAACGGCAAATATTTTTTGACCGTTTGTGAATCTATCACGTGGATGTGAAATGCGTGAAATTGAAATAGAGTCTATGGGTATTAACGATGCTATCCCACACCCTATATCTACAAAACTACCATAATTTTCAAAATGAGTGACAACTGCATTTATAATATCTCCTGGAATAAGTTTAGATATGTAATTTTCACGACAAATTTCTTGTGCCCGTTTTCTTGAAAGGATGAGACAGTCAGTTCCTATTCCTCCTTGTATAACAAAACATACAGGTTTGCTTACTCTCGAGATCATTGCTATATCTCTAGTAGTTCCTTCCTTTATTCCAATTGCCCCCTCATCTCTTGGGATAATTCCCTTCATATTATTAGGTAAGGAAAGAATTAAATTGTGTTGCTCATCACAACACACAGCTACAGCTTCAAGTATGCGTTCATTTTTCTGAGCCCATTTCAGAGAATCTATATTTTTAAAAAAGTTTATATTTTCAGGACTATTGTATATAATTCCCTCTGGATAATATGCCATTACTTAACCTCCTTGATTTTATTTATTTATCCTAATTGTATTCAACGTAAATTCAATATATTACTAACTAATTTTAAAAATCAAAAACACTGATACAAATGTTTATAAAACCATTGACATAACTGACTTTTTCATGATATAATGACCTTCGTTGGAGAGATGGCTGAGCTGGCCTAAGGCGCACGATTGGAAATCGTGTGTACCGCTACTAGGTACCGAGGGTTCGAATCCCTCTCTCTCCGCCAGTGTATTTATAAAGAAGCAACTTGCTATAAAAGCAGGTTGCTTCTTTATATTTGCATCAACTTTGTTAACATACTACAAATTACACCTTAATATTTTTGTAAATATTAACCATATGAAAATAAAAAATACTTATTTTCTCATTCAACAAAATCTTTTAATCATATCCAAAGTAAAATTAGCATATTTTTGTTTTTTGTCAAAATATATCAAAATAATCTTGAATATTCAGCGATCGCTACCATTTGAATTTTGTGTTAGTATATGTTTAATATAATTAATATAAATTTAACATTAAATATTGACACATTTTGATAAAATGTGATATAATTACTTAACATAAATGAATATTTTAGTTAATTTTCAACAACAAAACCTTTTTTAAGGTTTTATATTTTTCAAAAATTTTATTTTTTTTTGTTAATACTATTCTTATATGTATATAAATTTTTGATTAATTTCATATTTATATAATTTTTGTTCGGATTTTTATAAAAAGTAATAAACAACACATTTCAAAAATCATCAGAAAGGAATGGGTGTTATTATGAAATCTAAACTAATAGTTAACATTAAAAAATTAATATCAATTTTAATTTGTGCAACAATAATATCTTCCACACTTCCCGCTAACTTATTAAACTATGTGGTTTTTGCAGAAAATGAACCCATATATGTTTCGGATTTTTATGAACTAAAAAACGCAGTGAATAATGCAAATAATGGAGATACAATAATTTTAACATCTACCATAGAAGTGCCAAATTCTGCTACAGCGATAGAATCAAACTATCATTGCGTATTGAACTGCTCAAAAAATATAACGATAAAGAGCCCGTCTGACCAAACATATACAATAAATCACAGAAGTCCAGATGGCCTTTTATCGATACATGGCGGATGTACAGTTAATTTTGAAAACATAGTTTGTGACTTCGGTAGAACTAATAATAATAGCAATTTCGATGTAAATAATACTTTAATAAAAGTATATGGTGGTAGTACATTAAATATAAAATCAACAACCTTACAAAATGCATATGTACAAAGTGGAAGTCCAATATATTGCGACAACAGTAATATAAATATAGATCAAAGCAGTAATATTACAAATGTACACACACCATATGGCGGAGTAATATACGCAAAAACTAGCACAGTAAATCTTAATGGAACAATTCAAAATTGTAGCGCACATAATGGTGGAGCTATATATGCCGAACATTCAAATATATTGCTAAGCGGAACAATATCAAACTGTTCTGCTAATGAACATGGTGGTGCAATATATTCAGAATGGTCAACTGTAACACAAAATGGAGGAACGATAGCAAACTGTTCCGCCATAAAAAATGGTGGGGCCATATTTTTAAAGAGCGGTGATACATTTACACAAAATAGCGGAACAATATCAAACTGTTCTGCTAATGAACATGGTGGTGCAATATATTCATACTGGTCAACTGTAACACAAAATGGAGGAACGATAGCAAACTGTTCTGCCATGCAAAACGGTGGAGCCATATGTATGGACAATGGAGGTACATTACAAGCTAAAGGAATAATTGAAAATTGTGAAGCTAATAAACCTAACTCACAGCAATCACAAAGTGGATATGGCGGGGGAGCTATATATGCAGACAGTGTAAATCAAATATCAGTAGATCACCTGACAATTAATCATTGTAATGCTTTAAATGGTGGTGCAATATATTTACGCGCTAGTTGTATAGACATTTCTAACTCTCAAATTATTAATTGTACATCTACCTCAACTAACGCATCTGACAGCGGTGGTGGAGCTATCTTTATGTTTGGTGCTGGAACATCTACAATAAATAACTCAACAATATCCGACTGTTCTTCTTCTACCGACGGTGGTGCTATATACGTAAACGGTTCTGGCCACACATATTGTAATGATACCATTATAACTAACTGTTATGCTGCCAGAAATGGAGGAGGTATTTGTAATGCCCCTTCATCAGATTTGACAATCTATAGTGGTGAAATTTCTGGATGTTATTCAAGTGATACAAACGGTAAAGGAAACGCAGTATATAACGGCTGGAGTTGTCACACTTACATTATCAACGCAAACACTGGTTTATTTTCAATCACTGTTCCAGGAAATGCTTTAGGTACAGATAATAGTAAAGAAATAATTAACTATGATGGTATATATTATGAAAATATACATGATGCAACAACAGCGTCACAAATAATATTGCGTACAGTAACATTTGACCCTAATGGTGGTGTTGATAGCCATGAAGTTACTCCAATATTTGACCCCATATACATCAAATCTGGAGAAACTTTAGGCGATTTGCTTCCAGTTGGTTTAACTAAAAATGGTGTTGCTCTATCTAAATGGACTGACGAAGACAATAACACAATAACATCAACTACACCTATTACTAGTGATCTTAATTTAACAGCTCAATATATACCTTTAACTCCTCAAATCACATTAACAAGTTTGACTAAAGCAGATGAAACCCCATATACCGCTGGAGATTGGTCCAACAAAAATATTAACTTAGTTTACAACGTTTCATCAACAACATCCGCTATAAATCCCGACCAATACAAAATATCTATTGATGGCGGAACAACATTTACCGACATAGTTACCTCTAATCTATTACAAATAAACCAATTAGATGCTTCAAATTTATCTTTTACTATTTTACAAGACGGAGAATATAACATAGTAATTGAAGCATATGATATTGAAAATCGACCTGGCCAATCAGAATCTGTTTCAGTTAAGGTAGACAAAATAAAACCAGATCCCGCAACAATAACCAGTTCTGAATATAGTAATAGCAGTACTCCAACTATTTATGGAAAAGGAGAAAAAGGATGTACAATAACAGTAACTGACGAAAATAATAACATAATTGGAACTGCTATAGTAGATACAAATGGCGAATGGGAAATAAGCGAACCTCTTTCGGAAGGCGAACACACCATATCTGTTGTTCAAACAGATCTTGCAGGAAACACATCTGAATCAACAAGTAAAACACTTGTTGTTGACACTACTCTACCAACCGGAACTATAAGTATAAAAAACAACCCTTTCAATACATTTTTAAATACTTTAACTTTCGGATTACTATTTAATGATACTACAAATGTTAAAATTACAGTAGAAGACACACCAAGTGGAATAAAAGAACTACAATATTTGAAAACTGATCAAGGATATTCATCTTTTTCAGAGATTCCTACAGGTGCTGACTGGCAAACTGCTGATCTGTCAAATGAAAATTCTGTATCATTCGATCTCAATATACCTGAAGAATTATTCAACGATAAGTTCTTTATATATGCTAAAATAACAGATAATGCAAGCAATGTAACTTACATCCGCAGTGATGGCGTTATACTTTATACTGACAGTGCAATAACAACAGATGAAATAACATACACTAAACCTAAAGCAGAAAATGAGGAATTATCTGTAATTTTAAATGGAAATACAATAGCTAATGTTGTCAATACAACTACTAATTACACATTACAAAAAGATCAAGATTACACAATTGAAGATAGTAAAATTATTCTAAATTATAATTATCTTAACACATTAGTTGAAGATACGTATGAATTAGAAATTTCATTTACCCCAGCTGGAGAAACAAATATAGCAGAAGATGTAACTTTGCCCAAAGACACCGTAATACTATATGTTGAAAAATCCACTCAAGAATTACCTCAGGATAATGCAAAATTTAATAACCTTAATTCATCATACACATACGGAGATGATCCTGGAATAATATCTTTAAATGGTGGTAACGGAACAGGTGCTATAACCTACGAAATAAAACCTGATCCCAACAATCCAAATGTTGCAACTATAGACCAAAATACTGGAAAATTGAATATAATAGGAGCAGGAGTTTTTCAGGTAATTGCAACTAAAGCAGCTGATGAAAATTACAAAGAGCTCCAAGTTACAAGCGATGTCATTACAGTTAATAAGCGTCCTGTAACCATAACCGGTATAGTTGCTAATTCAAAACCTTATGACGGCAATAACAATGCACAATTCAGCTCAAATAACGCTAAAATTGAAAACTTAGTAAATAATGACCAAATAACTATTAGCAACGGACATGCATCATTCGCTGACGAAAATGCCGGAGACAATAAAACAGTATATTTTTCAGGTTTTTCAATTTTAGACTCATCTGGTAATACTCCTAAAAATTATGTTTTACAATCTCAGCCAGCAAGTGGTTATGCCAACATCACTCCTTTAGAAGTAACAATCACCGGCATTACTGTTGATGACAAACCTTATGATGGAAGCAGAAATGCAACCATAAAGACAGATGGTGCTTCAATCAGCGGCAAACTTACTAATGATAATCTAGAGATTGTTACTGGTTCTGCAACTTTTTCTGATAAAAATGTTGGAGATGATAAAACTGTAACTTTCTCGGGATTTGGATTAAGCGGTGATGATGCAAACAACTATTCTCTATCTGCTCAACCAGAGAATACTACTGCAGATATTTACACAAAAACCGCAATCATTAACATATCAATAAAAGATAAAGTATATGATGGAACAACAACTGCCGAGTTTGCCGAAGGATTTCCAAACACAGAAGGCTTCGTTGCTGGAGACGACGTGCATTTAAATACTACTGGCACACCAGCTTTCTCTAATAAAAACTTTGGAGATAATAAATGGATAGTTCTTCCAAACTTTAGTTTAACTGGTGATGATAAAGATAACTATACTTTAACTACTCAACCAATAAATGTAACCGCAAATATTACACGTAAGCCTTTAACAATAACTGACATTACTGCTAATGACAAACCTTATGATGGAACATCCACAGCAACTTTCAATATATCTGTTGAAGGTAAAGTTGGTAATGAAGACGTATCGGTAAATATTGAATCTGCAACTTTTTCTGATAAAAATGTTGGCCCAGGAAAAACTGTAACTTTCTCAGGATTCACATTGAGCGGAGCAGATCAAGATAACTATATCTTATCTAATCCACCAGAAAGTTCCACTGCAAATATTTACGCCAAACCTCTAACCATTTCAAACGTTAAAATAAAAGACAAACCATATGACGGCACAAATAATGCTGAATTGGACGGAAATCCAACTATAAGTGGTTTTGTAGAAAATGATGATGTTCAATTAGTAAACGGAACACCAATTTTCTCCAGCACATATATTGGTCAAAACATACCCATTAGTTTTTCACCACCTTTCTCATTAAATGGTAATGATGCTTCTAACTATGTCATTTCTCAGCCAGAAAATGTTACTGCATCAATTTATACTCCTACTTCTTCACAAATTAGTGCTCCAACATTAACTAAAGATAATAATGAACCTTATACTGCTGGAAGTTGGTCAAATAAAAATGTTACAGCATCTTATACAATTGAAAGTGGGTCATTTCCAATAGATCCCACAAGAACTCAAATTTCTCTCGACAAAACAACTTTTGTCGATTTAACCAATGTTGATTCATCAAAAATACAAATTAATCAATCCGGTAGCTCAAATGTAAGTTTCACTATTTTACAAGACGGAGAATATAATGTACAAATAAAAATATTCGACCAACACGGCAACGCTAACACATCAAATTCCGTTTCAATTAAAATAGACAAAACAAAACCAGATTCTGTAACTATAGATAGCTCTGAATATAATAACAGCAGTACTCCAACAATTTCAGGAACAGGAGAACCAGGATGTATAATAACCATAACAGATGAAAACAATCATGAAATTGGAACTACCACTGTAGATGAAAATGGTGTGTGGCAAATCAGTAAGCCTATTCCAGAGGGCGAACACACAATATCTGTTGTTCAAACTGACGATGCAGGAAACTCATCTGAACCAGTAAGCAAAACACTTATTGTTGATACTACTCCTCCAACCGGAGTTATACGTATAAGAAATAATGATTTCAATACATTTTTAAATACTATAACTTTCGGATTACTGTTTAAAGAAACTACCACCGTTTCAATTTTAGCATCAGACGACTATGTAGGTGAATCAAGTTCAGTAGTAATAAGTTTCGATGGTGAAGATCCACTTCCTCCAGTTCAAAATGACATCCCCGTAACTAGTGGAGTAAAAGAAATAAAATATTTAAAAACCGCCCAAGTTTATTCAAGTATCGCAGATATTCCTGCTGATGCTAACTGGCAAACTTCGGAACTACAAGAAGAATGTTATATATCATTTGACGTTGATTTTCCACCAAATCAATTAAACGATAAGTTCTTCATATATGCTAAAATAACTGATAAAGCTGACAATGTAACTTATCTACGTAGCGATGGTATTATCCTCTATACAGACAGTGCAATAGCAACAAATGAAATAACACATTTTAAACCTGAAGAAAATGATAAAGAATTGTTGGTAACTTTAAACGGAAATACAATAGCTAGTGTTGTTAATACAACTAACAATCAACCTTTAATCAAAAATGTTGATTACACAGTTGAAAATAATAAAATAATTTTAAGCCATGAATATCTCAATAAATTAGAAGAAAACACCTATGGATTAGAAATTTCGTTTAACCCTGCTGGAGAAATAAATATAGTAGGATTTATTAACTTACCTACAAATACAGCTATTCTATATATTAAAAAATCTGATCAGGAATTATCGCCAGATGATGCAAAATTTAATAATCTTCAATCAGTATACACATACGGAGATGACGCTGGAACAATATCTTTAAATGGTGGCAGCGGAACAGGTGCCGTAACTTATAGCTCCAGTGATGAAGATGTTGCAATAATAAACTCAACTACAGGAGCCCTCACTATAGTGGGAGCAGGAACTTTTCAGATAACTGCAACTAAAGCAGCTGATGAAAACTACAATTCTCTTACTGTAACAAGTAATGAAATCACTGTTAATCCACGTCCTGTAACAATATCCGACATAGTTGTTAATTCAAGACCTTATAATGGAGACACAAGTGCAGAATTCAATATAACTAGTGCTCAAATACACAACTTAGTAAATAATGACCAACTATCTATTAGTCCTGGAAGTGCTTCATTCTCCGATAAAAATGTCGGTAACAACAAAGAAGTATATTTCTCAAATTTCGCAATTTTAGATTCATCTGGTAATGCCCCTAAAAATTATGTTTTACAATCTCAACCAGCAAATGGTTCTGCCAACATCACTCCTTTAGAAGTAACAATAACTAATGTTTCTGTTGATGATAAAGTATACAATGGAGATACCACCGCAAACATCGATATAACTGGTGCTTCAATCATGGGTAAAATTAGTACTGATAACCTAGAAATTGTTGCTGGTTCCGCAACTTTTTCCGATAAAAATGTTGGTACAGGAAAAACTGTAACTTTTACTGGATTTGGATTAAGCGGAAATGATGCAAACAACTATTCCCTCCCTGCTCAACCAGTAAATACTACTGCTAATATTTCTGCAAAAATTTTAAACATTAATTTCTCAATAAAAGATAAAGAATATGATGGAACAAAAAATGCTCAATTCAATGGTCCAATTGATATGCCAATAGAAGACATGGCTGAAGGTGATAGCATATTGATAGCTACTATATATGTTCCACAATTCGACACTAAAGATGTTGGAGAAAATAAATCCATATTTTTCCCTGGTTTTCATCTAGACGGATATGATAAAGATAACTATGTTTTATCTCAACCAGAAAACTTAACTGCTAGCATTAAACCTAAACCATTAAAAATAACTGGCATTACTGTTGATGATAAAGTGTACGATGGAGACACCACTGCAAAATTCTCCAAATCTAATATGTCTATTGAAGGTATAATCGACAACGAAAACGTATCAGTAGATATTCAATCTATCGCATTTGATGACAAAAACGTTGGTACGAACAAAACTGTAAGTTTTTCAGGATTTTCATTAACCGGAAATGACAACAAAAACTATACCCTACCAGCTCATCCAGAAAATGCAACTGCTAATATTACTCCTTTACCAGTAACAATGACCAATGTCACTGCTTATAATAAGGTTTATGATGGAACTTTAAACGCAACTCCTAATATATCTAACGCTTCAATCAACGGTAAAATTGATGGTGATAAGCTAGAAATTGCTACTGGTTCTGCAACTTTTGCTAATAAAAATTTTGGATCTAACAAAGTTGTAACTTTCTCTGGATTTGAATTAAGTGGAGATGATGCAAACAACTATTCCCTATCTGCTCAACCAGAAAATTCTACTGCAAATATCTTCGCCAAACCTATAACCATTTCAAACATTAAAATAAAAGACAAAATACCTGATGGGACAAGAACCGCTGAATTCGAGAGAACTCCAACTCTAGAAGGCTTAGCCGATGGAGATGATGTTATATTAATTAATGGAACACCAATATTTACAACTTCTGCTGAAGGACAAAATATAGCAATTGAATTCGATCCTCCTTTTTCATTAGAAGGTGCAGATGCTTTAAATTATTATGTTATCCAGCCTGATAATATTTACGGTAATATTACCTATCCATCAGACTCTCAAGCAGGTGATGGTTCCGAAAATCCAAATAACAACCACCCTGAAGATTCTACACCACCTGAAAATGAAACTGCCCCATCTGACGAAACTACTCCATCTGACGAAACTACTCCATCTGACGAAACTACTCCATCTGACGAAACTACTCCATCTGACGAAACTACTCCATCTGATACAAGTGACATAAACACTGATGATTCAGAAGAAGCTTTTGAAGCTGAAGACAGCGTAACAGGAATACGAGTATCCGCACCTAAAGGAGTGTTCCCAAGATGGTGTAGATTAATTGTTAGAGAAATGTATCCAAACACAACTGAATATGATGACAATTATGAAAACTTAGATGAGGAAAAAAGAAGCAAAATTGAACATGCTAAATTATACGAAATATATATTATAAATCAGGATGGTCAAATTGTTCAACCAGACATATCTAAAGGACTAATAACAGTTGATGTTCCTGTCCCAAATGATTACGATTTAGCTGATCTAGAAATTTACAGAATTAAAGAAGATGCTGATGACGATTTTGATGAAAGAGTTGTAGATATTAACAACAGAAATTATTGTGAATTCGAAACCGATCACTTTAGTCCATACACTATGATCGATGAAAATACCCTAAACGATATAATTCAAACAATTCTTCCATATCTACTTCTACTTTTAATTCTACTATTCTTAATTTTATTAATAATTATATTGATAAAGAGAAAGAAAGACGAAGAGGAAGAGGAAGAAGCAAAACAACAACAATAATAATTTAACAAAAAATGAAAAAACGCTGGCCAAAAAGGTCAGTGTTTTTTATTTATAAATTTATATCTAAATATTTTCAAATAATTACTGATACCAAACAATTATTGCTATTTATATTCATTTTTTTAATTTAAATTAATATAAATTTAACAAAATTAATGTAACCTATACATTTGGTGTTGACATGTTTCGATAAATTTTGATATAATCATCCATACAATCGATATTTCTGGTTATTATTCACGATAAAAATTGACGTTTACATTTTTATGTCTTAACCTTTTTATATGCATATAACCAAAATATTCATTTAAACATCAGAAAGGAATGCATATTTTAATGAAATCCAAAATAATCATTAATGTTAAAAAATTAATATCAGTTTTACTTTGCACAGTTTTAATATCATCTGCTTTACCTAACACTCCATTAAACGGTATGGTTTTTGCAGCAGGAGGAAACATATCTGTTGACTCTGACATAACATTTGCCAAACCATCAAACGAAGACAAGGAATTAGAGGTAAAATCAGATATTAAAAATTACACAATTACTAAAATTGTTAATACAAGTATTGGCAATAAAATTTTGACAAAAGGCAAAGACTATGAATTCAATTCTAACAAAATAACCCTAAAAAACAAATATCTTAGACCTTTGCATACAGGTATATGTACATTGGAAATTTATTTTTGTAATTCCGACACAAAAAAACAATGTAAAGTTACCACCAAATTGCACATAGCAAAATTTGACAATCTTAATTCACAATATACTGTTTCAGATAAAGTATATGAACCACACAGAGGAAGCCATTCAGATTTTGTAATATATGATGCTAGAAAAATCCGTTTAAATTGTGGTGATAAAATACAGAATGAAATAATATATCGTTCTAGTGATGAAAATGTTGCAACCATAGACGAAAAGACAGGAGAACTCAAAATCAAAAACCCTGGAAAATTTAAAGCACATGCAACTAGAGAATTCAAAAAACCTAAAGATAAAAATTGTACAACACTCCAATTTGAAAGTGGCTTTATTCAAATTCTTAAACCTGAAGAATTCATAAATGGAGGTTCAAGCGACAAAAATAATTCTAATTCTTCCCCTATCAAACTAGAAAAAAAAATAAACAAACCAGCTAATCCTCCTAAATCAACTTTACCCGCTATAATCCCTAAAAACAAAAATACAAATATTCGCAAAATCGCCCCTCGTGCAACGATTGCGCAGTCAACAATTAAAGAAGAAATTGTTGAAAATAAAAAAAACATTTTTCAACAGTGTACTAGCAAAATAGGTAACTTGTTTCGCAAAATTGCTCCTCGTAAAATGGCTGTACAACCAATCACAGACGAAAATGATAGAAATAGAAAAGCAGACCTTCTTAAAAATATTCTGGGTAAAAATGAAAAGAAAAGAAATAAAATTTTAAGTGCAAATTTACGCAAGTGGACTAATAATGTAAAGGAATTAGAATTAGATGAGAATGCAAGAAAAATACAACATGCATATAGAAATTTCAGAAAGAAAGAAAATCAAGCAAATGCGGTAGCAATGTTACATGAAGTGTTAGGTAGGCATGGCAAGCAATGTGCTCTTAATACTTTAAAAGAAAATGATAATAATAAACTAAGACGAGAATCACTTCTTAGAAATATTCATAGTAACAGAATTTTGTTAACAAAATTACATAAGTGGAATCAAAAAACAGAGGGAATAAAACAGAAAGCGACCAAGAATAGAATAGCTAAATGGCTTGAAAATAAATATAGAGTTTCGAATGATAGAGGAAAATGGAATAACTTTGCAGATAAATTGAAATCAAATGATAAAAGTAAGAATATTAAGGGAATTGTAGACGGATTAAAGAAATCAGTAGCATTAAAAAATATAGAGAATGTGTTAAGCAGAAAAAACAATAAGGAAGTTTTTAACGCTTTAAAAGAAAATGATAAAAAAAATAACAACAATATATTTGCAGATAAATATACTAATCCTATTTTTGAAATACAAAAAAAAATATTTCAGATAAATCCTAACAAAACTCAATTCTCTTTAGCAGGTAATGCTATTATATCCGATCCTGATTCAATTAGTATAAAGGGGTTAAAACAATCAAAACCCTCAACAGACACAACCATTAACAATCTTAAATCGTCATACAATAACGAAGGTAACGGAACAGACAAAATAATAACCCTTAGGTCTGCTAAACCAGCAGTTAAAAATAAACCAATTGAAATCAAACCACACCCTGTAACAATAGAAAATGTTAAAATAAAAAACAAAACTTTTGACGGAACAAATAATGCTGAGTTTGACGGCACACCAACTCTAAATGGGGTAATTGATGGCGACGATGTAAAACTAGTAACCGGAAAACCAACATTTAACAGCATAAATGTAGGTGAAAATATACCTATAAACTTCACCGAGTTTTCATTAGAAGGTAAAGATGCTTACAAATATTATATTAAGCAACAACCTAATAATATTTATGGTAATATTATTTCAAGATCTAATTATAGGAAGAATAATTTAACATTTAATTCAAATTACATTCAATCAAATACTTTCCCTGATTTTAATAATATTAAAATCGATAAACTAAAACTTACTAATTCTTCAAACCTTATTAAAAACAAATTAAACTCAATTAACCCTCCAAATAATTTTCAACTAAATGTTAACTATAATTCAGATGAAATTTTTGAAGCTGAGGACTCTGCAACAGGAATACAAGTTTCCGCACCTAAAGGCGTATTCCCAAAATCTAGCAAATTAGTTGTTAAAGAAATGCAGCAAAATACAAATGAATATGATAATGCTTATAAAAATTTAGATGATGAAAAGAAAAATAAAATTGAACATATTAAATTGTACGAAGTATGTGTTGTAGATCAAAACAATGAAATTATTCGACCAAATATATCTAAAGGATTAATAACAGTTAAAATACCTACACCAAACGATCACGATTTAACTAACTTACAGATTGATAGAATTAAACAAAATGCTAACAATAATTTTAATGAAAATATAGTAAACATTAACAATAGAAATTATTGTGAATTTCAAACCAATCACTTTAGTCCATACACTATGATTGATGAAAAAAACATAAACGATATAATGCAATCAATTCTTCCATACCTAGTTGTATTTGTATTTATTTTACTCATAAGCTTATCTACAATTATGCTGAAAAAAAGAAAGACAAAGAAAATAGAAAAATAATAAATTTTCATAAAAAATCAAAGAGAGCATTGGTAAAAAAGCCAGTGCTCTCTTTGACTATAAATTTATATCTCAATTTTTTGTATATTTATACAACTCAATTTGACATAGCACTCTAAATAATAACAAATACCCAATAATTATTGCTATTTATATTCAACATTTCAATCTGAATTAATATAATTTTAACAAAATTAATATTTTTAACATGTTTTTCGTTGACACATTTCGAGCTTTTTTGATATAATCTTCCGTAAAATCAATATTTCTGGCAATTTTTGCAACAAAAGTTTGTGTATAAATTTATTTTGATTTTTTATTAATAATTCTTTATGCATATGAATGTGATTAATTTCATATTTATATAATTTTTATAAAAATAATAAACAAATGTTAATTTAAAAACCAGAAAGGAATGGTGCTTTTTATGAAATTCAAACCAAGAGTCAATATTAAAAAATTAATATCAGTCTTACTTTGCACAATTTTAGTATCATCTACTCTACATCCCAACTCATTAAATGGCATGGTTTTTGCAGCAAACAGCAACAATATTGCAACAGCAGATCAAATCCAACCTTTAACAAAATATAAAAACAAACAAGATAATAAAGAGCATGCATCAACTCGCAACTACGCACAATATGTTTCGACTTTTGCCGAATTACAAGATGCATTTAATAATTCAATTGATGGTGATTGCATAATTTTAAATGCTGATATAGCAATACCTAAAGATGCTTCAACCACAAATTCTGCTTTTTTATCATGCTCCCAAGAAAAAAACATAACAATTGACGGTAATGGTCATACTATAAACCCAGAACCCGACTTATTATGCAATGGTCCTATCTTCTCTGTAATTAATGGAGCAACACTTAACTTAAACAATGTTGTTATTGATTGCTCAACATTTACTAAAAATCCAAGCCCAATGGGTGTTATATATGTTAACAATCAATCTACGTTAAATATAAACTCAGGGACCATTATAACAAATTTAAATTCAAACGATAGCCTGATAAAATCAGATAATTCGAACATAAATTTAAATGCAAATAGTTCTATTCGCAATTGCAACTCTAACTCCAATGAAGGAACAATTTGTCTTAAAAATAATTCTAAACTACAATTCAACAATGGAGCTATTGATAGCTGTAGTTCTATAAATGGTGGAGCAATATATGCACACAAATCAACAATTGAATTAAATTGTGGAAAAATTTCTAATTGTAGCGCTCACTACGGTAATGCAATATATCTTGATGGAGACACTAAACTAGAAATTTCAAACGATAACCCATTTGAAATTAATGTTGCATCTGACGCTAAAGGCATAGATAATTGCGAGTCCCTGTATGGATATCCTGGCATATATGACGTAAATCAACCAGATATAGTATCCAATGATGATACAAATGCAGATGAATCAGACTTTCTATTATGGGGTGGTGGAACTGGTAGCACAGATATTGATATTGCACCAGAAACCACAACCAACGATCCACCAGGTGTCATGCATGCACCACGTATAGGCCATGTTAATAAAAGCAAAGAAGAAACAATAGCAAATAAATCAGACATTCCAATTTTACGAAATACAGCAAAACTAGGTGCAACAAGCAATTATTTCAAAATTGGAATTTCAGTAGATGATGGTCCAGTTTCTCCTTATTTCAATCAAACACAACCAGCAACTTTAAAATATATTTATAAAAAGAATGTAAAAATTTATGTAAACTATACTTCTTCCACCGGAAACCAGTTAAAAATGGGTTATAGTATTGATAATACCCCTCCAGACAAATTGTCAAATAGCGATCTAGGAGATATTCCTGACGCTGATGGCAAAATAACAAAGAAACCCCCAGCGTTAGATATTGCGTACTCTGAAGATACTGTGCCTGCATACTATACTTATTTGGCTCTAATGTCTTCTAGTGGTAGTATACTACAGCAAATTCGTACCCCCGGTTTCATTCCTTTTAAAGATAGCGTAATAAATGACAAAAACCCAACATATGTAAAATCAACAAACAAAGATAAAGATATTAGTGTAACCTTCCACCTCAACACTGTTAAAGAAATTAAAAATAACGAACAAACGTTGACAACTACAAACTACAAAACTATCAATGACAATATTATTCTAAAAAAAGATTATCTTTCTAATTTAAATACCGGCCAACATAAGTTGAAAATTTCTGTTTGGCCTCGCGGCAAAACAAACTTAGATGATTCATTATTAAAAAATTTGCCTGAATACACAACCACACTACATGTGGCAAATTTTAATAATCTTAATTCAGAATACACCTACGGAGATAATCCTAATACATGTGTCAGTTTAGATTACGGTAATGCAACCGGTGCAACCTTTAGCTCTAGTGATAAAAATGTTGCAACCATAGATAACGAAGGAAAGTTAGAAATAGTAGGAGCAGGAACTTTCACAGTAAAAGCAACTATAAACGGCCTCACATTTGAAAGTGACACCATTACAGTTAAGCAAAAAGAAGTAACCCTAGAAAATGTTAAAATAAAAGACAAAGAATGGAATGGTGAACTTGATGCTAAATTTGATGGAGAACCAAAGCTAAAGGATTTACTTGACGAGGATAAGGACAAGATATTCCTAAAAGGAGAACCAAAATTCACCAGCGCAGGTCCTGGTAATGTACCTATAGATTTTTCTGGTCTTTCACTAATTGGAGACAAATCTTCCAATTATAAACTTATTAAACCCGATAATATTAAGGCCAACATTTTACCTAAACCTCCTAAAATTAGCGATATATCTACAGGAGACTATAAAGCTGGAAGTTGGACAAACAAAGATGTTACAATATCTTGTACTGTTGAAAAAGGCTCTTCATCAATAAAAGACATTCAAATTTCTCTCGATGGAAACGAGTGGAATAGTTTATCTGATGTTAATAAGATAGACAAAATAAATCAATCAGGTAAAGCAACTGTAGATTTCACTATTCCAGAAGAAGGAGAGCACAACGTACAAATAAGAGTATTCGATGAAGATGATAATTATTATGAATCTGATGCTATTTCAGTTAAAATAGACACGACTCCTCCGGAAGGAAATATTAAAATATATGGTGATCCTTTAGATATGTCGTCAGAAAATGAACATTTCTCGTTTTTTACATTTGAAATTTATCCACCAGAGAATATGGTACCATGCAAACAAGAGATACAAGCAACAGACGATATGAGTGGAATAGAAAGCCTAACATATTTCTCAAGTAACAAATTCTATCAAAACCTTGAAGATATTCCTGATGACGAATGGAAAGACTCAGATGTGAAGATATCCAATGATGATCATACAGCAACATTAGAAAAAATAATTAATGTTGGCGATACTAGTAGAGTTGAATTTGTATATGCCAAAATAACAGATAAAGCTGGTAATACAACTTTCCTACATAGCGACGGATATATTTTATATAAATCCAGCAAAATAACCCCAAAAGAAATAACACATGTTAAACTTAACGAAGATTATAAAGAATTGTCGGTAACTTTAAACGGGAACACAATAGATAGGGTTGTTAATACAAATACTGATTATACACTAAAACTAGGTAAAGATTACAAAGTTGTTGACAATAATAAAATCGTTTTACTACCTGAATATCTTAACTCACTAGATGCAAACACCTATGAGTTAAGAATTTGGTTTAACCCTGCTGGAAAAACCAACACAGGCTTAGACCAAAATTTGCTCTGGGGTACTATCCTTTCAGATACCATAACTCTAGACATCAAAAAATCTGAACAAAACAAAGACAATGCAAGTTGGAATAATCTTAAGGAAGAATACACTTACGGAGAGACTCCTGGAATAATATCTTTAAATGGTGGTAGTGGAAATGGTAACGTAACCTATAAATCTAGTGATGAAAGTGTTGCAACTATAGATAAAAACGGACAAATTACTATAGTAGGAGTAGGAGAGTTCGAAATAACCGCAACTAAAGCAGCTGATAAAGATTATGAAGAACTTAAAGTTCCAAGTGGTAATATTACAGTTCATCCAAAAGAATTAGAAATAAAAAATATTTCTGCTAAAGATAAAGAATATGATGGAAACACCAACGCAGATTACGAGATATTTTTTACAGATAAAGGTAACGTTAAAGATGGGGATGAGGTATCGGTAAATATTGAATCTGCAACTTTTGCCGATAAGAATGTTGGAGATAACAAAGTTGTTACTTTCTCAGGATTCACACTAAGCGGAAATGATAGTAAGAAATACAAAATATCCAATAAAACAATAACTTCCACCGCAAATATTACTCATAAGGAAGTAACAATCTCAAATGTTAAAATACAAGAAAAACATTTTGATAAAACCGATAAAGCTAATTTTAAAGACGATCCAAAGCTAGAGGGTTTACTTGACGAGGACAAGGACAATGTATTCCTAACAGGAAGTCCAAAATTTTCAAACATAGGTCCTGGTAACGATATTGATATAAACTTCGACGATTTAAAACTAGATGGAACTAGTTGTTCCAATTATGAACTTATTAAACCAAAAAATATTAAGGCCAACATTTTGGACCCTATTTCTCCTCAAATTAGCAATATATCTACAGAACCCTATGTCGCTGGAAGTTGGACAAAGGAAGATGTTACACTATCTTGCACTATTGAAAAAGGCTCTTTACCAATAAAAGACATTAAAATTTCTCTCGATGGAAACGAGTGGAATAGTTTATCTGATGTTAATAAGATAGAAGAAATAAATCAATCAGGTAAAGCAACTGTAGATTTCACTATTACAGAAGAAGGAGAGCACAACGTAAAAATAAGAGTATTCGATGAAGATGATAATTATTATGAATCTGATGCTATTTCAGTTAAAATAGACAAGACTAAACCGGAAGGACATATTAAAATAAATGGTAAGCTTTTAGATCAATCTTCAGAAGATGCAATTTTCAGTCTTATAAGCAGAGGGAACGGATATACTCTAGAAATAGATGTAGAAGATAATACTCATGAAATTAAAAAACTAGAATATTTTACGAGTAAAGAATTCTGTAAAAACCTTGAAAACCTTCCTGATAACAAATGGGTAGACTCAGATGTAAAGATATACAATGATGGCCATAAAGCATCAGTACATAAATTTATTTGGGGCGGTGGTAGTAGAATCGAATTTGCATATGCCAAAATAACAGATAATGCTAATAATATAACTATTATACGTAGCGACGGATATATTTTATATACCGATAGCGAAATAACCACAAAAGAAATAACACATTTTAAACCTAAAGAAAATTATGAAGAATTGTCGGTAACTTTAAACGGCAACACTGTTGCTCAAATTGTTAATAAAACTAATAACAACCAACTCTTAACCAAAGGTGAAGATTATACAGTTAAAGGCAATAAAATCGTTTTAAATCATGAATATCTTAACTCACTAGATGCAAATACCTATAGTTTAGCAATTTCGTTTAACCCTGCTAGACAAACAAATTTAGCAGAAGGTTTAACTTTACCTGAAGATACCGTTAGTCTAGACATCAAAAAATCTGAGCAACAATCACCTCCAGACGATGCAAAGTTTAATAATCTTCAAGAAACATACACTTACGGATATACTCCTGCCCCAATATCTTTAAATGGTAGTAATGAAAGCGATAACGTAACCTATGAATCTGATAATCCCAAGGTTGCAACTATAGATAACGACGGACAAATTACTATAGTAGGAGTAGGAAGTTTCACAATAACCGCAACTAAAGCAGCTGATGAAAATTACGAAGAACTCAAAGTTACAAGTGATGAAATCACAGTTAATCCACTTCCTGTAAAAATAACTGGCGTCACTGCCTCTGATAAAGTTTATGATGGTAACAATGACGCAAAAATCGACACAACTAATTATAAAATAGAACCCTTAGAAAATAATAATAACCTTCAAAATCACCTTCAAAGCATAATAAATGATGACAAACTATCTATTATATGTGGAAGTGCTTCATTCTCTGATGAAAAGGCAGCACCGGGAAAAACTGTGACTTTCACTGGATTTGAACTAAACGGAGCTAAAAAAGACAACTATTTTCTATCTGAGCAACCAGCAAATACTACTGCTACAATTGAACAAAAAGAATTAATATTAAAAAATGTTAAAATGCAAGAAAAACATTTTGACAAAACCGATAAAGCCGCATTTGATGAAACACCACCTCTAGAGGGTGTAGTTACCGGCGACGATGTATTTCTAAAAGGAAGTCCAAAGTGTGCAAGCAAATATCCTAATACCGATATTGATATAGATTTTTCAAGCCAAGCTACTATTGATAAAGATATACGTATAGACTTCTCTGGTCTTTCACTAGGTGGAAATCAATCTTCCAATTATTATCTTACTACACCTGATATTTACGTCAAAATTTTGGAACCTATTCCTCCTAAAATTAATGGTCCAACATTAACTAAAGGTAATAATGAACCTTATAATGCTGGAGATTGGACAAATAAAGATGTTACACTATCTTGTACTGTTGAAAAAGGATCTTTACCAATAAAAGACATTAAAATTTCTCTCGATGAAAACAAGTGGAATAGTTTATCTGATGTTAATAAGATAAACGAAATAAATCAATCAGGTAAAGCAACTGTAGATTTCCCTATTACAGAAGAAGGAACTCATAACGTAAAAATAAGAGTATTCGATGAAGATAATAATTATTCTGATTCCGACCCTATTTCAGTTAAAATAGATAAAACTAAACCGAAAGGACATATTAAAGTAAATGGTAAATCTTTAGATAAATCCTCAGACGATAAAATTTTCAGCCTTATTGTTACACATAACGGTAACGGTCCTGCTGAAATTCAAAATACAGTAACAACAGACTCTTTAAGTGGAATAAAAAGCTTTGAATATTGCACAAGTAGAGACTTCTATCCAAACCCTAAAAACATTCCTAATAACCAATGGAAAACCTCAGACAATCTTAAAATAACAGATAATACTGTAGCAACAGATTTTACACTTATGCTTTATTGGAAAGGTGTTAGTGGATACAATTTTGTATATGCTAAAGCAACAGATAAAGCAAACAATGTAACCTATTTACGTAGCGATGGTATTATAGTTTATATACCCTGTACAATAACCCCCAAAACAATAACACATGTCAAAACTGACACAAAAAACAAAGAATTGTCGGTAACTTTAAACGAGAATACAATAGCTAGTGTTGTTAATGCAACTAATAATGAACCCTTAACCAAAGGTGAAGATTATACAGTTGAAGGCAATAAAATTATTTTACTACCTAAATATCTTAACTCACTATATGCAAATACCTATAGTTTAGAAATTTCGTTTTACCCTGCTGGACAAACAAATTTAGCAAAAGGTTTAACTTTACCTACAAAGACCGTTAACTTAGATGTCAAAAAATCTGAGCAAAACCAAAACAATGTTAGTTGGAATAATCTTAAGGAAGAATACACTTACGGAGATACTCCTTCCCCAATATCTTTAAATGGTGGTAAAGGAAGCGGTGACGTAACCTATAGTTCTACGCATCCAGATGTTGCAGAAATAGATCCCATTACAGGAGAACTTACTATCAAAAAAGTTGGAGAATTTCAAATAATTGCAACCAAAGAAGCTGATGAAGATTATGAAGAACGCACATTTGAAAGTGGCACCATTAAAGTTCACCCAAAAAGATTAACAATAGACAATATCAAAATAAAAGACAAATTTTATGATGGAACAAACAAAGCTGAATTTGATGGAGAACCAACTCTAACCGGTATAATTAACGGAGACGATGTAAAACTAATAGGAAATCCAAAATTTTCAAGCATAAATGTTGGTGAAAATATACTTATAGATTTTTCTGATCTTTTACTAAATGGACATAGTTCTGCCAATTATTATCTTATTCCGCCTGATAATATTTATGGTAATATTCTTCCAGTTTATGATTATAAAGAAGATAAAATTCCAATTAATAAAAATAACGTTAAACTAAATTTTGGTATGGGATCCAATTATGATCAAAACTTTTATTCTATTGACTATGACGACTCAATTCAATCCGATAGTGATGAAACTACAACAGATGATGACGATCAAGATGAAATTTTTGACGCCGAAGACAGTAGAACAGGTATACAGGTTTACGCACCTAAGGGCGTATTCCCAAAATGGTCTAGACTAGTTGTTAGAGAAATGTATCCGAACACAAACGAATATGATAACGCCTATAAAAATTTAGACGAAAATATAAAACGTAAAATTGAACATATTAGACTATATGAAGTATATGTTGTCAATCAAGATGGTGAAGTTATTCAGCCAAACATTTCTAAAGGATTAGTAACAGTTAGAATACCTATCCCAAATGACTACGATTTAGCCGACCTACAAATTTATAGAATCAAACAAGATGCTGACGATAATTTCGACACAAATATTGTTAACATTAACAATAAAAATTATTGTGAGTTCCAAACTAGTCACTTTAGTCCATACACCATGATCGACGAAAAAACCATAAATGATATCATTCTATCAATTCTCCCCTACTTAATTCTACTTTTAATTCTAATATTAATCAGTTTATTTATACTTATACTCACAAAAAAAAAGAAAGACGAAGATAAGCATCAAGAAGAACAACAATAATTTTATCAAAAAATAAAATAGCATTGGCCAAAGAGGTCAGTGCTATTTTTGTTTATAAATTTATATCTCAATTTTGGTATAAACAAAAAAATTAATATATCAAAATATCCCAAAATAATCACAAATGACAAACCAATATAACTAATTATAATTAACCTTAAATTTTATATTAATATAAAATTAACAAAATTAATATTAAAAGCATATTTTGTGTTGACAAATTTCGATATTTTTTGATATAATTTTCCATAAAATCAACACTGATGGTGATTTTTTCTAATAAAAGTTCTTATTTTTTAAACTTTTATCAATATTAATTTTACACATATACAAATATGATTAATTTCATATTTGTATAATTTTTAGACTTTTATAAGAAATGTAAAAAACAAATGTTAATTTGAGTATCAGAAAGGGAAAACTATTTTTATGAAATCCAAAATAATCATTAATGTTAAAAAATTAATATCAATTTTACTGTGCACAATTTCAATCTCATCTACAATACCCTCTAGTTTGTTAAACAGTACGGCTTTTGCATTAAACGATAACGACATTACTTGTCAGTCATATACTGTTCAAAATTTCGAAGAATTACAAGATGCAATTACCCACGCACAAAAAGGTGAAACAATATTATTGAGCAAAGACATAACAATACCTAAAGATAAGCAATTATGCATAAACAACAAAGATATAACAATAACATCATATGGTAATACAAAAACAATTAAACTAGACACCTACTACACAGAAGCTATAAAATTTAACTTTTTTCGTATAGAAAATAATAGTAAAGTTAATCTTGAAAATATAACTATTGACTTATCTACCGGAACCCACTATATATCAATAACAAATGCAATAAACGTATACAACTCAACTTTAAACATAAATTCAGGAACTACTATAAAAAATTTTAGATCAACACACGGCGCTGCAATATACTCAAACCATTCCAAAATATCACTAAATGAATGTAATATCTGTGATTTATGTAATATCTGTGATTTTGGTTCCTGTTCGACTGCTATAGCGTTGGAAAACAAATCAGATTTTAAACAAAATGGTGGAAAAATTTCTCGTTGTTATCAAGCCATATCTTCTTGTGATTCAAACATAGAACAAACAAACGTCACAATTTCTAATTGTAAAGCAGATTATGGTGGTGCAATATATTCTCAACGTTCACATATAGATCAGAAAAAAGTCACAATTTCTAATTGTAATGCACAACAGGGTGGTGCAATATATTCTCAAAGTTCACATATAGAACAAACAAACGTCACAATTTCTAATTGTAAAGCAGGTTATGGTGGTGCAATATATTCTCAACGTTCACATATAGAACAAACAAACGTCACAATTTCTAATTGTAAAGCAGATTATGGTGGTGCAATATGTGCAATATACTTCAGTTCAACTTCATTATCCAATACGTCAATAGATTCATGTCAAGCTAAAAATGGTGGTGCTATAGCAGCATATAGTAACTCATGTTTGTCACTCGTTAATTCCAAAATAGATAACTGCAAATCAGAAAATGAAAATATAGGTAAAGGCAATGCAATATATACAGACTATAACGCCAAGCTTAAAATTGATAAATGTGAAATTCGTTTTGATGCTACCTGTAAAATTAATACAAATAAAGATAACGGCGAACAAAAATATAAATACAAAGGAATATTCGACGAAAAACTTGATAAAAATAATACTCCAAAAGTAGATAATAATAACCCTCAACCTTTTCAAATAAATAGTCCCAATTGTTATACATGCAACAATAACGAGTACAACAATCCTAAACGGATAAAGGTTTTTGGAACTGGAACACCAGGATATATCGTAAAAATATCTAAATATAATGCATTAAGAAATAAATACAAAGATATTGGCTCTGCCAAAGTAAACGACAAGGGTCAATGGTCCGCAGACATAGTAGCAGATGCTGATCTTTATTACAACCACTTATCCTGTAATCTACGTTTTGTGCATCAAAAAATTGATAACGATGCATCCAGTACTGAAAAATGTCAAAATATTTCATTTTGGCTTAGAAGTAAATACGATAACATTCCAAGACTATACCATTATGAAACAGAAGACATTAGTAATATTTGTATTTGGCCACTATTTGTTACTCATATTAAGACAAGCTCCCCTATTATGTCAACATTCATAGACCGTGAATGTAAAGAAAATAATCACAAATTGCAAGAATATACACAAAATATAAATAATATCATATTTGGTGTATATATACCCGATATCCAACCCATAATAAAAAACATAGAGTATTTAAAAACTGATCAACTATACTGTTTAAATAAACCAATTCCTAAAAATGCAAAATGGATACCCGCTCCCGAATCCAGCTATTATTATTCCCACGATAATACCGGTTACTACCATAATCACTTTTCAACAAAATTTAAAATTGACCTTGAAGAAGGAAAATTAAATGATCAATTTTATGTATATTGTAAATTAACAGATATTTTTAATAATATTCGTTATGCACGTTTTAATTCTCATGTTTTGATTCATAAAGATATCGAAGTCAAAGAAGACAAAATAACAGAAGCTAACGTAACATACAAAAAACTCACAAAAAAAGATAAAGAATTCTCTGTAACTTTAAATAAAAATACGTTATGCGAAAAAGACGAAATTGTTAAGGTAATCGATTATAAAACAGAAAAGTCTTTGCAAAAAAATACTGATTATACAATTGAAGGCAATAAAATAACTATAAAGCAAAACTACCTTGATAAATTAAAGGATACAACTGATAACTACTTGACCATTTATTATTATCCAGCCGGAAAAACAGATTGTGGAAAAACGTTCCACCAAATACATATATCTACAAAAAAACCAGATAAAATAAAAATAACCAATTATGAGTACAGTAATAGCACTGATCCCACAATTTCTGGAACTGGAGAAAAAGGATGCTTAGTAAGTATAACAAACGAAAACAAAGAAATAATAGGAACTACCATAGTAGCTGAAAATGGCAAATGGCAACTAACCACATCAAAGCTACCAAAGGATACCAATCATAAAATATCAATTTTTCA
The DNA here is from genome assembly GCA_902798695.1 of Oscillospiraceae bacterium. Classification (GTDB taxonomy): domain Bacteria; phylum Bacillota; class Clostridia; order Oscillospirales; family Ruminococcaceae; genus RUG12519. The sequence goes on from CADBXK010000005.1 coordinate 40,304, forward strand.
AACAGATCTAGAAGCTAACACAACATCAGATCCTCTTGAATATATACCAATAATAACATTTAATAATCTACAGAAGACATACACATATGGATGCAAGCCTATAGCAATCTCTTTAAATGGGTATAGCGGAACAAGTAAAATAACCTATGAATCTGATAATATCGATGTTGCAAAAATAACTAAAAACGGACAAATTATTATAAAAAGAGTAGGAACTTTCCATATAACCGCAAAAACAGGAAACCGCACATTAAAAACAAGTGACAACATTACAGTTCTTAAATGTCCTGTAAAAATATCTGGAATAGTTGCTGAATCAAAAACTTATGATGGTACAACTGATGCCACTATAGACAAAAAGAAAGCACACATTGAGAGAACATCGAAGGACGATAATCTAGACGATGATCTAGACAATAACCTAGAGTTTGATTGTACGGCTCATTTTAACGATAAAAATGCTGGTGAAAACAAAGATGTTACAGTCGAATTTAATCTCAACAGTGAAAACTATGTTTTAGATGAATCTCAAGAAAAAACCTTCAAGGCAGACATTTATCAGTGTCCTGTAATAATAGAAAATTTGAAGGCAAAGAACAAACTATATAATGGTAAAATGAAAGCCGATATAGACACCTCTAAGGCAAAAATTAAGGGAAAAGTGGAGGGCGATGATCTAGACGATGATCTAGATTTTAATTATACGGCTAATTTTAACAATCAAAATGCTGGTAAAGACAAAGATGTTATGGTCAGCTTTAAATTAACTGGTAAAGATGAACAAAACTATATTATAGATAAATTCCAACAAACAACCTTCAAAGCAACAATTTTAAAAAAACCTTTAAAAGTAGAATGTAAAATACAAAATAAACAGTTTGACGGTAACAAAAACGCCCAATTTGCTGAAAAACCAACTCTAGAGGGCGTAATTAAAAATGATAAGGGACGGGTCACACTAAAAAATGGAACACCGCATTTTAAAGATTATGCTGTAGGAATAGGTAAAAAAATTATATTCAATCCTCCTTTTGACCTAGAAGGTATTCGTTCTAAAAATTATTATATTGATCAACAATCACTTGATAAAATTACTGCAGACATTTATGAGAATCCCAGCCCCGAAGCAGACATTGATGAGGATTCCAGCCCCGAAATAATAATAGCTACAAAGGATAAAAAGCAAAGTTATAGAGGCTATAATCCAAATATTAAACCTATACTCATAAAGCAGTCTTTTGCTAATGTTACGCTTTCATCACAAGATAAAAAAACAAATATATATTATTTAATAAGCGACAAAAAACTTAACTGGGATGAACTATCTAAAAGAAAGGATTTTAGCTTATATGATGGAGCCTTTTTTTCTGTTAATCGAGAACCAAATCAACCCGAACGAAAATCAAAACAACCCGTTATTCAAAAATTTGTATGTGCTAAATCAGTAAGTAGTGACAAAAATAAGAATAACAATAACAACAATATAACAAATGCTGCTATTAAATTTTTCAAACCCATAAAAATAGGATAGAACCCTTAAACGAACACTAACATTTTGGATAGTGTTCGTTTTTATTAAGTTTACAACTAATTTTTGGTATATATGCACAACTAAATTTGACAAAACGCTCCAAATAATAACAAATAAAAAATAATTATTGCCATTTATATTCAACATTTCAATCTGAATTAATATAATTTTAACAAAATTAATGTTATTAACACATTTTGTGTTGACAAGTTTCGATCTTTTTTGATATAATTTTCCATAAAATTGATATTTCTAATGTTTTTTTATTAATTTTTTTGCATATGAGTATGATTAATTTCATATTTATATAAATTTTATAAACGTAATAAACAACAAATGTTAATTTAAAAACTGGAAAGGAATAGGTAATTTTTATGAAATTCAAACAAACTATTAATGTAAAAAAATTTATATCAATTTTACTATGCACAATTTTTATTTCAAGCATTTGCTACCAATTATAGGGAGTATACGTATAATTATGAGGATATTAAAGTTCCAGCGGAAGCAGAAGAAGGATACGAATTTACTAAAATTGTTAATGACACCAATGAAAAAGATCCTAAAGAATTGAAAATCAATGTTGACTACGACTTTAAGCAATCCGATGATAACCCCCTTAAATGGGAATTCACTATTAAGACGGCGTATCTTGCCACATTAGAAAAAGGTAAAACGCATTCTCTACGTATAAAGTATACGATAGATAAAGACAAAGACGAGGAGGTGGAATCAGATCCGATTAAAATAAATATTATAACCCCGAACTATCGTCCAGAGATAATCGAGCCAAAAAATATTCACGAAGGCAATAAAAATGAATGCAAGCTTTATAGGAACAATATAAAAGACTATGGCAAAAAAACAATCTCTGTAAAGGGAATCTCGAATAAACTAACAAAAATAGAACGCCCCATAGATGAAAAAACTTCAATTGAAATGGGCGAAAATACAACATCAGAAGATGGTAAATGCGAAATTGAACTAAATACTGATGAACTTCAAAACCTTGAAGATGGAAAAGAATACCCCTTATCTATTTATCAAGAACTGGACTCACAAACAAAATCAGAGCCATTAAATGTAACACTTTGTATTTGCAATAAT
>CADBXK010000006.1 GCA_902798695.1 Oscillospiraceae bacterium
TATTTTTCAATAATGCTTATTTCTTCTTCTATTTAGATCATATAATTCATATACTAATTGGTCGATTTTATCTTCTTTTTCTTGTATTTCATTTTTTTTAATGGAGTTAATGTTGCTAAACTTTCATTAAATTCTTTTTCTAATAACTCTTGTGTTTTTCTGTTTCGTAAAACAATAGTTTTACGAAACCTTTGTGTAACCTGTGTAAAAGGGGAGGAGCGGCCACTCCTACGATCCTTTTACCAAAAAATGTTACACAAATCATAATATAATCTTATTTTTCTACATTTATAAATGCCCATTAATCTTCAAAATAATATCAAACAACTTTTGAACATCATCGGGAACATTAACCTCCACCACTTCAAAAGAAGCTTTATTTTTCTGGTTCAAATATTCCTGAGCAAAACTCCTTCCCATAAACTTAACACCAGTAAAATTCATCACTACTTTTGAAACATCTGAACTAATATTCTTAAATAATTCTTCAATTTTATTTCTGGATCCTAAATCCGGATCTATTTCTTTTTCTAAGAAAATTTCAATTTCACTCATTTTACTTAACCTCCTTCATATTTTTTTCATTAACATATATAGGTTTCTTTTTTATTCTTTTAATCTTTTTAGGTAATACATATTCTCTTCCAATCATATGTTCATAAATATCAATAGTTTTATTGGAGTTTACTCTCAGACTAACTAATGTGCCTTTAATATAATCATCAGGGATTTTTCTAGCAATAACATGGTTTTTTGTAATTTCAACTACCCCATTCCCTGAAGCAATTAGTACAATACCTCTTGCTCCTTGGGTAACTATGTTTACAACAGTGTTTAATCCTGTACCTCTACCGATGAATTCATCGTTATCTTTTGTGGACATACCATTTACTGCTTGAATAATTGCATCACAATCATTTTCAAATGGAATGCCTGCTTTTTTGAATGAACCTGGTATACTGATACCATTATCCATAAAACAGCAATCGGTTTCATTACGCTTTGGCCAGTATTGACCTATGACAAATCCATTATCAAAACTTGAATGATCATAAACATTAGTTATAATTTCATGAAAAATATATTTCAACGATTGTTCCATTTCAGGGATAGGATTCATTATGCTTAAGATTTCTTTAGTTAATTCTTCAGAGTTATCTGTAGTTTCATCCAACCATCTGAAAGGGAATGTTGTGTCTGTGTGTTTTTTAATTCCTAATACTTTATGGAGATAATCGTTTACTATTGGGTTTTCATGTTCTTTTATTCGTTTATTATAATTATAGATAAAACTCATTAAGGGTAATATTATTGTTGGAGTTATAAAGTCACAACTATCAATATTGATTATTTCATCGTTGTATATGTCATGTTGGTTCATTATTTTTATGTATTTGTTAAAATTATACATTAATGCTGGTGACAATTTTATGTTCCTCCAGGGCCATATTTTGTTTTAGTGTTTTTTATCAATTTAGTTAAAAATGTACTTTTCAATTAATTGTTAGTTTTTTATATATTTAAAGGTTTTTATTTAGTTTAATTAAACAATGTTTAATTAAAAAGGGTTAAAAGTAAACTTTACAGCATGTATTTTTCAACATTTCAATCGACAAACCAACAAACAACACCATGAAAAATTGATTAAAATTACAAAACAAAAATTAGGAAAAAAACTTCAAAATATATCCAAATCTGCAAAACCCAAATATAAAAATATATTAACAAAAATCATAAAAAAATAAAAAACAGAAGTATTAAAAGTTGTGAATAAACTATGAGTATGCTTAACCTAATATGCCACAGGAAACCTGAAAGAAGTTTCCACATCAAAGGCTACCAATTCCCAGTATGTGCAAGATGCACAGGATTCTACATAAGTCTAATAGTATACTTCACCTATACATATTATTTCTTTGTAGATTACACTCCATTTTTACTCAGTTCTGCAATCTTGCTATTACTTCCAGCCGCAATAGATGGCTTAACTCAATTATTAGAATACAGGGAAAGCAATAACCTTTTAAGATTCATCACAGGTTTACTCGGAGGTTTAGGTTTAGGCATACTTGTAAAAGCTCTAAAATACTTCATCTATCTAAAAATAAACGGAGGCCTTTAAATTGAGTTTTTTAGATGATTGGAAAGAATGGAGTACAGCAAAAAAAGCAATATCCATCTTAGCTGTTTGTTGTGTTGGAATACTCCTAATCGCTATGCTTGGCGTTGGAGGAACATCAGATAAAAACACAGCAACAAAAACAGATGATAGTAGTAATGCTGCTGACGAACAAGTAAAAGGTGTTCAAGTAAAAGTGATCTATAGTGGTGACTGGTCTGGAGCTGCAGGAGATACAAATTCCATGAACAGTATTTCAGGTTCTGGTGAAGAGACTATAGACTTAGATGACGATGCGTATATTGTTTCTGCTAATGCTCAGAAACAAGATAGTGGCAGTGATACTTTAACTATTCAAATCTTGAAAGATGGTAAGGTAGTTGAAGAATCAAGTACTGATGCGGCATATGGTGTTGCTCAAGTATCTGCAACTTTGTAAGTTGAATTTTAAAGAGTGTTACTTTATGTAACACTTCTTTAACTATTTTTCTAACTCATTCAAATCAATCTCCACATCTATTCGTTTGATATTTTTGAGAGCATAATCCAATCCATCAATTTTTAGTTTTAATCGTTGGATTTCCTCATGTTGATTATTTAACAAATCAATTAATTGTTTTTCAGATACATCGTATATACCATCACCAATAACATTATACACATATCGTTTTTCAGTATCTTCAATCCCATAAACAATAGTTTGCCCATCTTGAACAATTTCAGTATGTTTAAATCGTTTTTTAGTCAGTTTTAACTCCTTTCGTAACTCATCAGAGCATTGTTCTGCTATTATGCTTGGAGGTATACCAAAGATATAAATTAGAATTTTACCCCAATATTCCTTAATTTTCAACATCACTTTTGAAATCATAAAGTTCCATCTCTTTTATTAATCCTTCCATTAGTGATAATTTCCATCCAAAAGGTTCAACAGTTAAATCATAATCTTCACACAGTTTAGCGTTTAATTTAGTTCATTAAACAATTGTTTAATGAACTAAATTAAACGACAATAACATCTACACTATAATTTTTATAACTGAAAATATAAATAATATTACATCATGGAAAAATATTACCCAATAAAAACCAATATGCAACAACATTCACAACGAAAAAACCCACTCAACCCACCAAAAAACCATGAAATTCAGAGAAAAAAGTACAAAAATCAGCCCCTGTTGGTACAAGAATCAGAGAAAAATGTACAAGAATCTGGGAAAAATGTACAGTTCGTAACCATACGAAATTATGGGTTTGACAACAAAATTAACAAGAATATTGAATAATACTACAAACACTGAACCTCCACGACTGAACAAATGTTCAATTTCGTATACTTACGAACAAATTAAATCCCAGAAAGACACCACACAACACCAACACCCACCAATATGCAACAATATTCACAACGAAAAAACCCAAAAAAAATATAGCATATACCCACAATGCAACATACAGTAGATAACTATATAAACATAGTTATCTACTATATATATAGTAGCCATACTACAGAAGTAGACACACAAAATATATTATACCTGATATATATATTTATACTTCATTATATATAAACATTTATACACCCTCACCAACCACCACCATATATGTGTTGTTGTGGAAGTATGTGAGCGGCGGTGCCCCCCATACCCCACAAAAGTAGACACACACCCCAAAAAACACCCCAAACTCCACACAGCACACACACCCCACATTTTAAAAAAAATTTTTGGAACTTATCTTCTGAAAATGATTTTAAACGGTTTAAATCGTTATTACTCGTTTTTAGCCGCTTATTTTCCGAATCATATACTCTAAAAAATTGTTGTATATTCTATATATATATACCATAAAATATATGAACATATTCAACAAATCATGATGAAGATTCATCATCAGCTGATTCAACTTCTTTCGATGATTCTTGTTCAATCAAATC